>NZ_JARFTR010000035.1 GCF_029167235.1 Kamptonema sp. UHCC 0994 | reverse complement strand
CCCGCTTCTACTTGTACCTCCTTCCCTAGCCCCTAGCCCCTAGCCCATAACCCCTTCTTCTTCCCCTAGCCCCTAGCCCCTAGCCCCTAGCCCCTTCTTCTATGTCCTCAGAACCTTCTAAAGAGCGGTTGCCCTTTGAACCGGCTAAAAAAACGAAAAAAAAGCCTAAAGCCCCCCCAGAAACGCAGGTAAAGGCCGCTGAGGACACAAAGCAGCCCTTAACCTCACAGGCATCAATGTCGATTCCAGATGTGGTCAGCAAACGCATGATCCGCCGCATGGCACTATTATGCGGCGTACCTACAGCAGCCGGAATTTCAACGTTTATTGCCAGTTATTTAGTTGTGAGTAAGGGCTGGTTGGCTTTACCAAACTCAGTGGTTGTACTTTTGAGCATGGGCTGTTTCGGTTTAGGGGTTTTAGGGCTGAGTTACGGTGTCCTCTCTGCATCTTGGGATGAAGAAAATCCGGGTAGCATCATTGGTTGGGAAGAATTCAATACCAATTTTGGACGGATGCGGGCGGCGTGGCGATCGGCAAAGCCAAAAAGTTAATTGTTAACGGTTAACTGTTAACGGTTAACTGTTAACTGTTTAACTGTTAACCAATTACCAACGAACAAAAATGATTATTGTGATGAAGGCCGGCACTCCAGAGGTCGAAATTGACAAGCTTAATGAAGAATTAACCACAACTTGGGGTCTGACTCCAGAAAAAATTGTCGGGCGTTATAAGGTTGTGATCGGTCTGGTCGGCGATACTGTTGAACTGGAACCGCTGCAATTGCGGGAAATGAGCTCTTGGATTGAGGAAGTGTTGCGGGTAGAACGTCCTTATAAACGGGCTTCTCTGGAGTACCGCCAGGGTGAACCGAGTGAGGTGTTGGTGTCTACTCCCGCAGGAACCGTACCCATTGGCTTACATCACCCGCTGACGATCGTGGCTGGGCCTTGTTCGGTGGAAAATGAGGAGATGATCGTTGAGACAGCGATGCGGGTCAAAGCTGCTGGTGCTCATTTTCTACGCGGTGGTGCTTATAAGCCTCGGACTTCGCCTTATGCGTTCCAAGGACACGGCGAAAGTGCTCTGGGACTGTTGGCGGCGGCGCGGGAAGCTAGCGGTTTAGGGATTATTACGGAAGTAATGGATGCGGCTGATTTGGATGCGATCGAGGAAGTAGCCGATGTGATCCAAGTGGGTGCCCGAAATATGCAGAATTTCTCGCTGTTGAAGAAGGTAGGGGCGCGGAATAAACCTGTGCTGCTGAAGCGGGGGATGTCGGCGACGATTGAAGAATGGCTGATGGCGGCTGAGTATATTTTGGCTGCTGGTAATCCTGATGTGATTTTGTGCGAACGGGGTATTCGGACGTTTGACCGCCAGTATGCGCGGAATACGTTGGATTTGTCGGTGATTCCGGTGTTGCGGGGGCTGACACATTTGCCGATTATGATCGATCCTAGTCACGGGACTGGTTTGGCGGAGTATGTGCCCTCGATGGCGATGGCTGCGATCGCGGCTGGTACAGATTCGTTGATGATTGAAGTACACCCGAATCCGAAGAAGGCGTTATCCGATGGGCCGCAATCTTTGACACCAGATCAGTTCGATCAATTGGTGGGTGAGTTGGCTGTCATTGGTAAAGTAATGAATCGTTGGCCAAAGCCTGTGCCTGTGTTGGCTTAGGTTGTAAGTGTCAGTAAATAAGAGGTAGGTTGGGTGGAACATAGTGAAACCCAACCTACTTTTTTGTTGATTAGTAAATAATGTATAATTTAGACTAAACAATTGAGGTAATTTAACCATGACTCAAATAACTCAAATAAGCCCCAATGAACAGGAGATAATTGTCCAATTAAGGACTCTATCTCCTGAACACCAACGGGCGGTAATGGATTTAATTGCCGCCTTGCAAGTACCAGCCGCAAAATCCCAGGAATATCAACCAGAATCAGAGCGTAATAATGCCAATATTAATATTAGCCTCGATCAGGTATTAGGCAAATCTGACTTAACTTTTGAACATGAAGGTCAGGTAATTTATCCCCTAATTGCAGAAGCATTTAATCATGGTAAAACAGTAATTTTATCTTTCCAAAATATTAAGCGAATTACTTGGTCATTTATTACTAAGGCTATCGGTCAGTTGTATGAGCATTTTCCTGAATCCCAGATACAATCTTGTTTGCATCTAGTGGATATTACCGAAAAGGATTTGGAATTTGTTAATCATATTATTCAAATCAAAAAGGATTATTTACGAGATCCCGAAACTTTGAATCGACAGCTTACTCCTGAAGAGTTAGAAAAACTCCGGCGTGAAAATCCCGATAATCACATATTTCAAATAGTGGGTATGTTTAAAGACGATCCAACTTTTGATGATATGTTGGCTTATATTGCTGAGTATCGTCGCGAATTAGATGAGGAGTATTTTCGACAACTTGATGAGGGGGTAGAAATACATTAATGCTAAGAATATTAGATACCGATCATGTTTCTTTGTTGGAGAGAGAGCAACCTTTAATAGTTGAACGATTCAATAGATATCCTGTGGGAAAAACAGTAATAACAGTAATTACTTGGGAAGAACAAATGCGTGGTCGCCTGAATGTAATTAGACAGGCTACTTCTTCTGAGCAAAGAATATCAGCTTATACTAGGCTAGGTTCTACTATTCGTTTTTTGCAGGATTTTCCCATAATTAACTTTGACACAATTGCGGATAACTATTATTTGGAATTACAACGTCAAAAAGTTAGAATTGGTACTCAAGATTTAAGGATAGCATCGATAGCCCTCTCTTGTAATGCCGTTGTAGTCACACGCAATCAAAGAGATTTTGCTAAAGTGCCTAATTTGATATTAGAAGATTGGACTGTAGCTTAAACAGGAATTACGCTAATTAATGCAATATCGCTCACTACCTTTACCAGATAATCATAGGTGATAAAGTTAAACGTAGAGAAATTTTTGAGCCGATTTCTCTGTTTTAAAAATTTTTATCGTTAACTATATAATTAAAATAATGTTAGATACAGGTGGCTAAGTTATAAAACATGGTGGATCTAGAACGTAATAAAATCGAGAATGATTATGCAAGAGGAATTAGAGATTTCTCGAATAGAGACCTGAGTGGGGCAAACCTTTCACGTTTAAACCTCAAAGAGGCAAATCTCAACTGGGCAAAGCTCGAAGGGGCAAAGCTCGAAGGGGCAAAGCTCGAAGGGGCAGACCTTTTCAAGGCAAACCTCCAATGGGCAAACCTCCAAGGAGCTAATCTCCAAGGGGCAGACCTCCAATGGGCAAACCTCCAAGGAGCTAATCTCCAAGGGGCAGACCTCCAAGGGGCAAACCTCCAAGGACAATATCTCCAAGGGGCAAACCTCGAAGGGGCAAACCTCGAAGGGGCAAACCTCAAAGGACAATATCTCCAATCGGGATTGCTCAAAGTGGCAAAGCTCGAAGGGGCAAATCTCCAAAGGGCAAACCTCCAAGGACAATATCTCCAAGGGGCAAACCTCAAAGGGGCAAACCTCAAAGAGGCAAACCTTAAAGGGGCAAACCTTAAAGGGGCAAACCTTGAAGGGGCAGACCTCAAATGCGTATGGACATACCTCGAAGGGGCAAACCTCGAAGAGGTAAACCTTTCAGGGGCAAACCTCGAAGGGGCAAACCTCGAAGGGGCAAACCTCAAAGGGGTAAACCTCTATGGCGTAAACCTTGAAAGCGCAAACTTCAAAGGGGCAAACCTCATAGGGGCAAGCCTTTCAGGGGCAGATCGGATATGGGCGGCAAACTTTGAAAGTGCAAACCTTTCAGGGGCAAACCTCAAAGCGGCATACCTCGAAGGGGCAAACCTCGAAGGAGCAAACCTCGAAGGAGCAAACCTCCCATGGGCAAACCTCGAAGGAGCAAACCTTAAAAAGGCAAACCTTAAAAATGTAAAACTCCAAAGCTTAAAACTCCAAGAGGCAAACCTTTCAGGGGCAAACCTCCAATGGGCAAACCTTAAAAAGGCAAAACTCCAAGGGGCAAACCTTTCAGGGGCAAACCTCCAATGGGCAAACCTCAAAAGGGCAAACCTTTCAGGGGCAAACCTTGAAAATGCTATAGCCAATGAAGAAACTATATTTCCCGAAAACTTTGATCCTTTAGCAGCAGGAGTTCGCGATATTACAGAAGATTCCCAAACTGAAGAGATTAACTCAGAGGTCGCTCTAAAATTACCAGAGATTAATAACCCTGAACTGCCAAATCTTAATCAAGAACAACCGCCATCTTTAAACAAAAGCGTCCCAGAAATTGTTACTGAAATCACTGCTAAGGAAGAAACTCCGAAAATTACCCATGTCATTCAGCAGCCTATTAATCCTAAAGTTGACGAACTTGCTCAAGCTTATCAACAACTGGAATCTCAAGAAGACTTCACACCAAAAAGTCTAAAAAAAGCTCAAGAGCGAATCACCATATCAATTGCTCGCAGACAAGGACAATATCAGTTTCGCCAATATTTACTCCTAGCTTATAACTATCACTGTGCTATCACCGGATGCGATGCAGTCGAAGCTTTAGAAGCTGCCCACATTATCCCGTACATTGAAACAGAAAACAATCACCCCTCCAATGGGTTACTATTGCGGGCAGATATTCATACCCTTTTTGACCTCAACCTGATTACAATCAACCCTGTAACAATGACAGTACAGATTGCCCCCAGCTTAGGTCAAAGCTACTACAAAGAATTTCACGGAAAATCGCTACAACTTCCCGTCAATCAAACTAATTGGCCAAAAGTTGAATATCTTAAATGGCGGTGTGACCAGTGCGAGTGGTACTGCAAAAGTCAATAATTCAAAAATTATCCCTCATTTAAGTATCGGGATGATGAAGTTTATTCTCAGCCATCAAAGCTTCAAGCTGCCGATCTACACTCTTAAGCAACTGTTCTAAAGCGGAAATATCTACAGGCATAGTAGCAAGACGAGTGCGATCGCGAATTTGATTCACCTTCCGCTGAAGCTGTTCCGCCAGCCGTAAGGCATCCCGATTCAAATTAGATAACTGTTGCTGTTGATAAAACCTCAAAGCTGCTCCCCGCAAAACCTGAAGCGTCGCTTCCTCTCCGTAATTCCCAGGCATCACTCGCAACCGCAAGAGCAAATGACTTTGCTTGTAAACTCGTTCAATCTCCACCTGTTGAGGTGCTTCCAGCGGAATTAAAGGCAATTGAGTCAACAGCTTTAACTCATTAATTACCCCTTGAAATATATTTCCATCTAAACCTTCCAATACTGATTTTAAAACCCCATCCTGACTCCATAAAATCTTACCTTGGAATTGCTGCCGCTCAAAAAATAGTCGGCCAATTCCCTTCTCTAAAACTCTAGCTAATAATTCTGGTAATAACTGTTTTGGTGGCAAAGTAGCCAGAATTTCAACGGGACTGGATAAATATAAAGCTTGCACATCTAAAACATCCAGCGTCTCCGATTCTGAAACCTCAGATCTACTCGGTTTAGCTATTGCAGGTGCGGATGTTTCACTTGTCCGAGTTGGAGGTTTGTACCCATCAACACGCTCCTGAACTGACACAATGAGAGTGGAATCATCAGCGACAGTTTCAGTAGCATTCTGAGCAGTTCTGACAGTTGTTCCCTCTTGACTTCCCTTTGTTGTTGCTTCCTGTGGCTGGCTGGTGTGGAACAAGTAAGCCGAAAGCATCGATCGCTGAGCTTCAGAGGAAATTGGCTGTGTCACCACTGAGCAATTCATGTAAGCTAAAATTCGGCGCACGTAGTCTAAGGCTAAGTCATCTTGCGGATCGACAATGCCCAGTTTAAAAATGCTACCTTCTAGGGAGAGAGGCAGAACTTGATAGTAGAGGCAGGCTTCAAAAGGCAGAACGGTATCAATCAGGTAAAATACCTGATCGGAAGCCATTTCAGCAGCCCAGTCAGTTTGAGTTTTGGATAGCATTAGCCCATTGGTGTCTTGGACAGACGCGAGCGATCGCGCTTCTACAGGCAAATCAACCTCTTTTGTACGACTAAAAGCTGCAACTCCCTTGACGACCAGATGCACCAAAAATTGAGAACTTTGCGCTCAACTGCTCTAGTTGAACTAGCAGCCGTATTTTTTAAGTTTGACATCCTCGATCTGGGAAAGGCACTCTAGCTTTTTGTACGGTTGAGTGCAGTGTCAAAACAATTAACGCCTGTCGCGGGTAGAAAATCCTCAGAATTTGGGAGTGCTGCTTTTATCTTACACCTAAAGATTGCAGTTATCCATTACCGATCGCCAATTACCCATTCCGCAAGTTTTGGGCGGCTAAATATATTTGACTCCATTCGCTGATGACGTGATTGGTTTTGATTTTCATTTCAGCGGCGATCGCATCTACAGTTTTACCTGCTTTCAAATCTTCGATCAATTGTTTCTGAATGGGTGTCAGGCTTTCCCAGAATTGTTTCCACAGCTTTGGCGGTAAACCTAAGTTGTGTTCAAAGGAAGTTTCTAGCCAACTTGCAACTAATTCGGGTGCGCCTTTGACAGCAAAGTTACGAATAGCATGATATGTAACTTTTTCCCGTAGCCGATAAATCTGCTTGACTGGTATATTTAAAGCTTGGGCGATCGCTTCCTGAGAACGTCCTAATAAGTAAAGTCGCAGCCATTCGGCCGCCATCGGATCGACTTCATCCGCTAAATAAGCCTGAAATTCCACTTGTACTTTCTTTCTAAGTCCTTGTTGCTCTTCCCAAGCTTGATTTTCTCGATATTGCTCTACTGCTTGTTCATCTAATAGGCTAACTGTATCATCAGCATCCTGGGGGACAATTTCCTCGGATACCAGTCGCACCCAATCCCCCGCTGGGACTTGAGTTAAGCCGCCTCGCTGGGTGCGATGCAGGTAGTTAACGAAACGGTAAACTAAGAGCGGTTGGTTGCGAATCGGACGCAAGCAATATTCTTCTAAATTCGCTAGTAATAAGGCGTTGCGGAGGCGATTATCGGCTGTACATTCAGCAATCCAGGCGATTTGTTGCTGGAGGTAGCGATCGCCTTTGAGCATTTCCTGAATTACTTCTTGTAATACTTCTACCGCACTTCGCTGGCGATCGCGACTTAATGCTACCCACGCCTTGATTTTCTCCCGCAAGACGACTAAACCCCCCAACCGTCCGATCAAGTTGCGGTAAGCTTGTTCGGGCGTTACTCCCAGATATCTCTGTCGCAGAATCCCATACTGAAATTCTATCGCTTGGGAAGCGATCGCCTTTTGAGCTGGAGTTAGAGCATCAAATCGCTCTGGCTTTTCTCCCAACAGCCAGCGTACAATACTGTCGATCGCGATCGCGCTCATATCGGGATAATCTTGTTGGAGTCGCGCACTCCATTTTTGTCCCAGTTCTTCCGCCAAAGTCATCGGGTCTTGAAAGATTGGTTTCATCCCGATTCTACGTGGTATGCTCAACTTTTGGGCCTTTTTTGGATATTCCTTGAACTAGCAAATTCATTGCTTTAGGACTTACCCCCCTAACCCCCCTTGTTAAGGGGGGGATCAAAAGCCCCTTTAACAGGGGGTATTCGCATCACCAGCAGTAGGACGGATATCAATCCCTTAACAGGGGGGGATCAAAAGCCCCCCCTTAACAAGGGGGAATCAAAAACCCCCCCTTAACAAGGGGGGGTTGGGGGGGTCGAAGTTTCAGATTTTAATGGTTAAGTCCTCAACGCTCTTGACAAAAATAACAATAAGTGATATGGCGACATTTTTATTAGAAGTCGGTACAGAAGAATTACCAGCAACCTTTGTCAAAGAAGCGATCGCGCAGTGGCAGCGACTAATTCCGGCTGCGATCGCCGAACAATCCTTGACAAATGAGGCAATTAATGTATATGGAACCCCGCGACGTTTAGCCGTTGTCATTGAAGGACTACCAACCCAACAAAGCGATCGCGAAGAAGAAATCAAAGGCCCACCCGCCGCCACAGCATTTAAAGATGGTAAACCCACCAAAGCAGCAGAAGGTTTTGCCAAAAAACAAGGCGTAGAAATCGACAGCTTAGAAATTCGTCCCACCGACAAAGGCGACTTTATTTTTATCCTTAAAAAAATCCCCGGCCGCCCCACCGCCGATATTTTAGCCGAACTAATTCCCCAGTGGATTAGCAAATTGGAAGGTAAAAGATTAATGCGTTGGGGAGACGGAGAATTAAAATTTCCGCGACCGATTCGCTGGCTGGTAGCATTATTAGATGATGCCGTATTGCCGATAACATTAGTCAACGGTTCAGAGACAGTAAAGAGCGATCGCATATCCCAAGGCCATCGAGTTTTACACCCGCAACCAGTCACCATTCCCAAAGCTGAGAATTATCTAGAATCTTTGCGTTCCGCCTACATCGAAGTTGACCCCGAAAAGCGTCAAACTAAAATCCGAGAACAAGTAGAAGCAGCCGCCAAAAAACAAGGCGGTAAAGCCGACATTACCACTGAATTGTTAGAAGAAGTCACAAACTTAGTCGAATGGCCGACAGCAGTAGTCGGCAAATTTGACGAAGAATTTTTGATATTGCCGCCGGAAGCAATTACCACAATTATTGTCAAAAATCAACGCTATTTTCCCATCCTGAAAAGCGAAGCTTCCAGCGAATTATTGCCTTATTTCATCACAATTTCCAACGGCGATCCAGCAAAATCTGATGTAATTGCCACTGGTAACGGGCGAGTAGTTCGTGCTCGCTTAGCTGACGGCGACTTTTTCTATAAAGCCGACTTAGCTAAACCCTTAGAAAGCTATTTACCGCAATTAGAAAAAGTCACATTTCAAGAAGATTTAGGCACTGTTAGAGATAAAATCAATCGCTTCAGTAAAATAGCGAACCTAATTGCTGACCAATTGCAAGTAACAGAAGAACAACGCGGCAATATTCAACGCGCCGCCTTACTTTGTAAAGGAGACCTCGTTACCCAAATGGTCTACGAATTCCCAGAATTGCAGGGAATAATGGGGCAAAAATACGCCTTAGCTAGTGGCGAACCGGAAGCAGTAGCAACCGCTATTTTTGAACATTACTTACCCAGAGGTGCAGGGGATATTTTACCGCAAACATTGACAGGTCAAGTTGTCGCCTTAGCCGATAAATTAGATACTTTAGTTAGTATTTTTGGCTTAGGGATGATACCAACTGGTTCCTCTGATCCCTTTGCCTTACGGCGGTCAGCGAATGCGATAATTAACATAACTTGGGCGGCACAATTGCCTCTAGATTTACAGGGATTAATCTTAAAAGTTGTAAATGAATTTACCCAAAATAGCCCCATAGCACCGTCAAATTTGATGTCACAATTGTATGAATTTTTCCTGCAACGTATCCGCACGTTACTGCAAGAAGAAAAAGGCATTGACTATGACTTGGTGAATGCAGTTTTGGGAGAAAAAGATCCAGAATATACTTTACGGGCATTGCGGGATTTATTGGATGCGTTAGAAAGAGCGATATTCTTGCAAAATATCCGCAATAACGGCACTTTAGATAAGATTTACGAAACTGTTAACCGATCGACTCGTTTAGCAGGTCAAGGAGATTTCGATAAAACGAAATTGGAACCTGAAGAAATAAGTCCTGAACTATTCCAAAAGTCATCGGAACAAGCTTTTTATGATGCAATCGTGCAGTTAGTACCGAAAACTCAGGCATCTAAGGAAAGTAGAAATTATCAGCAATTGGTAGAAAGTTTAGCTGAAATTGCCCCGGCAGTTAGCAACTTTTTCGATGGGCCAGAAAGCGTTTTAGTGATGGATGCTAATCCAGAAATTAAGCAAAATCGATTAAACTTATTGGGTTTATTGCGGAATCATGCACGGGTATTAGCTGATTTTGGTCAGATTGTCAAAGGTTAAAACCTTGTAGGTGGGATAGCAGCAATACAAATTCGTATTTTTACAAAATACGTCAGCAATAACTATGGTATTATTTAAAATATCATTTTTGTAAAAGCTATGTCTCAAGGCACATTAACTGATGTTTCCTTAGATCCAATATTAGAGCGATTAGAGCAAGATATTAGCCAAGCTAAAAAATACTGGAGAGAATATGAAATAACTCAAACTGCCAAATAGGATTATAGCATTATATTGGAAGCGATCGCGCTTTAGGAAAGTAAGGGCGATCGCTATAATAAAGTGTTGTGGACGATCGCTGTTTCAGCAGCTAAGTCAATTCTCAGAAAGACCAGAGCCAGATAGCCTGTGCCTGGTATTCTGAGAATGTGAAGTCAAAAGACTATTGCAGTTTAGCTGATTCAACGACAGCCTGAACCATCTTAATTGCCTCTTTGATAGACATTTGACCACTTTCGACAGCCCTCATTAAATCCTGAGCATCTTTAGGGCTAATTAGATTAAGCCTAACTGGTTCTTTCAATGAAACGATAAATTTTGTCTTGTCACTGTCTCCAAGTTTAGATGCTCTTTCTTTTGTTTCGATCTCTCTTTGCTGTTCTTTTAACTGTTTGAGCATTTCTGCTTGTTTCCCTTCGTTGAAGGTGCCATCAAAAAAGATTCTCTTTGCTCCAACGAGAGCCGCTGCACCTAATGCTGCACCGCCAACGACCAATCCTACTGGGGGTGCAAGTGCTACTAGCCCAAACAATATGGATGGATGTACCGCCGAAAGCTGCAACAGCAGCACCGGCAGCACCAGCACCTACCACACCAATCCCAATATCAGCTAAGATTCCTAGCTTATCATTAGGATTTTTTTCCAATTGCTCAATCGCTTTAAGAATTTGCTCTTTAGCTACAGATTTATTTCCAGACATATCAGACCTCAAGTTTAGAGTTGTTTTTCTGTTTAAGCAGTAATAACGTTGCGGAAAACTGCATTGAAAACATCAATCAGTAGTTGAAAAAACAATCGGGCGATTTGAATAAAGTCTTGTGTTACTCCAACTATGCCATCTACTTGACGGTAGCCTTGATCTAGTCTATGTCCAGCGATCGCACCAACAGTTATACCTAGCACTGCTGCTAATGGCCCTAACACTGGGCCTATAACTGGTACTGAACTTGCCAATAGCCCCACAGCAGCTCCTAGAGCAATGCCTGTAGCTAAATTAGGATGTGCCTTGACAAACTCGATAATTTTGAGCAGAACAATTTTCCCTACAGCCAAAACTTTGTTACCAGCTTTTTTCGTGTAGCTAGCCAACTCGTGCAATCTGATGCTGACTTCGTAGGGCAACCCGCTATCATTTAACCAGACATACAAATCGCTACTGCTCATTGAATCGGCATCTACTTGCCAGAGAGCCATTTTTAAGTTGGCTTGTGGGAGGGATAATGCTTGTGTAGTCATTTTTTTTATCTTAGAAAGCTGTAATTTTTTCTGTTAAAGATGATTGTGACTATAAAACCTAAGTCTTGTCCAGTCGGGAAAAGTCGGATAAAGTAGGCACTTTTATATGATTTGCCATTTACCCATGCCAGAAAAAGCCTGACAAATTCTGTCAGGCCGGAAAAAGTCGGATAAAGTAGGATATAATAGGCAAAACCCCAGCATCTACCCGACCTATGGACGTTCAAGAAGTCTTAAAACTTGCCGACGACCTAGTTTTTGTCAATACGGGAAAACACTTAGATAATCTGCAAGAGGTGATACTGCGGGGAACTTTGCAAGGTCAGAAATACTCAAAAATAGCAGAAGAATCTCACTGTACTGAAGGTCACATCAAGGATATTGCATCAGAATTATGGAAGCTACTTTCAGAAGTATCAGGCGAAGAAATCAATAAATCAAATTTTAGAGCTACCTTGGAAAGGTTACAATTTTCAAACGTCTTAAATTTTACAAAAGACTTTGTACAGATTAATAATGTTAACTTCTGTGAAAATAATTCACGTTCCCCAAAAGTTCCCAACTTACCACCCGATGAAGAACCTCTCAATAAAGCCAATGCTAAACCCAAAGTGCGCGAATATTTAGGTGAAATGCCTAATTTTGGGAGTTTCTACGATCGCACTCCCCAACTCACCACCCTCAAACAGTGGATTTTACACGAAAACACCCGCCTAGTCGCCATATTAGGCATAACTGGCATCGGCAAAACCGCGATCGCGGTTCACCTAGTAGAACAAATCAAACATGAATTTGATTACATCTTCTGGCGAAGTCTAAGCACTTCCCCACCCCTAAAAACACTCCAAACAAATATAGTCCAATTCTGTAGGGGCGGTGCCCCCGTGCCCGCCCCAGATCCCAACGGCGTGCCCGCCCCAGATACCGAAGAAAGGGCAACCACAGGGGGATTGCCCCTACTAGATTACCTGCGAAAATACCGCTGTCTCCTGATACTTGATGATGTACAAACCCTCAACAGCAGCGGACAACTAGCGGGAAACTACAAACCAGGATATGAAGATTACGGTACATTCTTCAAACAAATAGCAGAACTATATCATCACAGTTGCTTAATATTAATAAGTTCCGAGAAGCCCAAAGAAATATCTATATTAGAAGGCGAAAATCAACCCGTTCGCTCATTAGAACTCAGCGGATTAGGTGCCGAGGCAATGGGAATTCTACGAGAAAAAGGATTAGCTGATGAGGAAAAATGGTTAGAACTAATTGAACCCTACGGAGGCAATCCTTTATGGTTAAAAATAGTGGCAACGATGATTCAAGATGTGTTTAACGGTAGCGTTGCCGAAGCCTTATCATATCATACCCTATTTTTGGGAGATTTAGAAGCAGTATTGCATCAATCTTTTCATCGCTTATCCGAGTCGGAAAAACAAGTAATGTCTTGGTTGGCAAGTGAAAATTTACCTGTTTCTCTGGCACAAATTCCAGAGCGTATACAATTATCTCATTCTGAGTTATTGAAAGCGATTCAATCTTTGGGAAGGCGCGATTTGATTGAAAAAATTAGGGAAGGAGAGCGAAATCTTTTCACTCTTCAACCTGTAATTAAGGAATATGTGAAAACTTACTGATGTTAACTACCTGAGCTTGGTCTGCCAGGGACTAAAGTCCTTGTCTAATAGCTTAAGTCCTCCTTTGTCGGTCTTTGGCTCTCAGGACACAGGGATAATATCTGCGATCGCTGGCAAGTTTTGGGCTAGCTTTGCTGTAACATAAAGATTGCTCAAACCAGGGAAGCTACCTTTAATATGCTCAATGCTCACATTATCGGTCTGGGAAGATCAGGAATTGCCGCTGCGCGACTATTAAAACGGGAAGGTTACTCAGTGACGCTAAGCGATCGCGCCTCTTCCCCAATCTTACAACAGCAACAACAGGAACTCGCAACAGAAGGAATTGCAGTTGAGTTGTGCCATTCATTTGCACCAGCAACACCTCTAAATTTAATAGTTGTGAGCCCTGGCGTTCCTTGGGATTTACCAGCATTAATCCGCGCCAGAGAGCTCGGAATTGAGACAATAGGAGAAGTAGAACTTGCGTGGCGACATCTGCAATCTCAGTCTTGGATTGGGATCACCGGTACTAATGGCAAAACCACCACAACCGCGCTAATCGCTGCTATCTTTCAAACGGCGGGTTTTTACGCTCCGGCTTGTGGCAATATTGGCTATGCTGCTTGTGAGTTAGCTTTGGGCGAAAAGCCTCCCGATTGGGTAATTGCAGAAATGAGCAGTTATCAAATTGAATCATCGCCCTCAATTGCGCCTAAAATTAGTATTTGGACAACTTTTACTCCCGATCATCTCAGCCGCCACAAAACCTTAGAAAATTATTACAACATTAAAGCCCATTTGCTCAAGCAATCCGAGTTACAAGTGATTAACGGAGATGACCCTTACTTACGCGAAAAAGGGGTTGAAAGTTGGCCAAAAGCTTGCTGGACAAGTGTTAAAGGTAAAGCAGAATTGTTAGGAGATCCGGCGCGGGGTGCTTATATTGAGGATGGATGGGCGATCGCGCTGGGTGAAAAAATTCTGCCCGTTGATTCTTTGCGGATGGTAGGATCTCATAACCAGCAAAATTTACTAATGGCTGTAGCGGCGGCGCGTTTAGCAGGAATTGAGAAAGATGCGATCGCCCAAGCAATTGCTAATTTCCCCGGAGTACCCCACCGCCTCGAACACATCCGCACTTGGGCCGGCATAGACTTTATTAATGATAGCAAAGCCACCAACTACGATGCTGCCGAAGTCGGATTAGCCTCCGTTGCGACACCAGCAATCCTAATTGCAGGCGGTGAAGCCAAAGAAGGCGACGATCTCGCCTGGATCGAAACCATTCAAGCCAAAGCCGCCGCCGTCTTGTTGATTGGTAACGCTGCTGACACCTTCGCCAAGCGTCTACAACAAGCTAATTATAGCAGTTGGGAAATAGTAGAAACAATGGAACGAGCCGTTTCCCGGAGTTCAGAACTTGCTAAAGAGTATAACGCGAAAGTTGTCCTGCTGTCACCAGCCTGTGCTAGCTTCGATCAATACCAGAACTTTGAGCAACGAGGAGATGATTTCCGGCAGTTATGCCTAGAGTCGCTACCTTAGAAGCAGGGAGGAAAAGGATTTGTAAATTTTTTCCTTCCCAGCGTTAAAAAATATCAAATTTGACAGAAAAAAATTTATAAGGCAGTAATATTCAAGTTATTCAAGATCGCGATCGTGGAATTTTGGTAATCAAATCAAATTTGGTTACATACAGCAAATTCCAAGTGGTTGAAGTAAATCCCAAATCGATCGATCCCCGTAGGGAGAAGGCATTGCCGTGTCCTTATCTCTATTGCTTCCCTTCTTCCCCTAGCCCCTAGCCCCTAGTCCCTAGTTATAATTAGGTGTGAGTAGCAACAATGTCAAAATTTTTCGGAAAAAGTTTCTGGTTTTGCCTAGCTTTTATTGGCAACACCTTGCTAGTAGAAAACATAGCTATTGCCGCAGAAACAACGGCTGGTGTTAGTCAAATTCCTGATGCAATAAATGCCATTACAATTGCCAACGAAGTAAAGCAATTTGACTCAGAAATTGATGATGTTACCAACACATTAAATTCAGTTTCCCCCATCGTCATTGCCAACGAAGTAAACCAATCGCAACCCACCGTAATTGAGCCAGAGCAAAATTTCCCTACTCAGGTAGAATCTGCATCTAAATCGCAAGATGCAAACTCCATGAGTCAGGTGACATCAGTATCTCAACTATCCGACGTACAGCCTACAGATTGGGCATTTCAAGCCCTACAATCCCTCGTAGAACGATACGGCTGTATAGCGGGATATCCCGATGGCACATTTCGCGGCAATAGAGCATTAACTCGATACGAATTTGCCGCAGGATTAAACGCTTGCTTAGACCAAATTACCAGATTAATAGGTGGAGCTACAGCTAACTTTGTCACCAAAGAAGACTTAGCGATATTGCAACGATTGCAAGAAGAATTTGCCGCCGAATTATCTACCTTGCGAGGTCGAATAGATAGCTTAGAAGCGCGGGCAACGGAACTCGAAGCCAATCAATTCTCAACCACTACTAAGCTAAACGGAGAAACCATTTGGGCAATCACCGATACCTTCGGAGACGGCGCTGTTGATGATGACAATACTAATACAAACTTTGGCTATCGGGTGCGCTTGAATTTCGACACTAGCTTCACTGGCGAAGACAGATTGAGAACCAGGTTGCAAGCGAGAAATATGGCGAGGTTGGATCGCATAACTGGAACCCCAATGACTCGCACGAACTTTGACGGCGATGACGGTTCCCAAATCATTCTTGATAAATTAAGCTATCTCTTTCCCCTTGGTAATAACACTACTGTTGAAATTGGGGCAAAAGGACTTACTTCTGACGATGTGGGCCCGATTATTAACCCCTATTTCGCTGGTAGTGCTGACGGTGCTGTTTCTCGGTTTGGGGCCTTCAATCCGGCTATTTATAACACCCCTGGAGAAACAGGAATTGCGATTAATCACCGATTAGGAAATAAGCTGAATTTAACTTTGAGCTATCTCGCTAATACTGCTGCCGATCCTACTGAAGGTAACGGACTTTTTAATGGTAGCTACGGCGCTTTAGCTCAATTGACCTATTCGCCAACTCCTCAGATCGATCTGGCATTAAGTTATGTCCGAAGTTACTCCCGGCGTAATGATGTTAACTTGTCTCTAGGTACCGGTAGCAATAATGCTAATGAACCTTTTGGCCAAGAAGCTACTAGAGGAAACCACTACGGTTTTGAGGCAAGTTGGCAACTTTCTCCTCGATTTGCCCTTGCGAGTTGGGTGGGATATGTAGATGCTAAACAGTTGTCAGGCGGAGATGCAAGTGCCGGAATTTGGAACGGTGCGATCGCTTTTGCTTTCCCAGATTTGTTTAAAGAAGGCAATCTTGGTGGCATCATTGTTGGCATACCACCCAAGGTGACTGAAAATGATATTAAAGGTAATAGAGACGACGCTACTTCTCTCCATGTAGAGGCTCTATATCGTATCCAAGTGAGTGACTTTATCAGCGTTACCCCTGGTGTTTATGTGATTACCAATACAGATCACAACGAGGACAATGGTACAACATGGGTGGGAGTTCTGCGAACTAGCTTTACTTTCTAAACCCTATAAGTAGGGTGCATTAATTATGTACCCTAAAGGTAAGCTTGTGGTGCAATTACAGGACTTACGCACGCTCTACGTAACGCCGCCATCCTGGCGGTTATTTTACCGCCAGGATGGCGGCGTTACGAATAATTTTGCGTAAGTTCTGGATTATCTGTCTTGAACAAGACTTACTATAATTGTTTGTAGCACCGCTGTCCCGGCGGTCAAGATACCGCCGGGACGGCGGCGTTACGTCAGAGAACTTTTGGTCTAGTTTGGTAGGGGATTTTTAAGGGAAATGCTCGACATGAAACGTTTAAAATTAAAATCAGTGCTGGTGGTTGCGATCGCCATCGCCTTCTCATTGATTGCGATCGCTAGCTATCCCCAAACCGCCAACAAGACTTTAACAATGGCGACTTCCCCAGATTACCCGCCCTATGAATTTAAGGATACGGCTGTTAGTGGTAATGAAATTATCGGTTTTGATGTAGATATTGCCAAATATATTACAAAAGAATTAGGCTATGAATTCCAAATCATAGGTATGGATTTTAACGGCTTAATTCCGGCTTTGCAAGCAGGTCGAGCAGATTTTGTAATGGCGGGGATGACTCCCACACCTGAACGGAAAAAAAATGTTGATTTTTCCGTTCTTTATTACGAAGCTCAAAATACAATTGTCGCTAATAAAGGCAGCAAACTGACCAAACCTGAAGATTTAGCAGGCAAAAAAGTAGGCGTACAACTGGGAAGTATTCAGCAGGAAGCTGTCAAAAAGATGGCGGGAGTGGAGATGGTTCCTCTGAATAAAATTGCTGATATCATTCAAGAAGTTAAATCCAATCGACTGACTGCGGGGATAATTGAAGATACGGTTGCTAAGGGTTATGCGGAAGCAAATCCTGACCTAGAATTTAATGTAATTCCTAATACTGAAGAAAGTGGTTCTGCGATCGCCTTTCCCAAAAGTTCGAGATTAGTTCCAGAGTTTAACCGCGTCCTCCAGCAAATGAAAGACAATGGTAAACTTAAGGAATTCGCTACTCAGTGGTTTTCTCGACCAATAGCTCAAGAACCGACTACAGATCAGCCAGCCCCTACCCCAAAATTTGGTCTAGATTTTGGCAAAATATTGCCGAATATGCCTTTTATCTTAGGCGGAATCTGGGTAACATTAACATTTACCCTGCTGTCGGCATTTCTCGGATTTATCTGGGGTATCGTCCTATCTCTGTTTAAGATTTCTAGCATCAAACCGCTTTCCTTATTTGCCAACGGCTACACTTCAATTTTCCGGGGAACGCCCCTAATTTTGCAGTTAACTTTAGTTTACTTTGCAACACCACAGCTTACGGGGTATAATATATCAGCGCTGCAAGCTGGTGTGATTACTTTTTTCCTCAATTCTGGGGCTTATATCTCCGAAACAATTCGCGCTGGAATTCAAGCAGTAGATAAAGGGCAAAAGGAAGCAGCAGAATCCCTTGGTGTTCCCTACAAACTAATGATGGGGGATATTATCTTACCGCAGGCTTTAAAAAATATTTTGCCTGCATTGGTAAATGAAAGTATTGCTTTGTTGAAAGACTCAGCTTTAGTTTCAGTAATTGGCGTAGAAGATTTGCTACGTCGCGCCACAATTGTCGGGGCAGAGAAGTATATTTACTTTGAACCTTTGATATTTGTGGGGATAATTTACTACTTAATGGTGCTTAGTTTAACTTGGGGGGCAAATGTACTCGAACGCAGACTCCAAAGTAGCAGTTAAGGTTGACAGGCTCTATAAATCTTTTGGCGATCTCAAGGTTTTGCGCGAGATTAGCACTGAGATTAATCAAGGAGAAGTGATTGCTATTATCGGCCCTTCCGGGTGCGGTAAGTCTACTTTTTTGCGGTGTTTGAATTTACTGGAAATTCCTACTTCTGGGAATATCTACATTGACGGAGTTGATATTACTTCGGCGAATGTAGATATTCTGAAAATTCGCCAGAAAGTCGGGATGGTGTTTCAACATTTTCATTTATTCCCGCACATGACGGTATTGCAAAATGTGATTTATGCGCCTATAAAGGTGAAGCAGGTTGCTAAGGGTGAGGCGCATCAAAAGGGATTAGAATTGCTTGAAAAAGTAGGTTTGTCAGATAAGGCGGAGGTTTACCCTTCTAAGCTGTCGGGGGGACAAAAACAGCGGGTGGCGATCGCACGATCCTTGGCAATGGAACCGGAAATTTTGTTGATGGATGAACCAACTTCTGCACTCGATCCAGAAATGGTTAAAGAAGTGTTAGATGTGATGAAAGCTTTAGCGCAGACGGGAATTACAATGGCAATTGTCACTCACGAGATGGGATTTGCGCGGGAAGTAGCCCACCGAATATTATTTCTGGATGGCGGAAAAGTCGCTGAGGATGAACCGCCGAGGGAGTTTTTCAGTAACCCGAAGTGCGATCGCGCCAAGCAATTTCTGGAAAAAATGCTTTAATATGCAAAGAAACCGGGTTTCTCAGAAAAATCAATATTGGGAAACTAGAGATATTATGAAGAAACCCGGTTTCTAATCCCAGCGTAAATCCTGTACTTGTCATTGCGAGGCTTCCGAAGCAATCCCAAAACCGTTAACCGTTAAGTGTTAATTGTTAACACTACATACTTCCAAATTGCCTGAATTCTAGCTTGCTGTTCCAGTACGAGTTCGCTGTAAACCTGCATTATTTCTTCATGGGTGAAGTCAATAATTAAGGCAGCTAGTTGACCCGCAGTTTCAGCTTCTAGCATTAATAATTTCAGTTTTTCCATCTCTTCTCGATTCGTCGTCATTACTACGTGATATCATATCAATTTCCAGCCTTGGCTTTATGGGGGTTAGCCGTACAAATCTGTTTAACTCTTGCATTCAGAGTTTTGAGTTGGTGATTGTCCATTCTATCTAACTGTTGCGCTGATATTTTCAATTCCCCGCTGCACAGCTCGGATCGCAGTTTTTCATCAATCTCAAGTATCTCTCGATCGGAGGTTAAAAGTCTTTGGAGTAAAATTTCAATTTCTTTGTCCAGTTTACGCCTACCCTCCTCAAAAAAGTCTTGAGAATTTGACCGAAATAAACCGCTATTCACCTGCTGAATTTGACTACTGGTGAGTGGGTTAGCCAAGGCAGGAGGCGCAGAGATTGCTGCTAAAAATAATGCAATTCCCAGACTAGGAATTATCTGTTTTTGGATGGCTTTCATAAATATCTGGATGAGTTTCAGTTTGAGTTGGTTCCCTTTTCTCTGACTCATCGGCTAATCGATCTGCTGCTTCCATTTTATCTTGCCATTCAGAAAGCTGTTCAAAGAGGCGTTTGCTGATTTCAAATTTAACTTTCTCTTTCTCTTTCTCTTTATCTGACATATTTTCTCCTAAATATAGCTAGGGTGAAGAAGGGGCTAGGGGCTAGGGGCTAGGGGCTAGGGAAGAAGGAAGAAGGAAGAAGGGAAGAAGGGAATAGAATTAAGGGTGGAAGGAAGCTATTTAACTATAGCAATTCTAAGTTGATCTGACTCTACTAGCTATGGTGAAGACTTTAATAATTGCAAAATTATGCCAATTAAAGAACCCGCAAGGAGAGTAAAATTAGCAAAGGAAGTAATTCCAAAACCGAGCATACGTTTCTCCGCAGCTTGATAGTAACCCCAAGCAAATAAAATGCGCCCAACCAACCAAAATGCACCAATTCCAGAAGCCCAAATTGGACTGATAAACTCGGAAAATAGCCACAGTGAGGGCAAAAAGATGACAAGTTGCTCTAAAGTATTCTGCTGAACCCGCACCACACGCTCAAAGTCGGGATTCCCTGTCATCTGGGGCGGAGACATTTTATACTGAGCTCTAGCTCTCCCGACGTTGATGATGAAAACTAAGTAGATGAGTAAAGCTGAGGCAGTTACTAGACTAGGCCAAGGCGACACGGGCATTCTCCCAAAAATCTCTTTACTATCATAACAATTATCGGACTGAGGCGGATATCGCGCTAACTGCGTTCGTGACTCTGATTTTGTGGCGATCGCCTCTAATGGTTGCGATCGCTAATCTTCCCTGATTCATTGTTATAGAGATATGTATAGGCTGTAGCCAATAGCCGGGAACAGGAGCGCAAGGGTTAGCGTCACCACAGGTCAATATAACCAACCATCCCGCGCGATCGCCAAAATTTTCAGCGTTAAGGCGTGTATCTTGAGTTAATATTGCTAAGTCATAAGTAATTATTGCTGGTTCTGGAGCTTGTGCAAATATGCAATCGACAGTGAATGCCGAATCGAGTGCGGTTCATTTTAACCAACGGGCAGAAATCTATTTATCCCAAGGGAAAGTAGAGGAAGCGATCGCTGCTTGCGAACAAGCCCTGAAGGTAAAACCCGATTTTGCACAGGCGCTAAAAACTTTGGGTAATGCTTTGCAGGCTCAAGGCCGATTTGAGGAGGCAAGGCACTGGTATGCTAAGGCAATTCAAATTCAGCCGAATTTTGCTGAAGCTTATGCCAACTTGGGCAGTATTTACGCGGCTGGGCAAAAATGGTCGGAGGCAATTAGTCATTATCAAAAAGCGATCGCGCTGAAACCAAATTTCGCGGGAGTATACCGGAATTTGGCGAAAGTATTATCCCAAATTGGTAAAGATGCCCAATCTCAAGATTGCTGGTATCAGGCATTCACTCTGGAACCAGAAAAGGCAACGGCAGAGGAACACCTAAATCTGGGTAATAGCCTGTTGCAGCAGCAGAAACTACAGGAGGCGGTTAATTGTTACAGCCGCGCCATTAAATTAAATCCTAATTTGGCTCAAGCTTATCAAAATTTGGGGGATGCTCTCAAGCAAGCAGGTAATTTGGAGCAAGCTGCCCCCTACTATAGAAAAGCCATTGAACTTAAGGCTATGAATGGCAAAACTGCAAGTCAGGGTGTAGATACTTTGCCTTCGGCAAGTCAGAGTGTAGATACTTTGCCTTCGGCAAGTCAGGGCGTGGATACTCTACCTTCGGCAAGTCAGGGTATGGATACTTTGCCTTCAGCAACTAGGGCAAATGGTACTGTTAAGCAGCGCCCTGCGGCACCGGCGCTCGGTATTAGTACAGAAGACCCGGAAGCATACAATATGTTAGCGGAGGGGTATTTAACCCAGGGGAAATTCCCCCAAGCGATCGCGGCCTGTAGGCGATCGCTACAACTTAAACCGGATGCGGCAATATACAAA
Organism: Kamptonema sp. UHCC 0994; assembly: GCF_029167235.1. Classification (GTDB taxonomy): domain Bacteria; phylum Cyanobacteriota; class Cyanobacteriia; order Cyanobacteriales; family Microcoleaceae; genus Kamptonema. The sequence goes on along the minus strand of NZ_JARFTR010000035.1, from coordinate 41,154 downwards.
TTATTGGGCAATGCCTTGCAAGCGATGGGCAAGGTAGAGGATGCAAAAAACTGTTATCTCAAAGCTTTAGAAATTAACCCGAATTTTGCTGAGGCTTACGCGAATTTGGGCAGTCTTTATGGGGGTCAGCAGCAATGGCAATCGGCGATCGCAGCTTTTCAAAAGGCGATCGCGATTAAACCAGATTTTGCTGGGGCTTACCGCAATTTTGCCAAACTTTGGACACAGGTAGGGAAGCCACAGGAAGCAGCCGAATGTTGGTATCGAGGGTTTAATCTCGATCCGAGTAAGGCAACAGCAGATGAATATATTAATTTAGCTAAAACTTTCTTGGAACAAGGGAAAGTAGAGCAGGGGATTGATTGTTATCGTCGAGGATTGGAGTTAAATCCTAGTTCTTCTTGGGGATTCCACGAGTTAGCAGAAATCCTTAAAAATCAAGAGAACTGGGAAGAATCGGTTGCTTTTTACCGCCGTGCAATTGAGTTAAATCCTGACCATTCTTGGTCGCACAATAATTTAGCTGATGCGCTGATGAAGTTGGAACAGTGGGAGGAGGCTGTTCCTGCTTACTTAAGCGCAATTAAGTTAAATCCCGATCATTCTTGGTCGCATAATAATTTAGGCGATGCGCTGGTGAAGTTGGAAAGGTGGGCGGAAGCTGCGGATGCTTACAACGGCGCGAATCAAGTTAAAAATGATTTTTTCTGGTCGCAGAACAATTTAGGGGATGCGCTGCTGAAACTGGAACGCTGGGAAGAAGCGGCGGCGGCGTACCAGCGGGCAATTGAGCTTAATTCTGACCATTTTGGATCGCATAGTAATTTAGCTGAGGCTTTGGTGAAGCTGGAAGATTGGGAGGGGGCGATCGCAGCTTACCGCCGTGCAATTGAACTTAACCCGGATTTCTTCTGGTCGCAAAATAACTTAGGAGATGCTCTAATTGAGCTGGAACGTTGGGAGGAAGCGGTTCCCGTTTATAGGCGTGCGTTGGAACTTAACCCAGATTTTGCTTGGGCTCATTACAATTTGGGGCAAGCTTTAGAGCATCAGGAAGAGTGGGATCGGGCGATCGCGTCTTACCGCCGTGCTGCTGAGATTCAGCCGGATTTGCCTTGGCTACCTCAAAAATTAGCTGATGCGATTAGACAGAGGGCTCAATGGGATTTAGAGGCGGCGAGTAAGCTTTATCGGGAGGCGATTGAGTATAACCCGGATGATGTGCAACTTTATCATAAGGCCTTGGAGATTGCGCCGAATGATGCCGATCTTTATGTGGGTTTGGCCGATGCTTTGGTGAGACAGGGTTGGTTAGATGGGGCGATCGTTTTTTATCAGATGGCGTTGCAGATTCAGCCGGATTGTGTTGGTGCTAATCTGGGGTTAGGTAAGGTATTCGGACAAAAGAATGATTGGGAGCAGGCGATCGCTTGTTATCGCCGTGCTATTGAGGGCGATCCTAACTCTTTTTGGCCTCATTACTATCTGGGTGAATGTTTGACAAAACAAGGGCAAATTGATCAAGCGATCGCACTTTACCGCCACGCGATTGAGTTGAAGCCAGATTACCCCTATACCTATAACAATTTAGCGGATCTATTTCAACAAAAAGGACAGTGGGATGAAGCGATCGCATCTTACCGTCGCGCTCTTGAACTGAAGCCTGATTTCTCTTGGTTCCATTATAATTTAGGGGAAATGTTAACCAAGAAAGGGCAAATTGATGAAGCGAGTGCTTGTTATCGCCATGCTTTAGAGTTGGAACCCAAGATTTTCTAATTTCTGATGAAACTGAGCCTGTATTTTGTAAGTTGATGCAGGCTCAGATCTATTATTTAAGCTTAGAATAAATTAATCAAAATTAGAGGAAGTAGTATGAACCCCGAAGCAGCCAAACGCTTGGAAGCAACTATTCAAAAAACTTTAGCTACTCACGCTAAAAGCGACAAAAGCTATCTGTGGATGGCCTATTGGGTAATATTTGAGCGGGAAGCTGATCCAGATGGATTAGAAGGTTGGTTAAACGAACTTAAAACAGGTGCTTCTCGAGCTGATGTTATCAAAAATATGGTCGAAGCTAATGAATTTAAACAAAAGCTGACAGGTGAAGAAAGTAGCAATTATAGGTCTACTGAAGAAAATATCAACTCTATGTTGGATACTAAACTTCATAGTGCTCGAATGAAAATGGTTAGAACACTGCTACCATCGGCTAAAGTTATCTTAGATTTGGGAGGTTATTCTGCATCAGATCAAAGAGGAGCTTTATTGCAGCTTGGATATCCTCATCTTCCAGAAAATATCTATATCAGAGACTTGCCTCCAGATAAAATGATGTTTCCAGGACAAGAGTGGCCAATACAAGTTAAGTACCAAAATTGCAATATTGAATATGTTTATGGAAGCATGACAGACTTAAGCTGCTTTCAAGAAAATAGTTTTGACTTAGTTTGGTCTGGAGAATCAATTGAACATATTACCAAAGAAGAAGCAGAACAGCTATTTGACCAAGTTTATAAATTGTTAAAGTCTGGCGGTAAATTTGCTCTTGACACTCCTAATAGAAAAGCTACAAAGCTACTATTTCCCAATAATTATATTCATCCTGAACACAAGCTAGAATACTATTTCGATGATTTGTGTAAACTCTTAGAGAAGCATAATTTTAAAATATTGGATACAAAAGGTATTATTGATCTTTCAAAGTCAATAGAAACATCAAGTAAGAATACTATCAACCATGAATTTATTTACAATCAACAATTAAATGATAGTCCTGATAAATCCTATTGTTTTTACATTTGCTGTATGCGAGCAGAAGATTTGTAGGTTTATAATAATCAGCAGAAGAAATATTTAATGTCGATAAATATTAATAGTTACTGAGTTAATAAGTTCAAATAATAATAATACTACTACTAAAATTAAATGCTCTTAAAATGACGGCTCTAGCCAGATTGAATATTAAACTTTAAATTTTAAGCGATCTAGTTCTCTCTGAGATTGTAAAGCCGATTTTTTCCAGGCTTGCGCTTGGGATTCAAAAAAGTTTTTCTCTTCTATTGTCCTCCCAATGTATTCAAGGCGATGTCTAATTTTTTTACCAATCACCTCTGGATCAAATAAAGACCTAATTTCCTTAGCGCCCCTCACTCCTACTTCCTGTGCTTCAGAATAATTCTGAAAAACATACTGCATTAAATAACTAGCATGATCGATATCTGGTTCAGCCCAAATACTCCCTTTTGGATAAAGACCATAAGCTTCAGTAGTTGCTATTAACTCATATCTCACCAAAAAACTATTGCCAACATTCATAAAATCTGTATTCGATGAATAGGCAGTTGCAATCACTGGCTTTCCATAATACATCGCTTCTGCCATAGTCAAACCAAAACCCTCAGCCCGATGTAAGGATACGTAGCAGTTACAATTATCTACTAAGCCATGAACCTCTTCCTTACTCAAATGTCCTTCAATAAATTGAATAGATGGCCAGTCCTCTGTCATTGATTTTAGTTCTTGGTACTGATTTTGATAAGCTGGATGAGGTCGAAACTTAATAATCAGCAAAACATCTTGATTAGATTTATCAAAAGCTTTTTTAAACGCCTCAATCGTAGCAAAAGGATTTTTGCGTTCAAAGCCACTACCCATGTCAAACATGAACAGAAAAATAAATTTGTCTTTGGGTAATCCTAAAGCTTCTCTGTCTAATGTATTGGGTGGTAAATAAATGCTAGGGGGCAATTTAACAACCGGAAGAGGCGAGACATCTGAAATGGTTTCAGCCGTGTAATTACTGTAAGTCCAAACCTCATCAAAACGATTAAAAGCTCCCATCCAAATATCAGGAAATACTGGAAGTTCCCAAATCCAAAAACCAATATTATATCTATCCTTAAAAAATTCAGTATCAATAGAATTCAAAAGTGACTCGTGAGGGTTTGTATGAACAATATTAATGGGATAAGAGGGTTTGCTGGAAAAATTTGTGTAAGTAGAATCTAAATTGCGTTGTGAATCTTCTTTCAAATCCCTAATTGTAAAAGGAATATTCGCTGCTTCAATGGCTTTGATTGTACCTCGCACGCCACCACCCAAACCAAATTCGCCACTAACATGACCGATAATATTAACTCCAAAATTAAAATTGGCATTGTTGAACATCATTAAACTCCTAATTACAAATATCTACAATAAATTAATTAAATTTTTCAAATATTAGCAAGGCTTTGGTATTGTGCTATTTCAGATCGAATTTGCTGTGTTGTGTGCCGCCAAACTTGGGTTTGGGACTGAGAAAAAGCTGATTCTTGCTGCATCTGATGAATGCGGGTTGACCAGTTGTTAGATTTCTTCATTCTGTTTTTAATGATTTCTAATCTATTTTTAATTTTTACCCCTAAAATTTGAGGACTCAGTAAAGATTTCATCTCTTGAGATGCTCTCGCTCCTACTTGTTTCGCTTCCTGGGGATTCTCAAAAACATACTGCATTAAGGATACTGCATGATCGACATGGGGATCTGCCCAGTAATTACCTTTAAAATAAGGCCCATAATCTTCGGTCAGCGTCACTATGTCATATTTTACGGGAAAACTATTACCGACATTCATAAATTCCATATTTGATGAGTAGCCAGTCGCAATTACAGGCTTACCATAATACATTGCTTCTGCCATCGTCAAGCCAAACCCTTCGGCCCGGTGCAGGGAAACATAGCAGTCGCAATTGGCAACTAAAGCATGAAGTTCTTCTCTCTTTAAATGCCCATCTATAAAGTGAACGGGCCAGCCGGCTGCTTGTGCTTTGAGTTGTTCTCTCTCTTTAGGAAAAAAGTTGCCGTTAGAAAATTTCAAGACAAGTAAAACATCTTGATTTGCTTGAGAAAAAGCTTGTTTAAATGCTTCCAATGTAGCAAAGGGATTTTTGCGACCTATTGTACTATGGAAATCGAACATGAACAGAAAAATAAATTTGTTTTTGGGTAATCCTAATTCCTCTCTATCATAAGATGGTATAGGAAGTTCGAGACTAGACATCATCTTCACCACAGGTACGGGCGATACGGGTGCTATCGCTTCAGCACAGTAATTACTATAAGTCCAAATCTCATCAAATAAAGAAAAAGCATACAACCATCCTGGGGGAAATATAGGCAGTTCCCAAGCCCAAAAACCAATATTGTATCGACCTTTAAACAATTCGGGATCGACCATGTTGAAAACAACCGGTTCTGGCAGAGTGTGAATTAGATTAATGGGATAGGGGTTTTGCTCGGAAAAATTTGTGTAGCTGTTATCTAAATTTCGATGCCAATCTACCTTAATATCTTTGAGGGCAAAGGGAATACCAGCGGCTTCAATGGCTCTGAGAGTAGCCCTAGAACCTTCTCCAAGACCATATTCACCGCTCAGGTGTCCAATGAAATTGATACCGAAATTAGAATCTAGTGTTTGATTTAACATTGTTGGTCTTCTACTTAAGAAAAATTGAGAATCAATCCTTGACAATTTAACGAATTTGTAGTATAAATCAGGAAGATTTTGCTAACTCTTTCTGTACCTGTAATGCTGTCTGCCTCCAAGCTTGGGCTTGACGAGCTAATAAATCTCTTTCTGCCTGAAGCTCATGGAACCGATTTGATAATTGGGATTGATTGAGGTTTGCCATGATGAATTCAAGGCGATTTTTGATTTTTACACCTACCGTTTTAGGGCTTAATAAAGACTTAATTTCTTTGGCTGCTATTTGTCCTACTTTCTGAGCTTCCTGATAATTTTCAAATACAGATTTCATTAGAGACGCAGCATGATCAATATCTGGTTCAGCCCAGACACTGCCTTTCGGATAAGCTCCATAATCTTCAGTTGTTGTGACTATTTCGTATTTAACCGGAAAACTATTTCCAACATTCATAAATTCCATATTAGATGAATAGTCAGTAGCAATTACTGGTTTGCCGTAGTACATGGCTTCCGACATCGTTAAACCGAAGCCTTCAGCTCGATGCAGAGATACGTAACAATCACAACTGTTAACTAAACCGTGAATTTCCTCTTTTTGCAAATGTCCATCTATAAAATGAAGAGATGAAAAACCATCTGCTAAATCTATAAGTTCCTGTCGTCGTTCCGGGAAAAGATGAGCATTGGCAAATTTGAGAACGAGTAAAACATCTTGATTAGATTTACCAAAAGCTCGTTTAAATGCTTCAACGGTAGCAAAGGGATTTTTTCTTTCAAAGGAACTGCCAAAGTCAAACATGAAGAGAAAAATAAACTTATCTTTGGGTAAGTTGAGGTTTTCTCTTGTTAATAATGGTTGAGGGAAGGCGAGGCTAACTGGAATTTTAAGGACGGGTACTTTGGAGACAGTGGCAAATGCTTCTGCACAAAAATTACTGGTAGTCCAGATTTCATCAAATAAATCAAAGGCCCACTGCCATTCAGAGGGAAAAACTGGAAGTTCCCATAGCCAGACACCGATATTGTATTTGCCTTGGAAATATTCAGAACCAATGCCGGGAAAGTATCCGGCTAAAATCTGTTCAACCCAATTAGGGTTAGTCTGGATAATGTTAATTGGGTAGGGATTATTGTCGGAAAATTTTTTGTAGCTAGTATCGGAGTTGGGTAGCCAATCTATTTTTAGATCCTTAACTGCAAAGGGAATTTTTGCAGCTTCTATGGCTCTGAGATTTCCTCTGGCGGCTTCGGCTAAGCCAAAATCACCAGTTACATGACCAGCAAGGTTGACACCAAAAGAATTATTTTTTCCTGTATTATTTAGCATTAGTCTGGCTTTTTACTTGGTAAAAATATTTGGATAGAATTTAAAACTATTTAATTTTTGAACTTTTTTTAATTAGTAAGCCCAATGATGTTGTGACATACTGTTCTAGTTGGAGCTTTAGGTGTATCCCTGTCCAGGGTGGTACGTCTATATGACGGTCGAATGTTCCGCTACCAGTATTGTAATTAAGAACAAGGCTATGACCTTGACCTAGCAACTCTTTTGCCAACCCATCAATATCCTGTCGTCGAAAAAGTACGGTTTGTTGGTTGTCTATTGTTGCGTCATTAGAAAAAACGTTGAATTCAGTTGTGTGTACCGCTATTCCCCCCGGACGCAAACAGTTAAGACTATTTTTGATGAAACGCAGTCCCATTGCAATCGAGCCGAGATGTTCGAGAGCACAAGATGAATAGACAAAATCAAATCCGACTAAATCGGCATCTATGCTGTTCATATCTACTACCCGGTAACTGACTTTAGCATTAAAGCGTTCAGTAGGACAAATGCCGCGATCGTTAAGGGCTTCTAGGGTTGGTGCATATTGACCAGTACCTGCCCATCCTTGCTTTGTGGCTTCGTCAGGGTCAAGGTCTGTAGCAACTATTTCGCTGCCGCGTGCAGCCATTACAGCGACAAGAGGTTCTTTGCCGACACCAAAAGCCAGTCCGCGCTTACCCGGTGACATCATACCTGTTTCAGATAGGCATTGGAGGATATAGGCATATTCCCAAAGCTTTCGATGGAAGATTGGTTCATGGGGGAGACGAATTTCTTTGCACCAGTATACGAAGGCATCTGAGCGGCACTGGTCTTCAGTTGCCATCTGGGAAACGGGATTGGTTAAACTAGGCTCTTTATTGATAATAATCGGTTGCCTCTTAATGGTAGTCGTCGGAGTCTTTTGTTCATTCATAATACCGCGCATACCCAAGTTTAATCGAGTTGTGTGATTGTTCTAATTTGGTCTTTCCGCTTCTGTCTCAGGTTCAAGGCAGTTTGGTAAAGTTCTATATCTTCCTGATTGATATGTGCTAGTTTAGCTACGAGTTTATTATCAGCCAAAACTTTGTTCACATAGGCATGATACTCTGGATATTTATTTTTATTGAACCAAATAATTTCTACTGTTTTTTGCCATCCTAACATCTCTTTTAGATCATTTATTTCATCCTTGAAAAATTCTTGGATACCTATAAAGAAAAATTCTGTTATTTCTATTCCTTGCAGGTATTTAGACATAACATTTTGGGCATCAGACATCTCAGAAAATTCAATCAAATCTGGCTTATTCTTATTCACATATTCCTCAAATTCATTATTATTTTCGTCACAAGGCTTACTAATACAATCACAATACCAAGAAATTAAACGAGTGATCGGATGCCTGAGCCATGTGATTATTTTTGGAGAAGAATACAACAAGCATTCTTTATACCTCGTAGCTGGAAATTGACCGTGAATCACCTTAGTTTTAAGTGTGATTAAACGTTGTTCCAAGATGGAAGCTAAGGGCAATTTGGCATCTTCGCAAAAAACTTGCTCTTCACTGTAAAGTTGTTGAAGAACTTTGCTAAATGTTGTTCCTGCTGCTTTCGGAACATGAATTGATATAATTTCCATACCCAAAGATGAAGATAATAAGCTTTTCTCTACGAGCTTCCACAGCGTCTCAAATTCAGGGGATTGGCGCATGATAGTAAGTAATTCCTGGCGCGTTCTCTTGGCGTTTCCTAAATCTTGAATGTGGTTATTTTTACCTTCTTTATCAGGGTTGCGTTTGAGGTAAGTACGGTAAGCAATTTCTAAAAAATCTGCATCATTCAGGTGTTCAGTTTCTTGCAAAAAAGTTCCGTCTTTAAACAGAGGTATTTGAACATTAACTTTTGCTAATTCTAGGGGAATCCTGATCTTCATAATATGCTCAAGACGATTTCTGATTTTATTTCCTACCGCCTCTGGACTTAGTAAAGATTTGATATCTTGAGCAGCTATAGATCCTACTTGCTGCGCTTCCTGATAATTTTGGAAAACATACTGCATTAATGAGGCAGCATGATTTATATCTGGTTCAGCCCAGATATTTCCTTTTGGGTAAGGACCATAATTTTCCGCAAGTGTTACCAGTTCGTACTTCACAGGAAAACTATTGCCTACATTCATAAATTCCATGTTAGATGAGTAAGCTGTCGCTATTACTGGTTTGCCGTAATACATCGCTTCTGCCATTGTCAGCCCAAAACCTTCAGCACGGTGCAGGGATACATAGCAGTTACAACTGTTAACTAAGCCATAAAGCTCTTCCTTCTTCAAATGTCCATCTATTAAGTGAATGGACTGCCAGCCCTCTATTTGCTCTTTCAGCTTCTCTCTCTGTTCAGGATGAAAATGCCCGTTAGAAGACTTGATGACAAGCAAGACATCGTGATTATTTGATTGTTCAAAAGCTCGCTTAAAGGCTTCAATCGTCCCCAAGGGATTTTTGCGTCCTAATGTACTATGGAAGTCGAACATGAACAGAAAAACGAATTTTTCTTGTGGTAGCCCTAATGCTTTTCTGTCTACAGAGGTTGATGGTAAAGCAATACTAGGTGCTAGTTTAAGGACAGGAATTGGTGATTCTCTGGCAATTGTTTCAGCCGTGTAATTACTATAAGTCCAAATTTCATCAAATAAATTAAAAGCATAGTCCCAGACGCTGGGTAAGGTTTGCAATTCCCAAGCCCAGTAGCCAATATTATATTTTCCCTCGAAATATTCACTGCCAAGGTTTTCGATCATTCCGTCGCCTGGATTAATATGAATCAAGTTAATTGGGTATTGCTTTTTATCAGAAACATTGGTGTAGGTATCATCTAAGTTTCTATGCCAATCTACTTTAATATCATTAATTGTAAATGGTATACCTACAGCTTCTAGTGCTCTTAAAGTACCTCTTGCACCTTCGCCTAGACCATATTCGCCACTTACATGACCTACAAAATTAATGCCTAAAGAAGAAGTTAGTGTTTTATTCAACATAGCAATTATTACTCTATACTCAATGGTTGTTAGAAGGATAAATTTATCAAGAAGGCATTTTTAAAGTAAGTTTTTCTCTTTATTGCACTTCTCAATTCAGAAACAATAAATTGCTGGCTAGCAATTTGTTATTTAACGCAATACCAGAGAATGCTTGCTATTAATTCTGCGACGCATTAACTCTTTCCATTCTTCTGAATTAACCAGTGAATTGGTATCAAGGTTAATCCCACTTTCAGAAGAGAATCGGGCAAAAGTTTCTAACCAGTTCAAAACCGTTTCTGTATGTGAGAAAGGCGTAGCATTTAAGGATTGCTTTAAGAACTGAGCCATTGCCTTGAGATCCCCTTTATGATAAGCAGACCAGCCCTCCCACAATAGTAGTGTGTAGTGTGTCTGATCTTGTACATTTTTATTTCTAACAATGCTTTGCTGAAACCTTAATTGCTTCAATTCAGCCTGAGTTTCGTGCAGTTGTAAATGAGATCGCTCCAATTCAGCCTGAGTTTCGTACAGTTGCCCTTGAGACTGTTCCAATTCAGCCTGAGTTTCGTGCAGTTGTAAATGAGATTGCTCCAATTCAGCCTGAGTTTCGTACAGTTGCCCTTGAGACTGTTCCAATTCAGCCTGAGTTTCGTGCAGTTGTAAATGAGATTGCTCCAATTCAGCCTGAGTTTCGTACAGTTGTAAATGAGATTGCTCCAATTCAGCCTGAGTTTCGTGCAGTTGTAAATGAGATTGCTCCAATTCAGCCTGAGTTTCGTGTAGTTGTAACTGCGACTGTGCCAAAAGTGCCTGAGTTTGCTGGAGTTGCGCCTGAGACTGATTCAACTCACCTTGGGTTTGCTGGAATTGTGCCTGAGACTGACTTAACTCACCTTGGGTTTGCTGGAATTGTGCCTGAGACTGACTTAACTCATCTTGAGACTGATTCAACTCACCTTGAGTTTGCTGGAGTTGTAATTGGGATTGTGCCAAAAGTGCGTGAGTTTGCTGAATTTGTGCCTGAGACTGATTCAACTCACCCTGAGTTTGCTGAAGTTGTAACTTAGACTTATTTAACTCATCCTGGGTTTGCTGAAATTGTAACTGAATTTGTTTAAAATCTAATCTAGTTTGGTGTGGCATATTATAAAACATAGTTGTAGGTTCAACATTTAAGTTTAAATGAAAATCATTAGAAACTTTGAAAAGCTTTATGATCGCGATCGCATTAGCTGTTGGAAATGGATGATTGTACTCTACATTACTAACTTCAATAGCATCGACTTCTTCCCACAACATTCTAACGCTATCTTTGGTCGGATCTCGATCTACTAATTTTAAGAAATTGGTAGTAACCGCTTCTTTAGGGATTCCGTACTTTTCTAAAAGACTTAGGTATTGACCGCTAAACTGAATATACCACTCACCATCTGTCAGGTTTCCAAAAGGAACGGTAATTAAGGCAGTTCCACCAGTAGTGAGCAGATCGTATATTTTAGCTATAGCCTTGAGGGGAGCTTCTAAATCTCGCTCTTGTGCAACTTCACCATAAGTGCCTACCGGTGTAACACCCTGTCCTATATGCTCCACTGTTGAAATACAAACTATAGCATCATACTTTTCTTCAGAGCTAAGTAACATTAAATCTTCATTATCTACGCCTAGCTCTATTTCAAATTTATCTACAATCTTTCTGGAAATAACTCCCGTATGCTGACTGAGGGAATTTTCATAATAGGATAGTACGTTTCCCACTTCTAAGACCCGGGCAGAGTTGGGAACATTAGCCAGAAAGTCAAATCCAATCGGCACTTCAACTGCTCTTTCCGAGGGATTGTTATATTGGATGCGATTGTAATATAAATTTTTACCTTGGCAAACAAAAGTCCTGTCCCACTGTTTTATAATGAGCTTTTCGTTATCATCATTTAGCTTGCTAACTCCTTCTTTATCAATAACTCTAGGTTCTTGAATTACTTGTTGGGAACTTAATAAATTATACAAACGGTTTCCTTCTGATCTGATTTTTTGTAGAAAAAATGGTTCTTTTCTCCGCTTTGCTCTAAGAGCTAATGCCTCATTATAAAGTTCTATATCTTCTAAATTATTTTCCACTAGCTTCTTCATAAGCTTTAAATTAGAAAATACATTTTGTAAAACCTCTTGATAGTTACGAAGTGGGTTGATATTTTCATAAGGTAAAGTATATTGACCCCATCCTAGCTTTGTTTTTAGCTCTGCTAGGTCTTCGCTAAAAAATTCTTGTATTCCAACAAAATAAAACTCCTCTAAAGGTTTTCCAGCAATATTTTGACACAATATGTTTCTCACTTCAGGCTGATCTACAAATTCATCTATTTGCATATTGTTTTTTACTTTTTTAACTATCCCAGCCGTTTGAGGATGCACAGACTCAAGACCCAACCAATAGCAATACAAGGAAATTAAGAGATAGACTGGATGCCTTAACCAAACTATCTTTTTCGCATCAGGAAAATACTGCTCATATTTACTTATGGGGAAGTGGCCTTGAATCACTCGAAATTCAGATGGAATTTCTTTTGGCTGGTAAACTCTTGGTCTTGACTGTTCTTCATAATCAAAATATATTTGATCATCCCCATAGACTTGTGACAAAATAGACCCAAAAGATTTTCCACCTGTTTTAGGTATGTGAACTGAGATTAATTCTATCATTACAATACTGTTCTCCTAATTTTATTGAATGTAACCGGATCGGATTTTTAAGGAATATGTCTAGGTTTCTGATTTTCACTGAAACTCATATACTATATTTGTTCTTGCCTTGTTTTTACCATCATCTGAACTACATCGTGCATCTTATATTTCGCCTCCCAACCTAACTTTTCCTTAGCCTTAGCAGGGTTGCCTTTACCAAGTGCAATTTCTGTCGGTCTGTACAAACTGGTATCTATAACAGTATGTTCCTTCCAGTCTAATCCCAAAGTGGCAAAGGCTTGAACAACAAATTCTTGTAAGGCATGGCTTTCCCCAGTAGCAATCACATAATCATCGGGTTCCGACTGCTGCAACATCAAATACATTGCTTCCACATATTCGGGAGCCCAACCCCAGTCCCGTTGTACAGAAATATTACCCAATTGCAGCTTTTCTGAGCTTCCTGCCGCAATCCGGCAAGCTACGGATACAATCTTTTGGGTGACGAACCTTGCCGGTCTTAGAGGGGATTCGTGATTAAATAGGATACCAGAACAAGCAAATAAATTGTAGGCTTCGCGATAGTTTGCTACTTCCCAAAACGCTGTTGCCTTGGCAACTGCATAGGGACTTCTGGGGTGAAATGGTGTGCTTTCCTCGGCTGCTTTGCCTCCCGTGTCGCCAAAGCATTCACTAGAACTAGCATTATATAATTTAATCTTGCCTCCCGTAAACCGAATTGCTTCTAAAAGATTCAATGTTCCCGTAGCAATGCTTTCGAGAGTTTCAACTGGTTGCTCGAAGGACAGACCTACGGAAGTCTGACCTGCTAGATTGTACACCTCATCTGGCTCGATTTTGGCAAGGACTTGCAAAACGCTGCGAAAATCGTTGAGAGACATGGATTCTAGCTTCACAGCTTCGCGGATGCCTAAGCGGGAGAGATTGTGAAATGCGGAGATTTGGGCATCTCGCGATGTGCCGCAGACTGAGTACCCTTGATCTAGGAGTAATTTGGCTAAATAGGCTCCGTCTTGCCCGGATATACCACAAATGAGTGCTTTTTTCATACAAGTACCTCTAATTTTTTTGACGATCGCCTGGTTGGTGCTTGATCAGTCTAATACATCTACGGACAAACTTAGGCTAGGTTTTGCTAGTTGACTTGAGATTACATCGAGTGTTCCCTGGTATACTGATATAGTTGAGATTGTCTAAGTTTGTTTCAATCAGGAACTTTACCAAAGTGTTGATCGCCTGATATCATGTACAAAGTTTGAAATTAGGAACAACCAAGAAGCCAGAGGTTTTTGATTTGAGTAGCAAAGTGTGGCATCCTTGTCAAGTTCACTTATGGATTTTATTGAAGAAATAGTTCAGTTAAACTCAAGAGACAGTCACAATCAGGCTAGAAATAAAATATTTATTTGGAAAGATAATTAAACTAAAATGAATACACCAGAAGCGGCAACACAATATTTTAACGAAGGGAAAGAGCTTTTAGCGGAAGGGAAACTAGAGGAGGCGATCGCGGCTTTTCGTCAGTCGATAGAGTTAAATCCTGGCATCTCTTGGTATCACCACCATTTAGGGGAAGCTTTAGCAAAAATGGGTCAACTGGATGATGCGATCGCAGCTTACCGTCGCGCTATAGAACTCAATCCAGATTTCTCTTGGTCTTACCACCATTTAGCAGATGCTCTAGCTCAACAATTGCAACCGGAGGAAGCCGCTGCGACCTTCCGTAAAGCCGTTGCACTCAATCCGCAACATTTCGGTTCTTACTGGGGATTAGGCGAGAGCTTAGCTAAACTGGGTCAGCTAGATGAAGCGATCGCGGCTTATAGGCAAGCGAAAAATCTGAACCCAGAAATGGACTGGATTCACCATAAGTTGGGGGAGGTTCTGGAACAGCGAACTAAATTGGATTTGGAAGGGGCAATCGCCTCCTACCGCCATGCAGTACAACTAAATCCAAATGACGTGCAATCATACCGCAACCTGCTAAATCTTCAGCCAGATAACTTAGAAGTTTATTTGGATTTGGGGAATGCTTTAGCGAAACAGGGGAATTGGCGGGAGGCCACTGAAACATATCAAAAAGCAATTGAGTTTAACTCGCAAGAGGCTTTAATTCATAACCTTTTAGGAGAAGCTTTAGAACAAATCGGCGATCTAGAAGCAGCAGTTGTCTCATACCGGAGAGCAATAGATCTTCACCCATTTTTCATGTCGGATGAGCAGTTAGGGAAAGCCTTGGCTAAACTCAGTTATCTGGAGCAATTTCCCCCTGACGACGCAGCCTTTTTGCAAAAAACTAGCCTCCTCAGTGATGCAGAGTTCGTGCTAGAACTTTTCCGGCTGTATCTGAAACGCTCTCTCAATGAAGAAGAAGTTGCATCATTCCTTGAAGTTATCCGTTCAAGTGGTCGAACTCGTCACCAAACACTCGCCGAAATCATCCGACCATCAATGGAATTTCAATCAAGGTACAAACAGTTCTTCTCACTTTCATTTGAGGAAGTTCACTGGCAATTGGGAACCTTCTTTGCACAAAAAGGGGAATGGTATAAAGCCCTTGTCTCTTTCCATCAGGCCGTTTTACTAAAACCTGAGATAGCTTTAGCCTATAGCCGTTGGGCTGAACATATAGCTTTAGAGAATAAATATGACGAGCAGGTTGCGATTAGAGCCAAATTTTTCAGCGCTTTACTCAATAAGTCATACTCAGCAGAATTCTATGCGTGCTTAGGAAAACTTTTAGCACGAATAGGTCGGGTAGATGAAGCACTAGAAGCATATAAAAATTCACTCTTATTAATTCCTCAACCAAATTTGCCAGAATTTGCCGAAGTTTATATCAATATCGGTCAGCTACTACAACAAAAAAATCGGTTAGACGAAGCGATAAAATATTATAAAGAATCTATCAGTCTCAATCCGAATAAAGGTGAAGCCTATATAAATATTGGGCATATTCTTTCAGTCCAAAACCAACTATACGCAGCCATTAAATTTTACAAAAAAGCCGTTGATGTGCAACCTAATGCAACAAATACTTACATTTACATTGGTCATATATTATCGCGAGTTGATCAAATAGATGAGGCAATAAAGTATTATACAAAAGCCCTGCAACAACCTGATATCCACTACCATGCTTATCTAGGATTAGCGAACTGCCTTACTCAAAAAGGTAATTTAAATGAAGCTGTGTCCTGTTTACAAGGGTTAATCAAGCAAGGGATTCCATCCGATCACCCTGAAGCTCTAAGAAACTTAGGTAATATTTTGCTGCAACAAGGTAAAATAGATGAGGCAAATGCTTGTTTCCAAAAAGCAGAGCCAGTAACTCCTCCGCAAGGGTTTTATCCTTCAACTAGAGAGTGGGCAGTTAAATCCAACTCGGAGTCAAGTAACTATATAGATATACATCCTAGTCATCAAATTCAAATCCCGCTCCCGAAAACTTTAGATGAAGATGTTCATCCTGGGTTGAAAAATTGGAGTAAATTTGAATCGCCAGCCACCTTTGCTGCTATAGTACAAGAAGGAAGGTACTGTCAGCTTGACGGTAGGCAGACTGCTTACATCACGGCTGACAATCAGATATTGCTAGATGTTTCTAGTTTCATAAACCCTGGAAACTTATCAGAGCTAAGTTTGCCCTCTATTCACGAAGTTAATGGTACAGTAGCAGTTTTATCAGGTAATACAAGTGCGATATACTACCATTGGATAATTGATGCGCTTCCCAAATTGGGTCTAATAGAATTGAGTGGGATAGAACTGGATAGTATAGACAAATTTGTAGTTCGCAATTATAAATCTGACTTTCACAAAGAAACACTAAATATATTGGGAATTCCCGAAAATAAAATTATAGATGGTAGTAAATACCCTCATGTGAAAGCGGATAGGTTGGTTCTTTCATCTTACCCAGGCATAATTTGTTGCCCGACTAAATGGACTACTGATTTTCTCAGGAGCAAATTTTTATCTGCGGCAGCTAAGTCAAAATTAGAGAAACCAGAGCGTATATATATTAGTAGGCGTATTGTAGGGAATCGGAGAATTATCAATGAAGCTGAAGTGATTGAAGTCTTGGATAAATTGGGGTTTGTAACTATTACCGCCGAATCAATCTCGATAGCAGAAAAGATTTCATTGATGTCCAGTGCTAAAGTTATAGTAACTCAGCATAGCGGTGGAGGGACTAATCTGCTATTTTGTAATCCTGGGACTAAGGTTATAGAAATTTTCACACCTAATAATGTAGGGATGTGCTACTATATAATGAGTCATCACTTGGGACTAGAATACTATTACTTGATAGGTGATGGAATCCCCTGTACCTATTTACGACATCTTGTTTATGAAATTGATGGCTTTGAGGACACAATCATTGATGTAACTGCCCTTAGCGCAATGCTAAATATGGCTGGTGTTAAATGATTATTAGCTAAATATTTTATCTTTTGATTTTGATTTATTGAGTTAGCCAGTTGGTGAGTAAAAAACCTAGTTTTACGGATATCAAAAAATGCAAGACGCTGAATCATTAATTAAAACTGGAACGTCGTTACTTGAACAAGGTAACTTAGAAGAAGCTATCGCCGTTTACGAACAAATTTTGCAAGCTCAACCTGACAATGAATTAATTTACTTGCAAATAGCTGAAACTCTATCATTGAACAACCAACTTGATTTAGCTATTAGTTTTTATCAAAAAGCCCTGCCAATCAAGTCGGCTGAAAATTCTGACGGGAAGATTTATGATGCTATAGCCAGTTTTTTATTCCAACAAAAGCAATCAGATTTAGCTATAGCTTATTACCAGAAAGCAAGCGAAATATCTCCCAAAAACTCAGACTATTACACTCGTATGGGGCACCTACTACGCCAAAAAAATATAGAGGCAGCAATTAGTTTTTATTACAAAGCTATAGAAAATCCACCTACCCATCCTCACGCTTATCTGGCTTTAGCAGATTGTTTGGCTCAACAGCAGAAACTTGAGGAAGCAGTTTCTTCATTACAAGAATTAATGAAGACAGAAATGT
The DNA here is from genome assembly GCF_029167235.1 of Kamptonema sp. UHCC 0994. Classification (GTDB taxonomy): domain Bacteria; phylum Cyanobacteriota; class Cyanobacteriia; order Cyanobacteriales; family Microcoleaceae; genus Kamptonema. Next base: position 23,608 of record NZ_JARFTR010000035.1, on the reverse strand, counting down.
ATTGGGTTTACCCTGAAGCTAAATTAAAATTAGGGATTATCCTAATCCAGCAGGGAAAATTGGAAGATGCTATGAATTTAGCTAGGGAAATGGAAAAAGAAGGGCATAAAAAAGACTCTGTGCAACTCTACCTTCATATACTAAACCTAATTCCTTTCTATTATAAGCAAGAACTTTATGATATCTTTCAGCGAGTACAATATCGCTCTCCCTTATACTGGGAACTATTCCATTGTCAAGTAATGCTAATGAGTGGCATTAGTCTTGGGCAAATAGAAAAAGAAATATCAGTCCGCTTTGATAATATAGCTAGAGTAATCAGCGAGCGTCGGGTTTTAGTTGATTGTCAGAAATTTAAGATCTATCTGATGAGAACGGATCTTATGGTGGGTATTAATATTTGGCAAAATGAGAAGTGGGAGCCTCATGTGGAGACTGTTGTGATAAATTTGCTCAAGCCGGGAAGTGTTTTTGTAGACATAGGTGCTAACATCGGCTATTATACCTTGCTCGCATCAAGCCTTCTTCAAAACTCAGGAAAAGTAATAGCATTTGAACCTAATCCACTTAATTTACAACTAATCTACGCTAGTATTGTAGAGAATCGTTTTAGTAATATTACAGTTTATCCCTTTGCTGTTTCTGATTCTCAACAAATCTTGGGATTTTCTACAGAGTCATCTAATGGGAATGTGGTTTCTGAGGGGAATGTGAGTGCTGTCAATAATCAGATGTTTGTTTCTGCAATAAAGGGAGATGATTTACTCCTCCAAGAAAAGCAAATCAATCTCATTAAATTAGATATTGAATACCATGAACCTTGGGCTCTAAGGGGCATGGATAAAACTATCAAAAAACATCGTCCTATAATTATTACAGAATTTCATCGAAAAATTGTGGGTCAAGAATATTTGGAGCAGATTAAAGAGTATGGTTATAGTTTAGGAATAATTGATTATGACTCGTCCATAATTGAGGCATCTGATACAGATTTTATAATGAAATATGATGGCAAAGGGGTACATTTAGATTTAATTGCCAAGCCATTTGAGTAGCAATCTAACTAATTAGAACCATAACCAAAAGATTCTTTAAAAAGCATCCCAAAACTAGCAGGATTAACACAAATGTAGTTCTTTTTTCCACCAAACAATAGTTTCCTCTAAGCCATTGTCTAAATCGTATTTTGGTAAAAGACCCATTTCTGTTGATAAGCGAGAGATATTCGCAGCAAATAGCGGTGGTTCATCAGCAGAAGCAAGTATAGTCCCTAGTTTAACTAAATCAAGTTTTCCCAACTTTTCAGCTATTTTTAAGACAATTTCTTTAACAGCTACAGGCTTTCCTGAAGCTATATTCATATCATCAGCAACATTACTTTCTAAAAGTGCAACAAAAGCGTTAGCCACATCTTCAACATAAAGATAATCTCTTAGTTGATTACCATGAGAACACAAAGCAGGTTCGCCACGCAACAGAGAACAGATAACTGATGATACTAAACGCTTAGGATGATCGTAAGGACCATAAACGTTAAAAACACGGCCCCAAGCACTACTAAGGTTAGTGATTTCTGCATAGGCTTTTAACATTTCTTGCAAAGCATTTTTGCAAACCCCGTAAGTTGTATGGGGGTTTCTGGGAGTTAAAACTTCCGAGCAGTAACCGTAGTTCCAATCATATTCCAAGGCGCTACCAGCCATGACAACTCGTTCCCCGCCTTGTTCTCGAAAATGTCTTAGTAATTCTAAACTAGCTTGTACCCAAAGGAAATTTTCTTCTGCTACTAAGCATTGTCCGGGTATGTTGTACCAAGCAAAGTGCAGCAGGTGAGTTGGCTTGATGGTAGACACCAGATTTTTAACTTGCGTGGGCTCTAGTAAATTCATCGTATGCCAACAGCATTTCCCGTCTACATCTGTTGAATTTACTGGAACTTTAGAGGTGACTGCATGAACCTCAAAACCCGCAGCAGTTAAAGGTGCGATCGTGTGTCTACCAATAAAACCAGTCGCACCTGTTACTAGCACTTTTTTCATGGTTTATCAGCCTAATTTACAAAGGAAAAGCTAATTCTTCAAAAGGAGCGCTTAAATAGCGCTTATAGTTATCGCGATCGACAATATGCAGACGCGGTAAGTCAAACACTAACTTTCCACCTTTTTCCAGATATTCAATCTCATCCTCAATCACTTCGCGACGGAAATGCCAGATAAAGACAAATACATAGTCAGGTTGATTGCGCCGTAGCTCTTCTTGACTAATGATCGGAATGCGAGTACCGGGTGTAACCAGACCGTGTTTTTGAGGTTGCAAGTCACAGATAGCAACCAGGTCTTGCGTGGTAATATTGCAAAAATTTAGTACAATATTTCCCTTGGTCGATGCTCCATAGCCATAGACTTTTTTGCCAGCAGCGCGGGTTAGATCGAAAAAATTACGCACTTCATCACGATGCTGAAGAACGCGATTTCGGAAACGATCAAAAGGAGCTATTGTGCTCAGTGGCTCTTCATAATCAAGGAGCTTCTTAATATTATGATGGTTAGGCTCCATCGGACTATCATTCCGGGCAGCAATCAGGTAAAAACTACCACCATTGATATCATTCAAGCTCACATCCAGTATTTTGATGCCAGCACGTTCAGCCATCCAAAAGATTTGACGCAAACCCATATAGGTTATGTGTTCGTGACAAACTTGATCGTAGGTGAGGTTAGTGAACATCATCGGCATATACGACAATTCAAAGCCCCATACCCCGTCTTGGGCAAGTATGGAGTGAATTTGACGCATGAAGCCTACTGGGTCTTCAAGGTCGTAAAACATCGCAATTGAAGTGATTATGCGACACTTACTCTCTCCAATAATGCTACGCAAACGATCAGATGAAAAGAAATCATAAATAACCTGAATATCAGGATCGAAATTATCAGCGAATTTTTCACTGGATGGGTCCATGCCAACTCGAACTAGCCCAAGATTCCGATACAAATTCAGCACTGTGCCATCATTGCAACCGATATCTAATACAATGTCGCCATCCTTGGGTTGCACAAGTTCTAGCAGGTGTTTAATCTTTGACTCTAAGTGACTACGCATCGTGCGACTGGTTGATGAACGGTAGCCATAAGTCGTCCCGTACATTTCTGATACATTAGCGGTGTGCTTGAATTGTAGCATCCGACAAATATCACTTGAATCATCGCCGTCACACAGAACTAGATCGAGAGGAGAAATAGATGGGTTAGGGGAATCCATTGCTGGAAAAACACTGCTGAGGCATTGCTCGCCAAGACTTAAAACAGGGGTGAGATTTTCATTACCGCAAATTCGACATTTAGTAATTTCTTTAACTGAGCTGTGGGCAGATTGAGTCATTATGATTCTCCAAGATGTAAGTAGGCAGGTAGTTTTTAAATCGGATGCTTCAGTGCCTGGAATTACCTTTTTACTACCTTAGCATGATTAGTAACGAAGCCTACCTAGTTTAGCATCAGTTACTAACAAAATCAAAGTTTATAGAAGGCTAATCAATTCTATTTTTGCATAAGTAATGCTAATGGTTTAGAGGCAAGATTGAAAAAATGTTCGTACCACTCTATTGTCTCCCGCAAACATTCGTCAAGCGAATATTGCGGTTTCCAATTCAATAACCTCCGAGCCTTTTCCGCCGAAAGATACTGATGTATAATTTCATTCTTCGCCTGATTCAAAATAATCGGTTCCAAATGACTCTTATCCATCAATCCTAAAATCTTTCGCACCATTTCTACAACTGTAATTTGCAGCTCATTGCTGAAATTAAAAGCCTCTCCCCAGATTTCGCGCCTATCCATCTGCTCAGCTAGATGCAAATAAGCTAAAACCCCATCCTTGGCATAGAAATAATCCCGAATAAAACTACCGTCACTACGGATCACAACTGGCTTATCCCGCAACGCTGAACGAATTGTATCGGGGACAATTCGATTAAAATTTAAGTCTCCCCCCCCGTAAAAATTGCCGCACCGAGTAATGCAAACTGGCAAGCCGTAACTAACATAATAAGTCCGACAAATCAGATCGGCACAACTTTTAGAAACATCATAAGGATGTTCACCTTGCAGTGGTGTTGTCTCGTCGTAGGGTAACACCTCTTGGTCGCCATAAGCTTTATCGCTTGATGCTACCACAATTCGACTGACTCCCCCCACTTTGCGACAAGCTTCTAGGACGTTCCAAGTACCTTTAATATTCGTCTCAAAAGTAGCCAGTGGTTCGCGGTTAGCAACTCCTACAATAGTTTGAGCAGCTAAGTGAAATACTGTGTCTATTTCATATTCATTGATAGCCCGCTCCAGTGCTGGCAAATCTTCCACACAACCGCGCACTATATTAATACGCTGATGCCAGTCTTCCATGTAGAGCCTAGATTGCGGTACTAAGTCTCTAACTAATCCCGTTACCCTCGCTCCTCGTTGCACTAAATCAGCGACTAGCCAACTACCTAATAAACCAGTACAGCCAGTTACAAACACCGAACGATCGCACCAAAAATCCCTCATTCCCACACCCTCCAAGGAGCTTCTCCATTATCCCACAGCTCATTCAAATATTTATACTCGCGGTAGGTATCCATCGCAAAGAAAAATCCTTCGTGGCGGTAAGCCATCAATTGACCTTCAGCGGCTAAACGTTCTAGGGGTTCTCGCTCTAAAAAGCAATCATCTCCACCCAAATAGTCAAAAATACGGCGGTTTAATATTAAATATCCCGCACTTGCCCAACCATCTAATTGCGGTTTCTCCGTAAACTGTTGCACAGTACCCTGATTGTCCACATCCAAAATCCCAAACCTAGAAATAGGGCGGACTGTGGTAATAGTAGCCAACTTACCATGCGATTTATGAAAATCAACCAGCGCCCCAATATCTACATCAGTGACTCCATCTCCATAAGTCACCATAAAAGTATCGTCAGTAATGTATTTCTCAATCCGCTTCACCCGGCCGCCAGTCATAGTTTCTTGACCAGTTTCAGCTAGGGTGACATTAAAATCTTGCTCTTGATGTTCCCCGTGATAAGTGATGCAATTTTGGCGGCCTAAGCAAATAGTAAAGTCATTGTTCATTGCCTCATAATTGAGGAAATATTCTTTAATCATATTGCCGCGATAGCCCAAGCATACAATAAAATCGCGGAAGCCATAATGGGCATATATTTTCATAATATGCCAAAGAATAGGGTGTCCTCCCACATCCACTAATGGTTTAGGACGAAACTCTGTTTCTTCTCGGAGACGGGTACCGAGACCACCTGCTAAGATCACTACTTGCATTTTTTTACGATTTTAAAGGTCATTAATTAATCTGAAAATTGCCCAAGTATTTTTACTTTCAAATTGCTAAAAAATCTGTTTGCCCTTAAGAACTAAACCATTTTCGCCTCCACCATCATTCTGACAACATCTTGCATTTTATACTTCGCCTCCCAACCTAACTTTTCCTTAGCCTTACCCGGATTTCCACGACCAATAGAAATCTCAGTAGGTCTGTACAGACTCTCATCAATCACCGTATGTTCCCGCCAATCCAAATCTAAATAAGCAAAAGCTGCCTTTGCAAATTCCTCCAAAGTATAACTTTTGCCAGTAGCAATTACATAATCATCGGCCTCCGACCGTTGTAACATCAAATACATCGCCTCCACATACTCCGGGGCCCATCCCCAGTCCCGTTGTACTGAAATATTCCCCAAATTTAACTTTTCCGAACTTCCCGCAGCGATTCTACAAGCTACCGCCACAATCTTTTGCGTTACGAACCTTTCTGGTCGCAACGGTGATTCATGATTAAATAGAATACCAGAACACGCAAATAAATTGTAAGCTTCCCGATAGTTTGCTACCTCCCAAAAAGCCGTTGCTTTCGCTACCGCATAGGGACTTCTGGGATGAAAAGGGGTATTTTCATCCGCCGCCAAACCCCTCGTATTGCCAAAACATTCACTAGAACTGGCATTATATAATTTCACCTTGCCACCAGTAAACCGAATCGCTTCTAAAAGATTCAAAGTCCCAGTAGCAATACTTTCCAGAGTTTCAACTGGCTGTTCAAACGACAGTCCCACCGAAGTCTGACCCGCTAAATTGTACACCTCATCGGGCTGAATTTTTGTCAAGACTTGCAAGACGCTGCGAAAATCATTCAAAGACATAGATTCCATCTTCACGGAGTCGCGGATGCCTAAACGAGAGAGGTTTCGGAACTCAGACATTTGGGCATCTCGCGAAGTTCCGCAGACAAAATATCCTTTTTTAAGCAGTAGTTCAGCTAAGTAAGCTCCATCCTGGCCAGAAATACCACAAATTAACGCTCTTTTTATCACAACTAAACCTCAACATTCTATTCTTAATTACATCATTACGGTATCACTTAGCCAATAGTCAACACATAGGCTTCATGTAGACCAAAATTAGGAATAACATATTTCAATGTTCCGTTTCCAATAGACACATTCTCTTCCTTCAAAATCACTAATTTCTGCACAGCCGCCTCTTGAGCATTAGGAATTTTCTCTAATTTTAGATGGATTTTACCATTCTGGGCAACATTGAGCTGTTTTAAGTTTGCAAGAGTAACATTAAGTCTGATTGAGGAGGAATTATTCCGATCGAAATAGCCTAATAATACCTGTGCTTTCCCGCTAGAATTTGACTTGCTAGCCAAAGCTACAACCCTCTCAGAGGATGACTGACTTCGCACTCGCGAACTAGCTCCATCAGCATAAGCTTTATTCGCCCACCAAGCTGCTCTAGGCTGAAAAGAATTAGGTGTCACCATCCCAGCCAGAGTATTATTAAAGCAATTACTAACTTTATTGGGCCCCAAGCTACCCCAACAAGCTCTGCAAGCACCGTCGGCTTGACCTTTTTCCAAATTATAGAAATAACCAAGAATATCTCCTGGTCTATACTGTCCTACCTCTCCGACAATCTCATTCACATAAAGGTTTTTGATTTTTAGACTTGCGTAAGATGGACTTTGGATGAAATTGCGTCTAGCCTCAATCAAATGATCGTCAACAAACAAAATGTAATCATCATTCAGTTCGTGCCAAGATAAAAAATTAACTTCAAGTTTATTGGCTTTGCAGTAGTTAAGAAAAGCGGTAAGATACTCTTTGCTATAAATGGCAATGCTTGGGCCTCCAATTATTGCTTCTTGCCCTAATTCTTGACGCAAAACCTGATAAGCTCTTTTATAGGTTTCAAAAAATTGTTCTCTGGTTCCAGCCCAAAAAGGATTTGCCCAGTCAGGTTCATTCCAGACATCCCAAAGAATTTTTTTTCCTTTATTTTGTTGAGCAAGTTGTCGCACAAAAGCTTCCCAGGCAGGATAATTTTGATAGGGCCATCCATTCGGATTAGCTCCATATCCCCAGAGGTCGCTAACTACTAATTGAAACTCAGCACCAGCTTTGACAACTCGATCGTAAGTATCCAGTCTTCCTGCCCGCCAAAGTTTAGGTTTAAGGGGTGTAATCATACTATCTGGTGGGTTTTGGGGGTCGATGCCGTGCAGCATACCACTAACGGAATTAGTGGCTTGTGGTGCAGCAAAATCAACTATTACGTTAGCTTGTGACTGTCCAAAAGTTGGGTTTTGCCAGAAATATACTATTAATATAGTTGTGACAAAAGCTAACAAAAATTGGGGGATTTTGGCGAAAAATTTAATGATTGTATTTCTTTGCATATTACGTTTAGTGAATTTTAATTTGACAAGAAATTACAGGTATGTAGTTGCGCTTCAGCGCTCTTAGAGTATGAAAGAGCGCTGAAGCGCAACTACATACCTAAAAAGGGGTAAACAAGAAAAGTCCCGCTTTTAAGGGACATTTAGGGGGACTAAATCCCCAAATACAGTAGCTACCAATTCTTTCCATTCTGATGAATTTATGAGAGAGTAACTATCAAATTCTTTGCCAATTTCCGCATAAAAATTGGCAAAGTTTTGCACCCAATAGAAAATAGTTTCTGTTGCTAAAAACGGTGTACAATTTAAAGATTCTTTTAAATTATCAAACATTTCAGCAATATTTCCCTGACTATGAGCTTGCCAAGCAGTCCAAACCAAAGAACAGTAACGTAATCGGCTTTCTAATAATTTAATCTGTGCTGCCAATCGGGGATTTAAGGATGATTTATCCTCAGTTTTATCCGGCAATAAAGCTTGGGCAATGACATCAATATATTCTTGCACCATCCTTTCCTCCCGGAACATTGTTTCGGCTCTTAATTTACATTTTTCGCCTACAGATTGCCTCAATTCGGGATTAGCTACCCAGGCTTCTATGGTGGTTGCTAACTCTTTTACTGTTCCTTCGGGGTTAAAATTTGGGTTAGGTAATAACTTCCCGGTTTCCCCTAATTCTTCTGGAATACCGCTGACAGCAGTGGCAATTACGGGTAATCCTTTGGCCATTGCTTCCATGATTGCTAAAGGCATTCCTTCGGCTTTTGATGGTAAGATAAAAATATCACTGGCATCTAGCCAGTCTGAAATATCCCAGCGTTGACCTAAGAATTTCACCTGATTACTTACTCCCAAATTTATGACAGTTTCCCTCAATTTTGGTTCGAGATTGTCGTGAGTTGTTGCGCCGGGGCCAGCCCAAACAAAGTAAATTTGTGACCAAATTGGACTCTGTTTTAATTGGGCAATTGCTTCTAATTGATACTGATACCCTTTAACTGGAGTTAGACGCGCCGCTGTGAAACAGACTACGGCATCTTCGGGAATGCCTAATTCTGCTCGTAAGCGTTTACGAGTTGTCGGCATGGGGGGGGTAAAATAACTATCTGGCCGGCCATAATAGATTACTTTACCCCAATTTTGAGACATTTTAAACATTTTTCTACATAATTTCAAATTCTCAGAAGAAACGGCTACAAGTGATTTAGCTATAGCATAATGATAGGAGACAGCATCTACGTAAGAAACTTTATCCCATCGGGAGAATTTGGAATATGAAGGATCGATATAACCTAAAGCAATTATATAGGGTATACCAATTTTAATTGCTACCTGTTTAGCGGCAAAATTTGCCATCGGCCATCCGTCGCTAAATACAATTAAATCTGGGAAAGATTGGGAGAAAATGTTTTCAGCATCGGCTTGATTATAGGCGATGCGGGAAAACTCTTTCATGGTGTCGAAGCCTAACCAAATATGGCGGATACCGAGTTCTTTTTCTTTAACAATTAAGGGATTAGAAGTTTCGGTTTGTACACAAGTTACGTCGTAACCTTCCGTAGCTAATTTGCATAAAAGTGCATGGTTAAACTGAGCCATTCCCCCGACTCCGTGATCTTCGGTGTAGAGTAAAATATGGGGATGATGCTTGTGAGAAGTTAAACTGGTAGCGGAGGTAGATTGATGGGGATGATTCATCGCCATTGTCACTGCTGCTTGCCATTCTGGTAAAGAACTTAAGGAGTTTGCATCAAAGTTTTGACCAGATTCTAGGTAATAAAATTTAAAAGCATCCACCCAATTTAATATCGTTTCTGTTGGGGTAAAAAAGCTATAGGATAATGATTTTTCTAAAGCTTCAGCCATTTCTGTAAAATGACCATCGCGATACATTTGCCAAGCCATCCAGGTTAAGGATTCATAACGTTCTTTGCTTTTTAACTGGCGAATATTCTCAGGCAAATCTGGTCTGGTAAATAATTTTTGCATAATTTTTTCCATGTTTTTGATCGAGTTAGATTCATTATATATGATTTGATCTTTTTGTTGACGAACACAAATCAGGATTTCTTCTAACCAGGCTGATTTTCCACCTTTTAAAGCCAAACGCAAAGCAAAATCTAAATCAGACCCTACAATAAATTGAGCATCAAAACCTCCTAATTTTTGCCACCACTTTCGCCGCAGCATTATGGCGCTTGGAAGAATATTTTTATGGCTAATAAAATTTTCTAAATCTAATTTGGGCAACCGTTGCCAAGGCATTACTGGGTGAATATCTTTCCCTTTCTCATCGACTATTAGCCAACCTGTTTGTACCATATCCAAGGTGGGGTCGGTATCAAAATAAGCTAATTGTTTTTCGAGTTTTTCTGGTAGGAAAAAATCAGACCCGTCCAGAAAAGCTAAAAATTCTCCTTTGGCTAATTGGCAACCGCGATTTCTAGCAATTGCTGTGCCTTGATGTTCTTGATAGATGTACTGAATTAAATCTAAATAAGGTGATAAAACTTTACGGGTATTGTCTGTGGAACCGTCATCTATGACAATTATTTCCCAATTTTGGTAAGTTTGGTTAAGAATATTATCTAAGGCTTGGACAATATGGCTTTCACAATTATAAGCATTGATAATCACACTAACTCTGACTTTTTTAGAGGGTAAAATATTAGCGATTAATTGTTTCCATTCTAGTAAGTTTCTCAGGGTAAAACCATCAATTTCACAACCGTAAGCTTGAGAAATTGCGGTGAGGCGCTTTACCCAATCTATGATAGTTCTAATCACTGAGTATGGAGTATAGGACAAAGATTGTTGCAAATACTCCGCCATCTGTACGGGATGTCCGCTATAGTAAAGTTGCCATGCCATCCAGGTTAGTCCTTCGTAAAAAGCTGGCTTTTCTAATTGACGGATATTTTCTGGTAAATCGGTTCTATTAAATATATTTCGTTTTAATTGAATAGAAAGGTTAGCTTGTTTAAGCGCTCTCTGGATAGACACATTTTGCCCATGTTGACGATAGGCTACTGTGACTTCTTTTAACCAATCAGCTTCGCAGCCAGATAGGGCTAAACGCAAAATTAAGTCAGCATCATCTACGGAATCATACTGAGAATTAAAGCCGCCCAATGTTTCTAACCAATGCTTGGAAAACATCATGGCACTGGGAAGGAGAGGCATATAAACCAGCCAAGTTTCTAAGTTAAGTTTAGGCAAGTATTCCCAGGGTTTGACATCGAAAATAGTTTCGCCTTTTTCGTTAACAATTTGCCAGCCACTATTGACGATTCCCAGGGAAGTTTGAGTATCAAATATGGCAACTTGGGCGGCTAATTTATTGGGGAATAAAAAGTCATCTTGATCTAAGAAAGCAATTAATTCACCTTTGGCTTCTCGGATGCCACAATTACGGGCGGCGGCGACTCCTTGATTCCTTTGATGGAGATAACGAATTGTGTCTAAATAAGGCTGTAAGACTTGGCGGGTGTTGTCTGTGGAACCGTCATCTATGATAATAATTTCCCAGTTTTTATAGGTTTGGTTGATGATGCTTTCTACTGCTTGGATGATGTATTTGTCACCGTTATATGCTGGGATGATTACGCTTACTCTTGGTGTTATATTTGTCATTATGAGTTGGTTTTTGTGCTATGGATTTTTTTGATTAACCACAGAGGCGCAGAGGACGCAGAGGGAAGAGGTAGGGAGGGGGGTGATGTTAGGTTTGATTTAGCACGATTGGAGTATTTGAGGAGGGAGAAGATATTGGTTCAAGTCCTAATGTAGAATTAACTATCTGTTGCCATTCTAGGGAGTTAATTAGGGAATATGTATTTAGGGATTCTCCGTTTTCTGTGGCAAAGTTGGTAAAGTTTTGTACCCAGTTTAATAGGGTTTCGGTAATTAAAAATGGTGTGTATTTTAATGATTCTTGAAGGAGGTTTTGCATTCCGCTGTTATCTCGTTTATAGTACGCTTGCCAAGCTTGCCAGATTAAAAAGTTGTATTGCAATCTTTTCTCTATTTTTGCCATCCATCGAGCATTTTTAGGCGTTACAGATTTATCTATTTTGTCATCAGATACTAAAGCTTTTTCGATGGCTGCTACTGATTCCCTAAGCATTCTTTCTTCTTGGAAAAGTTGTTCGGCTCGCTGTTTGCAATTTCGACCAATTTCTCGCCTTAATTCTGGATTTACTGCCCAATTTTCTATGATTTTTACTAATTCTCTAACTGTTCCTTCTGGGTCAATGTTGGGATTTGGTAACAATTTTCCAGTATCACCAAGTCCTTCTGGAATGCCGCCGGCGGCTGAGGCAATTACGGGCAATCCTTTGGCCATTGCTTCCATAACTGCATAGGAAGGTGCTGCATCTCCAAGGGAGGTTAAAATGAATATGTCGCTAGTATCTAACCAGTCTCGGATATCCCAACGTTGTCCAAGGAGTTTAACTCTATCACTTACGCCTAATTCTTTAATTGTTACTTTCAATTCTGCTTCTACATCTTGATAGCTACCGATGCTATTTCCTGCCCAGACAAAATACAGTTTTTCCCACACCGGAGACTGTTTTAATTGCTTAATTGCTTCGATTTGATAGCGATGTCCTTTAATGGGTGCTAATCTCGCTGCTGTGAAACAAATAATCCCATCTTCGGGAATTTCTAGTTCTTTTCGTAACCGTTGACGCACGGTAGTATTAGGAGGTGTAAAGTATTCAGGAGAACGTCCTAAATAAATTACTTGTCCTAGATTTTTGGGTAATTTGAAATCTTGATGCAATAAATTCAAATGTTCGTAAGCGCCAACAATTACGGCTTTAGCTTGCAAACATTGATATAATACTCCTTCTATATAAGGTACATCTCCGTAAGAAAAATTTACGTTTTCTGGCATGACTAAACCAATTACCATTATGTAGGGTATTTTCATCTGGATTGCTACTTGTTTAGCGGCAAAGTTGGAAAATGGCCAGCCATCGCTAAAGATAATTAAATCGGGTTTATTGATGGTAAAAGTCTCGGTGGCATCTTCGGTATTTCTTAATACTCTGGCTAGATTAGGATGACTACTGAAATCTAGCCATAAGTGTTGTATTCCTAGCCGTTTTTCTCGTTCAACTAAGGGGCTAGAATGTTTGGTTTGTACGCAGGTTACTTGATAACCTAATGCTGCTAAATGGCAGAGAATTGTATGGTTATATTGGGCTAATCCACCCACACCTGGGTCGTCGGTATTGTAGAGTAAAATGTGCGCTCGCTTTTTGCGCTCTTTGGCACGATAACTCTGTTGGGATTTGACTGAATTAGTCATTATCATCAAAACAATACTTTGCCATTCTGGTAACTTACTGAAGGTATTGGTATCAAAATTTTCGCCATATTGTTGAGAAACTATGCGGAAAGTATCTAAACAATTTAAAATAGTATCGGTGGGTGAAAATGGCGTATATTTTAAGATGTTCTCTAAACATTCTACCATTTCTGGGAGATGCGAGTCTCGATACATACGCCATGCCATCCACTTTAAAGATTCATAGCGTTCTTGATTTTGCAACTGGCGGATATGAAGTGGTAAATCCTGTCTAGTAAAAAATTTTTCCATCACGGTTTCTGTGTTTTTCATAACGACGAATCCCTTAGACATTAGGTTAGAACTATGCTGGCGATAACCTGTAAGTATTTCTTCTAACCATACAGCTTGGCAACCTTTTAAACATAAACGTAAGACAAAATCTAAGTCTTCGCTTGTGGGAAGTTGACCATCAAAACCGCCTAAGCGTTCCCACCATTCTCGCCGTAGCATCATGGCACTGGGACGTACACATTTATATAAAATAAAGCTTTCTAAATCTAATTTTGGTGCTTGTTGCCAAGGCTTGACTTCAGAAATATTTTCTCCCTTTTCCTCCATGATAAACCAACCTGTTTGTACCATATCTAAGGCGGGGTTGGCATCGAAACAAGCGATCTGTTTTGCTAGTTTGTCTGGTAAGAATAAATCATCGCTATCGAGAAAAGCTAAAAATTCTCCTTTCGCTAACTGACAAGCACGATTTCTGGCAACGGCGGCCCCTTGATTTTCTTGATAAAGATAGCGAATTCTGTTAAAATAGGGCTGTAATATTTCGCGAGTATTATCCGTTGAACCGTCGTCTATGATGATAATTTCTAAATTTTTATAGGTTTGGTTCAGTACGCTTTCTACCGCTAGCGCGATGTAGCGATCGCCATTATATGCTGGGATAATTACACTGACGCGCGGTGTCGAATTTGCCGTTAACATGAATTTCTGAAGTAATTGGGAAGAGGAAAGCAGCACAACCCAGATCTAGACGTGCTATACGGGTTTTTTATCCCTGTTTAGCTTGTAGAATACAATTTTACTGACGTTTGCAACTCTATAGGATAACAGAATAGTGAATCCAGAAACAGAAGTGCTTGATTTGCTGCGACAGGCAGAAGTAGATTTAAATGAAGGAAAGTTAGATCGAGCGATCGCTTCGTGCAAGCAAGCTCTACAAATTGAGCCAAACTCGGCCCAAGCTTGTAAAATCTTGGGTAAGGTGCTGCAAACTCAAGGTCAGCTAGAAGAGGCAAAGCAATGGTACAATAAGGCGATCGCACTCGATCCGAATTTAGCCGATGTCCACGCTAACCTTGGCAGTCTCTATGCTAACCTCGAACAGTGGCAAGAGGCGATCGCATCTTACCAGCAAGCTTTAACTCTCCAACCCAAGTTTGCGGGAGTTTATCGCAACTTAGCTAGACTATTTGAGCAAATTGGCAAGCCAGAGGAAGCCGCAGATTTCTGGTATATTGCTCTGATGTTAGAGCCAGATTTCACGGGTGAAACATTTCTCCATGTCGCCTCTAGCTTGATGGCGCAAAATAAAGTAGAAAGAGCAGTTATCTGTTACCTCCGCACTATTTATTTGAATCCAAGTTGTTACGAAGCTTATTATAAATTAGCAGAAATTGAAACTTCACTGGAACAGTGGGATGATGCGATCGCTCACTATCGCAAAGCTATTCAACTCCAGCCAGATATATCTGAATTATACTACAAATTAGGAAACGCTCTGCAAGCAAAAGGACTCTTAAATGAAGCTGTAACCACTTACCGCTTTGGGCTCGATCTCAATCCCGATTACTTTTGGTCTTACTACAATTTAGGTAATGCTCTTCTTAAATTGGACAAGTGGGAAGAAGCTCTTGCTGCTTATCGATTTAGCCTTGAACTTAACTCTGATTTCGCTTCGTCTTACTATTATATAGGCGATGCTCTTTCTAAACTAGAAAAATGGGAAGAAGCGGCCGCAGCTTACCGCCGTGCTATCGAACTTAATCCCAATTTCTTCGGAGCTTAGCACACTTTAGGAGATGCTCTTTTGAAGCTATAAAAATGGGAACAAGCCGCCTAACCACTCTTGAAAATGGCGATGATAAAGCCGATAATGAATTTCACCCTCTATCAATTCCGCGATTAAAAATTCAATCCAATTTTCTAAAACTTCTTCCACATCATACTCATCTTCATTAATTGCCGCCGCCATCGTTTCTACAGATAAAGGCTGTTTCTCTGCGGCTAATACCCTCAATAATCCTAATTCAATGGCAGATAAATCGGGGTTTTTCATCCGCGCTAAATGACTTTGATAGTAAGTTTCTAATCCCGGCGGTAGCGGTTGCCAGTGGAAGGGTTCGGGATAAATATTATTAGCAATTCCTGGTAAAATTTGACTCAGGTACATAAAGTTATTTTCACTTTCATCGGTGAGTCTTTCGCAGAATTGTTCCTCGTTTAAATGGTAGGGGGTTAGGTAATTCTCAATATAAGTGCGGATATCTTGGCGGTTTTGTTCGGGATATTCCTGTAAATCCAAACTTTGATAAGGGGTTTCGATTAACAAACCCGATTTATCTCTGGGAAAGGGGCGGCGAGAGAGGAGAAAATAAACACGGTTGGGCAAATAGCGGGGGAGATAAAATAAATTTGAGCCTGGGGGTTGGCTGTGGCGGTCAATTCTGTCGCAGCCATCTATGGTAATAATTAGTTTTTGATTGGGTGCGAGTTGGTCGCTGATTTTCTGGAGTAATAGCGAGAGAAACCAACTCCCCTCGGTGACATTATCGGGGAGGTTGGTGATGGTTTCGCCGGCCTGATTGGTGATGCCATTGGCACTCAATCTTTCCCTCAGTAATTGGGTGCAAAGGGTGAGGAGAAATTCAGCGGTTTGATTTTTGCCTGTCAGTTCGGCACTGTAATAGATGACGTGGGGATTTTCGGCGGCATATTTGGCGAGGATAGCACTTTTGCCGGTGCCGGGTGCGCCGATGAGGGTGAAGTAGCCGCGAGGTTGGCGGGTGAGGAACTGGTTAATTTGGGTGAAGATGAAGGCGCGATGACTAAAGTTTTGAATCTTATCGCGGATGTGTTGCTGAAATTCTGAGGCGGTGGGAATGGGGGTGGTGTTCATGGTGATTTCTCCATTCCTTCTAGGCGTAGGAAATGTAATCTTCCTGATGCTTCACCTGCTACAATTGTCACTCCATTAGGTGCAACGGCACAGCAAGTTATAGCACTTTCTCCCGTGAAACTGGCAATAACTTTCCCACTGGATAAATCCCACACTTTGAGAGTGTTGTCATCTGAACCAGAAATGGCACGTTTGCCATCGGCGGTGACGGCGACTGCATTAACCGAGTCGCTATGACCTTGGAGGGTGAATTGTAACTCACCAGTTTCCAGAAGATTCCACACTTTGAGAGTGTTGTCCTTTGAACCAAAAATGGCACGTTTGCCATCGGCGGTGATGGCGACTGCATTAGCCGAACTGCTATGACCTTGGAAGGTGAATTGTAACTCACCAGTTTCCAGAAGATTCCACACTTTGAGAGTGTTGTCATCTGAACCAGAAATGGCACGTTTGCCATCGGCGGTGAATGCCACTGCATAAACCCAACTGCTATGACCTTGGAGGGTGAATTGTAACTCTTTAGTCTCCAGATTCCACACTTTGAGAGTTTTGTCCCTTGAACCAGAAATGGCACGTTTGCCATCGGCGGTGACGGCGACTGCATTAACCGATTTGCTATGACCTTGGAGGGTGAATTGTAAATCTCCAGTTTCCAGATTCCACACTTTGAGAGTCTTGTCTAATGAACCAGAAATGGCACGTTTGCCATCGGCGGTGAATGCCACTGCAAAAACTGAACCTTTATGACCTTGGAGGGTGAATTGTAACTCTTTAGTTTCCAAATTCCACACTTTGAGAGTCTTGTCTAATGAACCAGAAATGGCACGCTTGCCATCGGTAGTGACGGCGACTGCATTAACCCAACTGCTATGACCTTTGAGGGTAAATTGTAACTCTTTACTTTCCAGAGTCCACACTTTGAGAGTCTTGTCTAATGAACCAGAAATGGCACGTTTGCCATCGGCGGTGACGGCGACTGCATAAACCCAACTGCTATGACCTTTGAGGGTAAATTGTAACTTTCTAGTTTCCAGATTCCACACTTTGAGAGTCTTGTCCTCTGAACCAGAAATGGCACGTTTGCCATCGGCGGTGACGGCGACTGCATTAACCGAGTCGCTATGACCTTGGAGGGTGAATTGTAATTCTCCATTTTCGAGATTCCACACTTTGAGAGTGTGGTCATCTGAACCAGAAATGGCACGTTTGCCATCGGCGGTAACGGCGACTGCTTCAACCGAACTGCTATGAACTTGGAGGGTGAATTGTAACTTTCTAGTTTCCAGATTCCACACTTTGAGAGTGCTGTCCCAGGAACCAGAAATGGCACGTTTGCCATCGGCGGTAACGGCGACTGCATTAACCAAACTGCTATGACCTTGGAGGGTGAATTGTAGCTTTCTAGTTTCCAGATTCCACACTTTGAGAGTCTTGTCCCTTGAACCAGAAATGGCACGTTTGCCATCGGCAGTGACGGCGACTGCTGTAACCCAATTGCTATGACCTTCGAGGGTGAACTGTAACTCACCATTTTCCAGATTCCACACTTTGAGAGTCTTGTCCTCTGAACCAGAAATGGCACGTTTGCCATCAGCAGTGACGGCGACTGCTGTAACCCAATTGCTATGACCTTCGAGGGTGAACTGTAACTCACCATTTTCGAGATTCCACACTTTGAGAGTGTTGTCCTTTGAACCAGAAATGGCACGTTTGCCATCGGCGGTGACTGCCACTGCATTAACCTCGTTGCTATGACCTTCAAGAGTGCGTAGCAGTAGTCCGCCTGGGGGAGTTAAGCTAGGAGTCAAGGGGCGTAGCCAAGTCGTTTTAGTCTGCTTTGGCTGGGACAGCAATGCTTTAATTTCTAACATTTCAAATCCCTGCATTCGCCCTAATAATTGCCCCGGTAGTTGCGTCTTATCCTTCGCCAAAACATGAGCAGATAGCCGCAGCGCCCCTTGAATTAATTGCAACGCCTTGACTTTTTCTGCGTGATACTCTGGGTGGGCCAATACCTCTGCTTCGCTCAGTAAATCGTAATCCTCAATAAGCGCCTGCACCCCAAAGTCTGGGTGCTGAATTTTCTCAGACAAGAAATCAAAATCTGTTAGAAGTTCGCAATACTCTTCTAACTCCCCAGACGATACTAGACTGTGAGCAAAGCTTCCCAGATAAGCGCATTCAAAAACAGCCTTTTCCAGCAAATCATCCATTGCTTTGACCTGCCTCTTTTTTGCTCTGCCTGTACTTTCTAAAATACTCAGCAATTCGTCGATTTACTTCTTTAAATAACTTTCGTTCCCGCTCCAATTCTTTTTTCCTTTCCAAAAATTCAGCAAAACTGGTGTGATAGATTTTGTAGCACATCGCTCCCAAAAATTGCACCGGCGGTACATATTCCACCCAGCGCTCTAAAAGCTTTTCTACGTCATATTTATCTTGCTCAGCAATATCAGCAATTATACTGCTAGTAATTGGGGTCTTAATCTCCTTTAAAATAAAGAGAATAATCACCTTAAATTCATTGGGTGCAGACTCCATTTCCATCCTCACCCAATGATTTTGATAATACTCCTGAAGACCATTAGGCAATTGCTTTAATTCCAAGTTATTATACTGACCATTAGCAATAGCTGGCAAGAGATAGCGCAAGTACATAAAGTTATTTTGACTCTTAACCGCCACCTGCTCAACAAACCCCTCCGCCGTCGTGTTGCGGTCTTGAATCCACTTTTGCAAATTCTCTTGATGCTCTGGATCTTGGAGAAACAATCCAATATAATCTTTAATATCAATGTAGCTCAATTTCATATACTCTTCCTCCCTTAAGTCCAACTCGCGAAAGGGAACTCCAGGCGACAATAACCGCTTTTTCTCCAGTATGTAAGGCCGTCTCGTCAGCACGAAATAAACCCTATCTGGCAGTGTCGTCGGTAAATATAACAAGTTATATCCGGGTTCTTGCTCAACTTCATCAAGAGCATCTACAACAATGATTAGCCGTGCTCCGGTTGCCAGTTTTTGACTCGCTTTTTCCAGTAAAGTTGGTAAATCATCGGCCGCTGTATTCTGCAACTGGTAACGCTGAATTAGTTGCTCTCGAATGCTAGTAAGAAACTGCTCCGGGCGATTGCGACCCTCTGCTAAAATATTGAAGTAACAGGGGTATTGGCGGTCATAAATTAACTTGGCTGCAAGGGCTGTTTTTCCCATACCGGCATCACCGATAACTGTAAAATATCCTTTGGTTTCTTTGCCGATGAATTGGTCAATTTCATCAAAGACAAATTGGCGGCCGCAAAACTTCTTAATTTTTTCTTGGATGACAGATTTAAACTCTGCTGGTAGCTCATATTGAGGATACCAATCTTTCGGATCGATAATATCCGTTGGCTCTATCCCCAAAGCTTTAGCAATATTTTTAACTCCCAATCTTTCAACCCCATTGGGACATTCTTTTGTCCCAAGTAGCCGCTTAACTGTATCTTCACTAACACTAGCCATTTTTGCAAGTTTATCAATAGTCAGTCCTGCTTCTTTATAGGCTTCTCTAAGTTTAGCTTTTCCTTGTTCACTCGATTGAACTTTATCAGATTCAAGCATGGCAAATCTCTAGCTATTACCGCGAATATTCCAACTATAGCAAGCTTATTGTAACTTGAAAAGGGCAGATAGTTTTTGTCTGTCTGCCCTATCTGCCCTAAAAAATAGGGCAGTTCATAATTACACTTAAACCTAACTGCCCTTGAGGTCTATTTTTCTATCTCTTAAGATGCTGTTATCGAGTTGAGAAAAATCTTATGTTGCAGCTTAAATCTGAGTCTCAAGACAACCAAGTTAAAGAACAAGTCCGCGAAACCTCTCATCCTCAAAAGCGCCACTGCTTAATTACCTTTGCGATTATTCTATTATTAGAAGTGCCCCAAGTCGCTTCTGCTTGGATAACATTGGCTGAAAAAATGCCCTTATTACAAAAGGGATATACCCAAGTAATTGAGATAGTCCTAAAGACTTCAGCTAAATAGAGTAAGGTAAGCGTTGCGAATTTAGGATCAAAACTTACGCACGCTGAGGTCAGAAACCGGGTTTCTTTGTAGATACCTAGTTAAGAACCCAAGATTTTCATAGAAACCCGGTTTCTTTGCCTAACTCAACCAACAACCAACAACTAACCACTAACAACTAACCACCAACAATTACCCACTGCATCAACTGCTGCCACTCCGCAGATTTCCCCAACATATCAACATCAAAATCATCTCTCTCATTCTCATAAAATTCTGCGAAACTTTCCACCCAGTTAATAACAGTTTCCACAGGCAAATAAGGCGTATAACCCCAAGAACGCTGTAGAAACTGCACCATTTCAGCGCGATGGCCTTTCGAGTGCAAATACCAAGCAATCCAGACAAATGTACTATACTTAATCGGCTTTTCTAACAACCGTATTTTCCCTGGCAATTCCGGCAAAGCAAAGAAATTTTCTATCACTTTTGCCAGAGAGTTAGCCTGCGGTAAACCTTTAAACATAGCACTCTGTTCGTGCTGCCGATAGCAAACAGTCACCTGCTTTAACCACTCAGTTTCACACCCCATTAAAGCCAAACGCAAAGCCAAATCCGTATCTTCAGCCGGAGGAAACCGAGGATCGAAACCACCCGCACGTTCTAACCATGTTCGGCGAAACATCATCGCACTTGGCAACACAGGTTTCCACCGCAACCACATCTCTAAATCCAATTTCGGGACATTTTGCCAAGGTTTAACGTCTTGCAAAAATTCACCTTTACTATTAACTTTGCGCCACCCACTATGAACTATTCCTAAGTTAGGTTGCGCCTCAAACATTCCAATCTGGGCCGCTAATTTGTCAGGGAGAAAATAATCGTCGGCATCCAGAAAAGCGACAAATTCGCCCCGCGCTAGCTGAATGCCATGATTACGCGCAATAGAAACTCCTTGATTTTTTTGATAAACGTAGCGGATGTGGGAACTGTAAGGCTGCAAAACTGAAACCGTATCGTCTTTTGAGCCGTCATCGACAATAATTATCTCCCACTGGGAGTAAGTTTGAGCGAGAACGCTCTCCACCGCTTGAACAATATAAGAGGCGCAGTTATAGGCGGGAATTACCACGCTTACCAAAGGTGTCATAAATAGAAGGCTAAGGCAGGACAAATTATTGTAGACTGGGCGCTACCATCATCTCATTTACCGTAGAAAAATATCATCGCACTAGCGCCCACCAAAGCTGCTGTTACTCAACCAGAAGACAGAAATGCAGTAATTAGGAGCCAGCCAAACTCAACCCGCTAGGATTCATTAACGGATTATTGCTTAATTGTTGACTGCGATCGCCCTCTAGGTTCAAATATTTTTCAACCACTTGTAAAACTTTTTCCGCAGTAGGAGGCTTACTCACAAAATCCGTCGCACCCGTCCACTTAGCTCGCGTGCGATCGACAATACCATCCTGACCCGTCAAAAATACGATCGGAGTGTCCCGGAATGCAGGAGTTTGCCGCAAAAAATTGCACAGAGTAAAACCGCTAGCCTTCGGCATAATCACATCCAAAAAAATTAAAGCAGGCTTTTGCTCGGCGAGAGTCGCTATTCCCTTCATCGGGTCTTGGATTTTCACAACTCGATACCCAGCAGGTACCAGAATTTGCTCTAAAAACTCGCAAACCGCACGGCTATCATCAATACAGGCAATTAAAGGGCGCACCGGCTGAACGATCGCCGCCGCTAAGCGCCACTGTTCCAGCGGCGAAGGCAAATCCTGTACCGTTCGGAAATCAATTAGACCTTGCTTGACAAAGTGATATAAAGTGCGAGTTGCCACTGTCAAACATTGCTTTTTCTTCAAAGCAATATCCCAGAGAGTATTCTGACCATTGAAGTGGTTGCTCAAAGCCAGCAAAGAATCAGAACTAACTCGACTTTCCAAACTCGCAGACTGTTTTAAAATCGGTGCGAGATCAGGATCTAAGTGCGACAAACCCATCGCTTCCCACTTTTGGCAAAGTTCTTGATTATCCAAAAGCATTTGCTCGCTTTCTAATTTTGAGATCAGCAAACGGGGATTAATTGGAAAAAGAGGCTGTTTGTAGAGATGCCACTTTCTTTTCAAGCCTGACTGATTAGCGATGGAAAAGAAAACTTCATAAATACTGCTGCGGATAATACCCTTGGCTTGCTCGACGCTCATCTCTCTTTGAGCAATCCCGTGTTGTAGGAGTTGATATTCCCAAAGCTCCTCCGCAGCCATTTGGTGAAGATTTACCCGAAAATCAGGACAATGATCCGCGATCGCCCTGTACCAGCGCCGAGAGCGGTGCAATCCCCCGGTAGCATAGAGCATACACCCGTCAAAAAAGTAAAGTTGCCATTTTTGCTCCCCGTGCTCTAGGAGCAATTTTCCAGTAGCCCGCCTCTGGCTAAGTACAGCCAGGGTATCGGACAGCATCTTGCACCCAGTAGCGGTGGCTGACATATTAATCCACAACCTCTTACTCCATTGATATTTTATTATTTATTAGATGTCGGGAGATCGGTAATATCACTGAAGTTAGGATAGCTGTGTAATTCCCCCTATTTTTAAATATTAACTTACACTTTAAGTATTTGGCAATCCAACTTTACGCAATCTTTAAATTGTCAATAGACACTGCTACAGATTGTAGGGCAGATTACTTAAAATTATAGTAAAAATCCTTAGAAATCAAAGAGAAGTTACGGTGGGTGAGCGTAGAAGCCTTTCTGGGGGGTCTTATACCTACAGGCTGCGACACATCAGTTCGGATAAGGGTAATTGGTAAGTGGTAATTGCGATCGCAACAGACCAGAATGTTAGAGTATATATCCGTAACGCCGCCCCCTGGGGCGGTTAAGACACCGCCCAGAGAGCGGCGTTATGTAAGTTCTCAAAGAAATAAAATTTGCTTTGTCCCTCTGAGTCCTGATTCCTTCTTCTTCATTCTTCATCCTTCGGAGGCACTGGATCGTAACCGCCGGGATGGAAAGGATGGCAGCGCAAGATGCGACTAATTGCCATTTGCCCGCCCTGCAAAACCCCAAATCGTTCTATTGCTTCTACTGCATATTGCGAACAAGTTGGATGAAATCGGCAGGCAGGAGGTAGGTGAGGAGAAATTAAAATTTTGTAGCCCTTAATTAATCCAATTAGTAATATTTTCATTGTTAGTTGGTAATTGGTAATTGGTAATTGGTAATTGGTAATTGGTAATTGGTAATTGGTAATTGGTAATTGGTAATTGGTAATGGCTAATTGCTAATTGCTAATTGCTAATTACTCATCTTCCTCATCTTCCCCATCTTCCCCCGCTCCCCTGCCCCTCTGCTCACCCGCTCCCCTGCTCCCCC
>NZ_JARFTR010000026.1 GCF_029167235.1 Kamptonema sp. UHCC 0994 | reverse complement strand
CGGTGAAAGAACCGCCCAGAGGGCGGCGTTACGGGTGCATAATTTTGGGGTGGTTCGCGATCGCCACATAAATTTATCAAGCGGCTGTATTACACTTAGGTGAGCAGCCCTCACTGGTTTTCGGGCCAAAAGCTTATGTTTGCTCAATTTCGCGCTTTCTATCCGACAGGTCAGTTAATCTCAGAGTTGGTGACAATTTATCAAGGTAAATTTGTCGTTCGCACTCTGATTCAGGTAGACGGAAAAACTCTGGCTACGGCGATGTCCGCTGGTGATAGTGTTGAGTTAGCAGAGGATCAAAGCTGGAAGCGATCGCTATCTCTCCTAAACCTCAACTCCCCTACGTCTGTCTCCACTAACCCTGTAACTACCTCGGCTATTCCCCCGCAGGTTCCTCTTACTACTGAAAAAAATTTACCATCAGATCGAGGCAGTTTTGTCAATACCAAAACTCAGCTAAATGAATCTGCATATCTGCCTCCACCTGAACCCGTGCGATCGCCACCTCCTCCCAAAGCTGCAAGCGTCCCCCCTGCGCCGAAGCAACTAGAATCTGATGCTTGGCTTTCCTCTAGTTATGGGGTTTCTTCCCAAGGCCAGGAGATAGCGGCAATACCCTCGCCAACAGGCGGCAAAAGTGAAACATCGTTTTCGCCTCCGACTGACAGCAGGCCCGATGTAGGGGAAGTGGAACCGCTATCTACAGACATTCAAAGTGGGATACCTCTGGAAATGAGCCCGCCGAGCGAGACTATAGAGGATAATTCCGATGCGATCGCGCAAATAGATGTGCTACTCAAACGCCTCAAGTGGAACAAAGAACAAGAATCGGAGTATTTGCTTCAAGCTTACGGCAAGTTTTCTCAGGGTATTTTAGCTCGGCATGAATTGCTAGATTTCTTAGACTATCTGGAAATTTTTAGCAAAACTACTGAGGAAATTACTCGCCTGCATTGGGATAAAAAGCAAGGTCGCGATCATCTTAACCAAGCTTACGGTAAAATCGCACGGCATCAGTTAAATAAAGAACAGTTAATCGATTTCCTGCAATATCTGGAATCGCAGTAAATTGAGTTAGTAGTTAGTTGTTGATTGTTGGTTGTTGGTTGTTAACAACTAACAACTAATTACTAACAACTAACTACTAACTACTAACTAGGGACAGCAACTATGGGGCGCGTGGCGGAAGGGCGGCGGTCAATCACTAGATCGACAAGACCATATTCCATTGCTTCGTCTGCCGACATAAAGAAATCCCGTTCGGTGTCTTCCTCAATCCGGCTGAGGGGTTGACCAGTGTGGGCGGCCAAATGTTCGTTCAAGCGTCTTTTGTGATAAAGAATTTCTTTCGCCTGAATCTCAATGTCAGTTGCTTGTCCTTGAGCACCGCCTAAAGGTTGGTGAATCATAATCCGGGAATGAGGCAGAGTCATCCGTTTACCTTTGGCACCTGCGCTGAGGAGAAAAGCACCCATACTGGCCGCTAAACCAAGACAAATCGTCGAAACCTCTGGCCGGATGTGGTTCATGGTGTCAAAAATACCCATCCCTGCGGTGACAGAACCCCCTGGTGAGTTGATATAGAGATAAATATCCTTCTCTGGGTCTTCTGCGTCTAAGAATAGCAGTTGGGCAACGATCAGGTTTGCCAAGTCAGATGTCACCTGCTGTCCGAGGAAGACGATGCGATCGCGCAGCAGCCGCGAGTATATATCAAAGGCCCGTTCTCCGCGACCCGATTGTTCGATAACTGTTGGAATCATAGAGCCTTCCTGTTCGTGTAACTTTTCTTAATTTTAATACTAATAGCTGACAGTTGACACGATCGAGACGGAAATTTTTGAACAGTTAAGTAGAAGGAAGAAGGAAGAAGGAAGAAGGAAGAAGGAAGAATGTTTATACACTCAGCTTTTTAGCCATCCCGATCTTATGTTTAATTAGGTGGATTTACTTAACCGTTAACCGTTAACCGTTAACAGTTAACCGTTAACTCTTGTCAAATTTTTAAGAACCAGCCGCGCCGATACATTAGATAAAGAATAACCCACCAAAATAATACCGTAGTTAGGGCAAAAGCGAGGGAACCATTCATCGCGCCGGCCCAAGGTCGAAAAAAGTTCTCGTAAATCCAAGTATAGGTTGTTGGAGGCTTTTCACCACTACCAATGTGGGTTTTTAGTAATATTCTAGCGACAAAACCAGAAGCAACAAAGACAAAAATTGCATTTAATCCCATGATTTCAAAAGGCCGCCCCCATCGCCAGCGACGGACTTCAATTGTTTCGTAGCAAATCGCGATTAATAAGATAGCCCAGCCTGCGGTGAACAGAACATAAGAACTTGTCCAAAGTTGTTTGTTGATGGGAAACAAAAAGCCCCAAAGTTGACCAATTATTAGGGAAGCGAGACCGACTATTACTAAATTCCAAGTAGTACGAGTTTTGATTGGTTGAACTCGCAGCCATTGAGTTGTAAAATAGCCAGCAAGGACTGTGGCGATCGCGGGTAATGTGCCGAGTATTGATTCTGGATCGTATTGTCCTTGACGGTAAAGGTGTTGGGTTCCGAGAATTAGGCGATCGATATATGCGCCTAAATTGCCTTCTGGAGTCAGGAGGTTTGCGCCGTAACCGGGAACGGGAATTAAGGTTAATGCACCCCAGTAGCCTAAAAGTAGCGTAGCTGCGAGTATTCCTAGGTTTCGGGAGGAGAGATTGAGAATTGCGATCGCGGCTAATAAATAAGCTAAACTAATGCGTTGTAATACTCCCAAAATACGGATTTTACCAAAATTCTCAATTGGGGAACCATTGAGAAGTACGTCCAGAAAAATTGAGAAGCTATTAAGCAATAAACCTAATAGAAAAAGCAAGGTTGCGCGGCGTAAAATGCGCCAGTAAACTGTTGATATAGGTTGGTTTCCTTCGGTATATTTCGATAACGAAAAAGACATCGCCGCGCCAACAGCGAAGAGGAAGAAAGGAAATACTAAGTCTGTAGGCGTGCAACCATTCCATTCTGCATGGTCTAGCGGAGGATAGACGTAATCCCAACTACCAGGATTATTGACAAGAATCATGGAAGCGATCGCAATTCCTCGAAAAACGTCAAGAGATGTCAGGCGCATAGGTCATTTTTATTCAGCATTGCTATTTTAAACCCAAGCAAGTAACCTTTGAGCTTGCGCTAGAACCCAAAATCTAAATCTTGAAAAGCAATCGCCTATCAATCGTCTTTCAGAGATTTAGATTTACTGAACAAAAACCACCAAAGCTCTAAACCAATTAGCCCTAGTCCTCCTAAAGTGACTGCAACCTTATTCACTAATGGTTGTTCAATCGATTCAAATTGAGCATTTTTATGAGCAGAGTTATTAGAGAGATTAGAATGGCTTTCAGCGGCAATCGCCCCTGAGATTGGAAGTAAAGTTATGCCGATTGACAATCCCAATCCTGCTAACTTTCTTAAAAGCAAAACTTGAGTAAGCATGGTTTTTTCTCCTAGTTAAAGTCAGAAACAGAAATCGATACTACCCGTAACGCCGCCCTCTGGGCGGTGATGATACCGCCAAGATGGCGGCGTTACGTAATCGTGCGTAACTCCTAATTTGATGAAAAATTTCGCAATCGTAATGCGTTTGTGACTACAGAAACCGAACTAAAAGCCATCGCCATACCAGCAACTATCGGGTTCAATAGCCAGCCAAACACCGGGTAGAGAAGACCCGCCGCAATTGGGATACCTGCCACATTGTAGATGAAGGCAAAGAACAGATTTTGTTTAATATTTTGGATTGTGGCATGAGATAGTTGAATTGCGGTGACAATTCCCTGCAAATCGCCAGAAATCAAGGTAATATCGCTAGCTGCGATCGCTACATCTGTTCCGGTTCCAATTGCTATTCCCACATCTGCTTGAGCCAGTGCTGGCGCATCATTAATACCATCTCCAACCATTGCGACAATCTTACCTTCTGCTTGCAGACTTTTTATTTGAGCTGCTTTCCGATCCGGGCGAACTTCTGCGATCGCTCGTTTAATACCAACTTCCCGCGCAATTACTTCAGCAGTGCGCTGATTATCTCCAGTTAACATCACCACTTCTAAACCCATCTTTTGCAAAGTTTGAATTGCATTGATAGAAGAAGGTTTAACCGCATCTGAAATCCCCATAATCCCTTCCATCTTACCATCGACTGCCAGCCAAATTACTGTTTTCCCAAGATATTCCAATCGCTCCCAGTGTTTCTGTAATGCGCTAGTATCATTATCTAGTTCTTGCATCCAGCGAGCGGTTCCAATCTGCACGAATTGATTAGAAACATATCCTTGTACGCCACTACCAGGTATAGCTTCAAATTCCTGAGATTCTGTTAAATCTACACCTTGCGCTCGCGCGTATTGCACAACAGCTTCAGCTAGAGGGTGTTCAGAATTTCGTTCAACTGCTGCTGCTAAAGATATCAGTTTTAACTCATTACTATTGGCAGTGCCATTAATAGCTACAAAGTCAGTAACAGTCGGCTTTCCTTGGGTAATTGTCCCTGTTTTATCGAGAACTATTACTTGCAATTTATGCGCTAATTCTAGACTTTCTGCTCCTTTAATTAAAATGCCATTTTCTGCACCTTTGCCTGTTCCCACCATGATTGAAGTTGGCGTAGCTAAACCCAGAGCACAGGGACAAGCAACGATTAGAACGCTCACAGTAGTAATCAATGCAATGGTAATGTTACCCATGAGATTATACCAAAGTATAAAAGTCGCGATCGCGATCGCAATCACCACAGGCACAAACCATCCTGTCACTAGATCTGCTAATCTTTGAATCGGTGCTTTGGAACCCTGTGCTTCCTGCACTAATTGCACAATTTGTGCTAAAAATGTATCTTTCCCAACTCGTATAGCTCGGAATTTAAAGCTACCAGTTTTATTAATTGTGGCTCCAATTACCTCATCCCCTGGTCGTTTTTTTACGGGGACGCTTTCTCCTGTTACCATTGCCTCATCAATGGTAGAGGAGCCATCCACGATCTCGCCATCAACTGCAATTTTTTCACCAGGGCGTACTAAAATTATATCACCTAAAACTACTTCAGTAATTGGGATATCTACCTCTTCATCATTCCGAATAACACGAGCTGTTTTTGGTTGCAATTCCATCAATTTGCGTAGGGATTCTGAAGTCTGCTTTTTAGCCCTATTCTCTAGCAATTTTCCTAACAAAATCAGAGTGATAATCGCAGCAGATGCTTCATAATACACATCAGCACTTAAGCCTTGAGTAGTAAAGAAGCTGGGGTAAAAAGTTGTGAAAATAGAGTAAAGATATGCAGAGCCAGTGCCAAGTGCCACTAAAGTATCCATTGTTGCAGCATGACGTTTTAGAGCTTTCCAAGCATTAATATAAAAACTGTGGCCACACCAAAATACTACTGGTGTAGTTAATGCCAATTGCAGCCAAGGATTGTGCATCCATCCTGGAATGAAAGGAATTGAAATTCCTGTCATCATTGGTAACGATCCAATTAACAGCATACTGCTGACACTTCCACCTATCCAAACTTTTTGGAGTAATTGTTGAGTTTCTGCCTGTTTTTCTCGCTTTTCTGCATCGTTATCTGTACTAAATATATCCTCTGCTTGGATGAGTTGAGCTGCGTATCCCGCGACATCTACCGCATCCTGAATTGCCTTAATAT
The DNA here is from genome assembly GCF_029167235.1 of Kamptonema sp. UHCC 0994. GTDB lineage: Bacteria > Cyanobacteriota > Cyanobacteriia > Cyanobacteriales > Microcoleaceae > Kamptonema. The sequence continues at coordinate 5,134 of NZ_JARFTR010000026.1, read as the reverse complement.
CAGTTTTTTCGGAGTCATAGGTAACAGTGGCAATTTCAGCACCAAAGTTGACACTGCATTCTCTCACACCTGGAACAGAAAGAATAGCTTCTTCAATGCTATTAGCACAAGAAGCACAACTCATTCCTCGCAATTTTAATCGAGCATTATCCATTATCAATCTCCACAATTATTCTAGCAATTTTTACAATTTGGTGTGCTATTTTCCCTGATATAACTATCTTTTGACAGTGACTAGATAAGGGTTAACAGTTAACAGTTAACAGTTAACAGTTAACAGTTAACCATTAACTGTTAAATTAAGCAGTAGGGTAGCCTACGTCTGCGATCGCTTCCCTAATTGCACTTTCAGACTTAATTGTTTGAATCTTGACCAATTTGGTCTTAGGATCGGCCTCAACATTAGCGGCTGGGTCAATACTTTGAACTGCTTTAGCGATCGTGTTTACACAAGCAGAACAAGCCATTTTGGGAACTTTGAGCTGTAATGTCATAGTAACCATCGATTTGCTTTCTAATTGAACTAGCTCCATCTTGTACTCTCCAGTCAACAGGAGAGTCAAGAGGTAAACTGCAATTAAATATTAAGTTTTGTTGCAATCCCTTTACACAGCTCCGGTTGTTAAATTTCTGTTCAAAAAGTAAGATTGGAAAGTGGAAAAAAAATTTATTTGTGAATAGGAGGTAGATATTGTTTTCGGCTTTGGCGATAACCAGTAGCGAGTAAAACGCTACCGAATAGCACTGTAGATAGCAGCACAACACTAGCTCCAGAAGCAATATCAAAGTGGTAGCTGAGGTAGACACCAACGAAAGCGATCGCAGCTCCTAGCCCACCTGAAATCAACATTATATAACTAAAGCGATCGCTTAAAAGCCTTGCAGTCGAAGCTGGAATTACCACAGCGGAAATAATCAGTGTCACTCCTAAAATATTCAACGTTGCTACCAGTAAAGTTGCCAACATTAAAGCAAAAAGTGTATCCATTAATTTTATAGGTACGCCGTGAACTTGGGCAACTTCTCGGTCAAAACACCAGAAGAGTAAAGGTTGATAAAAGACGAAAACTAGACTGAGCAAAACAATAGTTACTCCTGTAACAATCCACAAATCTTGGGGAGTAACACCGAGGACATTGCCAAACAGTGCAGCTTCAAAGTTTTGGCTGAATTTCCGATAACTACTAATAATCGCTACTCCCAAAGCAAAGCTAGCAGTTGTGACAATACCAATAGCAGCATCCGCATAGATTTTGCGGCCAGTTAAATATTGAATTAATAAAGCTGAGGCAAATCCCCAAATTCCAGAGCCTATGTAGAAATTTAAACCTAAAACGTAGCTCAATACGGCTCCGCCCAAAATAGCATGAGATAGACCGTGAGCAATGTAACTCATCCGGCGGGTTGTAATATAAACCCCCATTACGCCACACAATAGACCTGCCATCATTGCTACTAATAAGGCGCGGCTGAAAAACTCGTAATGAAAGGGTTTGAGTAGAAAATCCATTGTCAATTTTTTAATTAATTATAAGTTATATCAATTATTGGCTGCGGATATACTCTAATGTATTAAACTAAATAAAAATTTCTGTAAATACGGCATGATTATCTCAGTTCAAAACCAAAAGGGAGGCGTTGGGAAAACAACGATCGCCGTTCACATCAGCCATGCCTTGGCTTTGCGCGGTGGTAGGATACTGCTTGTGGATGCTGACCCTCAAGGTTCTGCACGAGATTGGGCGGCGGCTAGAAATAGCGATTTACCTTTCTCTGTCGTAGGTTTAGACCGTCCTACGATCCACCGGGACTTACCTGCGATCGCTAAGAGTTACAGTCATGTCGTGATTGACGGCCCGCCGCGAGTCTCAGATTTAGCTCGTTCTGCGATCATGGCTTCTAATATTGTACTCATTCCTGTCCAACCTTCGCCCTACGATATTTGGGCAACGGAAAAGGTAATTAACCTGATCCGAGAAGCTTCTGTTTATAAAGATTGGCTGAAATCTGTATTTGTTATTAATCGTAAAATAGTTAATACTTCAATTGGTCGGGATGTAGCAGAAGCTCTTTCTGGCTATCAAATTCCTGTTTTAAAGTCGGCTATTTGTCAGCGCGTTGCATTCGCAGAATCAGCAACTATTGGCTGTACGGTGTTGGAAACAGAGCCAAAAGGAGCAGCGGCCGCTGAAATCAGGGCGTTGGTGGAAGAATTAATCGAGTTATAGGTGTTAAGTAGAAGGAAGAAGGAAGAAGGAAGGGTGGCGGAGACTAAAATTGTCAAAACATTCTTAGCTTAGCAAACCCATCTGGGTATTTTGACACCCTTTACAGAAACTTTACAATTGTCAAATAAAGTAACTTTCTTTCATAAAGTTTGTAATTTATCAACAGCTAAAGGGAATAATCTAGGCAAAATAAAGTTATAGTTTAAGTTATAGCAGAGTTGGCGCTTTTACCCTTGGCAAGTTTTGGCATCTCGATCTCCTAGATTTTACAGACTGGGGTTTCGCCTTCGGGATGGTGGCGATCGCGATCGCCCTGTTTACTTGCCAAAGTTTAGAACTGATATCAAATCCGGTGGCATCCTAGGCATTAGCAATTAAGAATTAGCTATTAGCTATTAAGAATTAGCTATTAGCAACAGGGTATTAGGTCTACTATAACTTGAATCAAGTATTAAACAAATAAGATTAAATCACCTGACCCTATGACAACTGAACAACTCACTCAGAAATTAGTTGAAGAAATTACCTGCAATCAGCTCCTACTAGCACTGATTGTTTCTGGTAAGTTCAACAAGCCTGGAGTTAGCTTTTTCACCCCCAACACATTTTCCCAACAACTTGCCTACATGAAACATCCCGCAGGCAAAGTGATTCAACCTCACATTCACAATCCTGTTAAACGAGAAGTCTTCTATACTCAAGAAGTTCTCTTAATTAAAAAGGGAAAACTCCGCGTTGATTTTTATAGCGAAGAACGAGAGTATTTAGAAAGCCGGATTTTAGAAGCTGGCGACTTAATTCTAATAGCTAAAGGCGGTCATGGTTTTGAAGTCATAGAAGAAGTAGAGATGATCGAAATTAAGCAAGGGCCATTCATTGGAGAACTAGATAAAACCTGTTTTCCTGGTATTGCAGCACAGCAAGTTAAATTCTAGTGATTTTAGTTGCAGGATAATTGGTAATTGGTAATTGGGAGAAGTGTTGAAAGTGGTTTTCCGCTTGGTTGTGGGAGTCCCGCATCTGGTTTGGCGGAAATCCCCCCGATCGCAAACCGTTAACTAACGTTACAATCGGAAATATGCGCGATCGCTACTATCCTGCCATCGAACGCCCCTTAGCATCTGCCTCAAGGTCTAGGATGTGAGTTAATGCTTAATACATGGGAACATTAAGAAATAATTAAACTGCACGGCGGCTGCGCCGGACAGCATCCAGCTTTCAGAGCCTCCCACTAACCCACGATCCTGATTAGGAACCAAGCCATACCATGATCCCCAACCATTCCCTCGCCGCTGACGAAAATTTAGCATCCGACAAGCAAGAAGAAGCTTGCGGTGTTTTCGGTGTCTGTGCTCCCGGTGAAGATGTCGCTAAAATGACATACTTTGGTCTGTACGCCTTACAGCATCGGGGTCAGGAATCGGCTGGAATAGCCACATTTGAGGGTGAAAAAGTGCATTTGCACAAAGATATGGGGCTAGTATCCCAAGTCTTCAACGAATCCTGCTTAAGCCACCTACCTGGAACCATAGGAGTTGGTCACACCCGCTACTCTACCACAGGCTCATCAAAGGTTGTGAATGCTCAGCCTGCTGTTGTCGAAACTCGATTAGGTTCCTTGGCACTAGCACATAATGGCAATCTTGTCAATACTGGTGTCTTACGCGAAGAATTGCTAAACCGGAATTGCAACTTTGTCAGCACAACGGATTCTGAAATGATCGCAGTGGCGATCGCGCTGGAAGTAAACGACGGCAAAGACTGGTTAGAAGCCGCAATCAGCGCCTTTCATCGCTGCACAGGAGCCTTTAGTTTAGTCATCGGTACCCCCGCAGGCTTAATGGGAGTGCGCGATCCCTACGGCGTGCGTCCCCTCGTAATTGGCACTTTAGGCACAAATCCCATCCGGTACGCCTTGGCATCAGAAACCTGCGCCTTAGATATCATTGGTGCCGAATATTTGCGAAATGTAGAACCAGGAGAATTAGTTTGGATCACCGAAGATGGTATGGCTTCCTTCCACTGGAGTCAACAACCAAAGCCAAAACTTTGCATCTTTGAAATGATTTATTTCGCTCGGCCAGACAGCATAATGGAAGGCGAAAGTTTGTATAGCTATCGGCTCAGAATCGGGCAAAAATTAGCAGAAGAATCCCCCATTGATGCTGATATTGTTATCGGCGTTCCTGATTCTGGAATTCCCGCTGCAATTGGTTTTTCCCAAGTTTCAGGGATTCCTTATGCTGAGGGACTGATTAAAAATCGCTACGTCGGACGCACATTTATTCAGCCAACTCAGACCATGCGAGAATCAGGAATTAAGATGAAACTTAACCCTCTTAAAGATGTCTTAGAGGGTAAGCGAGTAATCATGGTAGACGACTCAATTGTGAGAGGAACTACTAGCCGTAAAATAGTCAAAGCTTTGCGAGATGCCGGTGCTACTGAAGTTCACATGAGAATTTCGTCACCCCCAGTAACTCACCCTTGTTTTTATGGGATTGATACTGATAACCAAGATCAGTTAATTGCTGCTACGAAATCAGTTGCAGAAATTGCCGAGCAAATTGGGGTTGATTCTTTAGCTTTCTTGAGTAGAGAAGGGATGCTGAAGGCGACTAAGGAAGATTCTAATAACTTCTGTTCGGCCTGTTTCACAGGGGATTATCCAATTGTTGTCCCAGAACCAGTTAAACGGTCTAAGTTAATTCTGGAAAAAGTTCCTACTTAATTAGTCAAAGTAGGTAATACCAACAGGACTTACCCACACTCTCTGTAACGCCGCCATCCTGGCGGTAAAGACAACAGGACTTACTCACTCTCTCTGTAACGCCGCCATCCTGGCGGTAAAGACAACAGGACTTACTCACTCTCTCTGTAACGCCGCCATCCTGGCGGTAAAGAAA
>NZ_JARFTR010000280.1 GCF_029167235.1 Kamptonema sp. UHCC 0994 | reverse complement strand
CGTAAACATACTCAATCCAGACCTCACCATTTCTAGGGATTAGCCTAAGTTCTTTAATTTGGCAATCTTTCAAGCGTTCCGGTAATGTTACCCAGAGACAGTCTGCCCCAAAGTGTTCTTTGCCTTTAGTTCCCAAAGGCAATCTCACCCGATTACCCACTATTTTTAAGGCTTGTCCCGGATAGGAAACCTGATACATCGCCCCCTTGGTTCTGTACTTGGGCAATCTCGGTTTTTGATTGAGCTGCCCTTTCTTAGCAAGCCTTTCTAAAGCTCGAAAAGAGCTAAAAGATTCGGCGACAGATTTAATCGATTGTTGGGCGACTTGCGAGTAAAGTAATCCGTAATTTTCGTTGGTTTTGGTTATTTTGTATAGTTCGGGATATTTAACTGCGCTTCTATCCCTAAAGTACCGTTGCCGACTTTCGTAAGTGCCGACATTAAACAGATTATTTGACCATCTCAACAGTTGCTCAACAATAGTTTTATCGAATCCTGTTAAATGCCAAACATCTTTTTGCAATGCATACATTAATTTCACCTCCTTTGATTAATTTTACCGCCCAGAGGGCGGCGTTACGGTGAGGAAATTAGTAGGAATTAGCTAATTGTAGCTAAGATATCCTGAGCATGAGTATCTACTTTGAGATTTTCACCTTCGTAAACTTGAGTAATTTTGCCGGTGCTATCAATCACGAAGGTGACACGCTTAGAATAATCACCTTTTTCGACATCGTAAGCTTTAGTAATTGCGCCATCGACATCGGCTAATAGGGTGAAAGGTAAACCGTATTTCTCTGTGAAGAGTTTGTGAGAGGTTTCGTTATCGCGGCTAACACCTAGCACTACCATATCTTTGCCTTGATATTCGGTGTGGGCTGTTTTGAAGCTTTGGGCTTCTCTGGTACAGCCGGGAGTGTCGTCTTTGGGGTAGAAATATAAGACTACAGTTTTGCCGGCAAAGTCGGATAGGGAAACGGTTTTACCGTTTGTGTCTTTGGCGGTAAAAGGAGGAGCAGCACACCCAACTGGTAAGGTCATAGTTTTGTTTTTCTTGTGGTTTATAAGGATATTTTAATTGATTTTGGGATTCTGTGAACTATGGAGCGGCAATCTTGGATGATTCTTACTTTCAGATCGGTAATAATAAAAAATATAATACCTTAATTGAGAGGCAAATCAATGACTTTCATCCCCTCCTCAGAACTTAAATCTATTAATTACCCCAGTCGCACCGTAGAAAGGGCAGCTAGAGCCATTCGCTGTGCCCCTTTTCAATTACAATTATTCAAGACAATGCGCGAAACCAGCGTTTTCCTCGGCGCGATCGCATCACATCCCGGCGTTGAAAGCGGCTACACGCGATCGCCCCTATCAGAATTAACCGCCGAAAACTCCCTACTTTGGCTAATCCAAGTCGGCGTATTGCGGCGAGAAGTAGACGGACAGGGAATCACAGACAGTTTCCGCCTCACCCCACTTGGCCGCCAACTGATCGAAAAATTCCAGCAGCAAGGAGACATCGTACCACCCCCGGACTGGCGCGATCGCATTTACAATACCTTAACCCGTTGGCTGCGACTACCCTTTTAGCTTGAATATAGGGATCGACGAATTTTGACGCATTCATCTAAGCAATGATACAATTGCATATATTGAATGCGTAAGTCCTATCAATCTTTAACTTTTAACTCGCTAGCGGTTATAATTTAGATAGTCAAATCTTTAACTTCCATTGCAGCAAGTTTCAAGCTTAATAACTAATAGCTAGGTTAACTATTTATGAAAGCAATTATGGTTGTGGGTACCACTTCCCACGCAGGAAAATCTCTACTCGTTGCAGCCTTATGTCGGCTTCTATCTCGGCGCGGTTGGCGCGTTGCTCCCTTTAAAGGTCAAAATATGGCCTTGAATTCCTATGTTACAGCTAATGGGGGCGAAATTGGCTATGCTCAGGCGGTACAAGCTTGGGCCGCCGGTGTTGCACCTTGGGTAGAAATGAACCCAATTTTATTAAAGCCCCAAGGGGATATGACTTCCCAAGTTATTATCAAAGGTCGCGCAGTAGCAACTGTCAAAGCTACTCAATACTACGAACAATTTTTTGATATAGGTTGGCAAGCCATCCAAGAATCCCTCGAATTTTTATCACAAGAATTTGACTTACTGATTTGTGAAGGAGCTGGTTCTCCTGCTGAAATTAATCTCAAACACCGCGACTTAACTAATATGCGGGTAGCCAAACATCTCAACGCTAAAACCCTGCTAGTAGTGGATATTGACAGAGGCGGAGCTTTTGCTCACGTCGTCGGCACTTTGGAGTTACTAGAACCAGAAGAACGAGCCTTAATTAAGGGAGTTGTAATCAATAAATTCCGAGGTCAGCGCTCAATTTTGCAGCCCGGTATTACCTGGTTAGAAGAGCGCACAGGTATTCCCGTCGCCGGCGTTATTCCCTGGATAGATGAAGCATTACCCGCAGAAGATTCTCTGAGTTTATTAGAGCGCCGTTCTACTAATTCCCATTCCGATCTTACCGTTGCTGTCATTCGCCTCCCTCGCATTTCTAATTTTACAGATTTTGATCCATTAGAATCAGAATCAACAGTAACCGTAAAATATATTAGCCCTAAAGAATCCTTGGGATATCCAGATGCGGTGATTATCCCTGGTTCTAAAACTACTATTTCTGATTTGATTGTGCTGCGACAAACGGGTATGGCGGAAGCTATCAAAAACTACATGACAGCCGGGGGGACAGTGATGGGAATTTGCGGAGGATTTCAAATGTTAGGACAAGTTCTTACAGATCCCGATGGCATTGAAAGCGAAATAGGACAATGCGATGGACTGGGATTATTGCCACTAAAAACAATCATGGCCCCGACGAAAATTGCTCGTCAGCGGGTAGTAACTTCCAATTACCCGCAACCTGGTTTACCTGTTGCAGGTTATGAAATTCATCAAGGACGAACACAATTGCTACAATCTGATATGACGAAACCTTTGTTTGATGACTCTGGTTTAGGGGTTATTAATAATTCTCAATCAGTTTGGGGTACTTATTTGCACGGTATTTTTGATAATGGCGCTTGGCGGCGTTCTTGGTTAAATCATTTGCGTCAACAAAGGGGTTTACAAGCTTTACCTACTGGCATTCCTAACTATCGCGAACAGCGGGAAGCTCTTTTAGATTCTCTCGCAGATACAATAGAAAGTCACTTGGATTTAAGGCAAGTTTTGAGTTAGTTAGTTGTTAGTTGTTGGTTGTTAGTTGTTAGTTGTTGGTCAATATATTGTTTAGAGAAGATGAAAATTCATTTCTTACCAGATGATATAACAATTGAAGCTGAAGTGGGAGAACCTCTACTGGATGTGGCCGAACGTGCGGGGATTTGTATTCCTACAGGTTGCTTAATGGGTTCCTGTCACGCCTGCGAGGTCGAAATTGACGGCGGTAACATCATTTGTGCTTGCATCGCAGGGGTTCCCAGAGGACGCGAACAAATGACTGTGAACCTTAATTTTGATCCGACTTGGTAGTTGCTAATTGTAAGGAGGCTCACAGGTGGAATCATACGATAACGCAGTGCTAACTGTTGTTTTCTGTGCATACTGCATCAAAAATAGTCGTACTCCATCTCCTAAACAATATTCAAAAAGGAAATAACCTCCGTCTATATAATCTGGACCCTTCAGATATCTCCAAGTAGGAGGTGGGTAGCCAAATACATACTCAAATTCTTTTTTAGGATCTATACTAATTTTATCCTGCTGAAACTGACCCAGGTCAAAACTTATCCTCACAGCTTTGCCGTTTTCAAACTCTACCGAAAAATATGTATTTTCAATAAAATCCGTACAGCAAAAACGCTTAATAGCTGTTGAAGCATAACTTGAACCGGATATCGGAAAACCAAAATAACTTTCTATAATTTCAGGAGTGCGACCAAAGATAGGACGCGGTGCTATATTACCTGCAATGCTGACAGCAATGTACTTGTCGGGAACAGTATAAATTCTTAAGGCGCGGCAAAATAAAGCAGCTACTTCACCTCTGGTAGCGTTTTGATTGGGTCTGAGCTTTCTAACATTAGGATAGTTGACCACAATCGCTCTTTGAGTTGCTGCTGCCATCACATTTTTAGCATAATTGGGAATTTCAGCCGCATCGTCAAAAGCATCTTTTAAAGTTACTTCTGGCGATTTAGGATTTGGCAAATTGAGCGCCGATGCAATCACTGTAATAGCTTCCACGCGCAAAATAGGCTGTTCTGGCCGAAAAGTTCCATCGGGATAACCACTAAAAAATCTCTTTTTAGAAACTGTTTGAATGAATTGCCAAGCCCAGTGATTCTTAGGAACATCTTTAAAATTAACTGCTTTTTGTACATCTGGAGACTTGCCAAAAGCGCCAACCATCAAGGAAGCAAATTCGGCACGGGTGAGGGGCGCTTCCGGGCGAAATTTGCCGTCACTATAGCCTTTAACGAGCGAGCGCTCTCCTAATTGAACTATACATTCTTTCGCCCAATGGCTCTCAATATCTGAAAACATACTTTTTTCCTCTGTTCATATTTTGTTCTCTGATTCTGTGCTTTTGCGTACTTTGCGGTTCGCCCATAAAATCCACTTTACAGAATAAACTGTCCGTTACCTTTGCAACTCCTGCTGTTTTTTCCTAGCAAATTGTAGCAGTTTTTGAGCTTCTAAATATGTGGTCGTCCCAGTTTTAACACTCTCCAACTTGTTAATTATTTCTCGCAACTGACCAACTAAGTCACCGCGATCTGGCCGATCAGAAAGAGCTAATCTTTGCCAATTTGCGATCGCAAATTTAGCTTCTTTCAAATCATCTGCTGACTGTTCCTCAATTTTATGCCTTAACTGTGCAGTTCCCAAATTTGTTTTATATTGAGCCAATTTATTTTGAGCATCAAGATAACCGGGATTCTCGGAGCTAACTTGTTCAAGTCGCTGGATAGATTCTTGCCACAAACTTGCTATTTGTTCCCACTGTTCCGCTGAATGAGGGGGATTTTGAGAAGCAACAGCGGCGGACATTGCAAACTCTTTTGCTGCTTCAATTAAATTATCAGTACGCAGACTACCAGTAGCAACACCGCCCACATCTTGAAAGTCTCTTTTGGCAGCTTGCAGTTTTTTCTGTGCCATTTCTCCAGCCAAAGTTTCGTTAGGAATTTGACCGAGTTGATCGATTGCACTTTGCCAATTCGCACTAACCTTTTGGCGTTCTGGGGCTGTTTTTGCTTGCTGATATTGCTGTTTTGCTGTGTTAAGTTCTTGTTCTGTTTTAGTTAGCTCATTTAGTGCATTTTTCTGCTGAAAAATTTGAGCTTCCATGCGCCCTATATTTTTGCGTGCGGCTTCAAATTCATCGAAGGTAAATCGCCAAGTGCAACCAAAGAAAGTGCAGTAAGCTGTAGGATAATATCCTAAAAACCAAACTGGTAAAGCGTCGAGGTGTTTTTGTGCTTCTTTAGATTTGATTTCCCCTAAATCGAAATCAGCAGCAGCGGTAGCTTTATTTATTAGTTGATCTGCTTGTTCGACTTTCGCGATCGCTTGCCGATAGTTATAATCCATGCTAATGTAGCTAGGTAATAATAATATCGGTGCTGTTTTTGCCACTGGCCATCTAATCATCGGAAAAGGCAGATTTAGTACCGAAATAAAGCCGGCCGCCCCGACAAGAAAAGTACCAACCCAAGCTATTTTACTTAATATCCCTGGCGGACGGTTAGCTTTGGCTGCGGCTTTGATGGCTTTGTCGTCGAAGTTAGGAAATAAATCTTTAACTGTCTCGCGTAGTTCTTGTGCAGAGGCAAAAGTTCCTGACTGTAAGCGCAGTTTCTCTAACCGCTTCATCACCATTTGCTGCTGTACTTGACCACCAAATCTTTCAGCGGCGGCACATCTATTAACTTCTGTACGTAGGATATCAAAAGCGCGATTGGTAAGACGGCTCATACATATTACCGATGATGTGATGCCATCATACACCAAACAGAACTGCTGTATTGTTAAAATATGCAAAGCTAACTATTGTCCCGAAAGTAGTGTTACATTGTTGTTCTTACATACTCCCTCAGTACAGGTGGCAGAGTGTAAAAATTTGCTATAGAGATCGTCCTCTTAGACAGGTTATTCATGCTTTAATGACCTTTTCGGCTGGGGCTGCTGTATGGGCTAAACTTGTAGCTTCACCTTGGTTTTCATCCGAAAAGTTGGACTCTCAAGCTGAGAGTTACTGGGTTGAAACACTTAGTTTTGCCGATGTAGCTTATCAAGGTTTAATAAAGTCTGAAACGTTAACTGATGCAGGCAAGCTTTTAGTTGGTGCTTATGTTGAAAATTTGCATTCTGTAGTTAAGGTCGGTCGGAGTCTTTTGTCTTAGTTTTTAGTAATCTTAATTAAGGGGAATAAATGCGTGTATCAACTAAGGGAAGGGATAAAAATTGTTGAGAGTTACAATGACATAAGCTTTGAAGATCGCGTTTTCTTGAGTTCGGGAACTGAGTCGGCTAGTTATTCTACAAATCAATTTACCACTCCTTACTGTACTGATGCAATTGTCCCTCGATTACCTTGGCGAACACTTACTTCAACAGAACAAAAAATCCTGTTCAGGAATAAAGTTAATAATTCATCAAATTTGTATGTAACTCTTCTCAGTATTCCTCAAAATATTTTATGTCACCTTAAGGAGCTAGGTAGTGTAAAACACCATACGGCGTTGCAGTATGTTTTAGAAAAAGAGAGCGTAGCAAAAGGTATCGGCTTAATTCACGACTATATTGAAACTTTGCGTCTCCAAAATGCAGACGTAAGTGAGTATGGAATTGGGTCGAATGCCCCTAACCAGATGACTGTAACTGTTGGGAATAGAGATTGCAAAGTTGGTCTTCACATTGATAATCAGCGTGGTTCATCACTGCATCGTATCTTAATCAATCTTGGCTCTCAACCCCGCTATTTTTTATTCATCAATCTATCAATTCAGCAGCTTTATAGATTGGTGTCTGAAACAGATAGTAATTTAGTTAATGAAACTTGGGGTAGTTCAAGGATTGGTAGGGCATTTATGCAGCTTTTCCCGAATTATCCTGTTGTTAAATTGAGAGTTAACCCAGGAGAGGCTTATATAGCTCCCACAGAACATATTACTCACGATGGGTGTACGGAGGGAACAAATAGTCTGGATGTCTTTTTCACTATGCGAGTTATATTTAGCTAACGCGAAATTTAAAGCCCGAACAGGTAAAAAATGTTGCCCAAAATTGGGAGGAAGCTAAATACGATCTTAAGTTTTGGATTCGGAATCAACTGAACTTATAAATAGCTGAATAGTGGCTACCATTTTTTTATACTGTTAAGCGCGATCGCACCTCTCCCCTAGCTTAAATTTCCTCCCTCAACCCAACATTCATCGGCATTTAATGTGACTTTCGTAAAGCGCGATCGCAACTTAAGAAACCGGGTTTCTCAGATAACTAAAGCATCTCAGCCGAGATTTTGTTCAGAAACCCGGTTTCTCACCCCCACGCGATCGCACCCTCAAAACAAAGCGCGATCGCCTATTTCTAACCATCTAAAAACATTAAATCGCCTCATATCTTTTAGTCGAGCGTAATTATTAGGTAGATAAAGATGGCAATGTAAAATTTGTAAACAATTGCACATCAAACTCACTACCTGTCAAAGAATTCACTAACCGTTCATCCAATGTTAGCAACGGTGCCATAACTTGCTGTGACAGTGCCACATAGCAGCCATCATAAGCTGTGATGCCATAGTCCAAAACCAATTTGAACAGCTTTATTCATTAGCTCTTTGGTTGAAGTAACTTGAAATCGTAAAGCTTTTAAGTCACCTAGATCGGCCTGAACTTGTTCGGCAGTGTAGAGTTTAGCTCGAACATACTTCCAAAGAACATTAGCACACTCAATATAAAACAGATCGGGCACAAAAAACTCAACAGCCGGATCGTCAAGACAATCGAATAATTGATTAACTTTAGGAGTCAAAGGATCGACGATAAACTGCTTAATACAAATATTTGTATCCAGCACGCATCGTAGCGGAACTGTCATCTGTTGCGATCCTCTCGAATCAAAACAGTGCTATCTGTTAATCCAAAATCCCTTGGGTTAACTCTGGGACGATTGCGAATCCTTTGTAGGATTGCTGACGTTAGTTGGCTTTCTTGCGCCCGATCTATCATCACCTTGTCGGACTCAAATGATTGCTTCAATAGATGAATTACTGCCTCATTGAGAGTAAAATTTTTTTCAGAGGCAAGACATTGAATACGACTGTATAATTCATCGGGTAGATTTTGAATCTGAAGTGTAGCCATTGCCATTTTATAGTTACTTAATTCATTATATCACAGTTTAACTCAAGCGTCAATGTTCAGAAACCGGGTTTCTCAGATAACTAAAGTATCGCCGCCGAGATTTTATTCAGAAACCCAGTTTCTCACCCCACGATCGGCAATTCCAATCTTAATGCTAACTCTAAATAAGCTGCATCATAAGCAGCTAAACCTTCTTGTCTTCCTAGTACCAGAGTTGACGAGAGCGCGTTGCTATCCGTAGCTTCATCAACCTGAATTAAAAGTGATTGTAACAAAGCAATAGCCATCTCAGATTACTCAGTTGTCATGCGGTTGCGTCGCTCAGAAACCAGGAGAGTATTAGCAACTTCTAGCGACCAAATTCCTGGTACATAAGCTTCGCAATCCGGCATCATCGCGAGTATAGCATTAGCATAATCGTTATCTTCATCCACTAAGCACCAACTGATTGCTAGAGAACAATCCAATATAAACTGCATTAAAACCTGCGTCCTTCTTCAATCATGGAGCGGATTGAGCTTTTATCCAAGGCAATTTCTTGCCGTAGTTGTCGCATTCTACCAATTGCTGTTTGAATTGATTCTTTAGTAGTCAGTTGTCCCCAAGCGTTATACTTCGGTTTAACTTCCTCCGATGGTAGATGCTGTACAACTACTACCACTTCTACAGAAGTATCTTTAAACTCAGCGGGCATTTGGAGAAGCAATATGCCATCGGTTCCAATATGCGATCGCAGTTTCATTGTTTCCATGTAAGACTCCAGAAACTTCGAGCAATTCTAGTTTAACATAACTGCTAAGGATTTCTAACATTTCTTCAAGTTGCTCTTTAGTGGCACGCTCTTGAATTAGATTAATCATCTCTGTCTATGCTTTCGATTCAATAGAATGTTTTGATATTATACAACTTAGCGAAGGTCGGGAAAACTTTATATCTGAATCTCTCGATTAGACGGGAGATCGCAACTCTCCCCTAGCTTAATTTTCCTCTATTCCCACCTCAGTTCCATCCCGTTGAATCCAAATTTTACCCTCCTTAATCTCAATGTGAATAACACATCCATAAACTCGTTTTTCTCCACGCCAACCCACATGAAACATATTGTGATAAACTATGTTATATTACTTATGAGAGTTTCAGCTTGCCAACACAGCAACAGCTAGTAACAGCAGCATTCCTCTGTCAATTGCTTTCTAATTTATACCACCCCATCCAAGTTTTCCGTTACGATCGGAGGTTTAAAACAATCTATATGCAGGCGGGAATTAATGATGATATTGCTCTTGTAATTGATGAAGATGGGAGTTGGGAGTTTGTTCTATGATTCCAAATCTGTCAATAATGACAAATTCTGAGTTAAAACGATATATTTCTGAACATCGAAATGATAGTCAAGCCTTTGAAGCAGCAATGGAAGTCTTGATGAGCCGTCGGAATCCGGCCAATCTTCATCCCTATCCGTTTGAACTAGCAAATCCTGAGATTGAGGTTGAAGCTATTTTCAAAAGAAAGCTGAATCAGGTTGAGTAAGGGTAGTTTTTGATAGAACTAACATATCGGTAGATTTAAGGTAATGATTGGAAGGAGAGCGATCGCCCCTTTCTTAAGAAACCTGGTTTCTCCGATAACTAAAGCTTAGACTATGCAAACAATCCTTTAAATATACCGAGTTAACTGTATCCGATAACGGTCTTTTTTCGTAACCATAACTTCCCCAATTTCTAATCGCCCTTTACCACGAATAGCAACTAAATCTCCCGACTTAATAATATGGCTAGATTGGCTAATATCTTTCCAATTAACTCGCACATCTCCGCCTTCAATTAAATCCACCATTTTGCTACGAGACATCCCGAATCCAGCCGATGCGATCGCATCCAGTCGCATCGACGCTTCTACTGTTGTTAATTCCTTCTTTTTAGGTTCCTTAATCTTAAGTTCGCTCAACTCTATCCGCTGAATTTGTACGGGAACAGAACGAACTTGCTTTAAGTGCATCTCTAAATATTCTACCAGTTCTGGAACAACAATTGCTTGCGCTCCGCGTTCGCCTAAAACGATGACATCGCCAGTCTTTTCTCGCACAATGCCAGAACCCAAGATAGACCCCAAAAAGTCTCGGTGAGATGCGGTATCAAAGAGGAAATTACCAGCTATTTCTAAGGCTGCAACACTTACACTAGAATTGTCTAAAGGAATTTCAGAACGTGCGATCGCAACTCTTTGGCGTTCCGCCTGTGGATAGCCTCCCCAAGCAATTAGTTGTACTTCTGTTAATCGACTAAATACCTTTTGTGTCTCCGCTAACTCAGGGGGAGAAAGAAAATCAGTCATGCTAATTTCCCAAGTTTTGAGTGCTTGCTCAGCTTGGTCGATCGCACGGGCCACACACTCGCGATTTTCGATTCCTTTTAATAGTTCTTCTCTTGGTAACATCTTCTGATTTTAAATTAAGGGAACTTGCTTTCGTTTTACGTAACGCCGCCCTCTGGGCGGTATCTTTAC
>NZ_JARFTR010000249.1 GCF_029167235.1 Kamptonema sp. UHCC 0994 | reverse complement strand
GCCCAGAGGGCGGCGTTACGGAATTAATTATGATTCCAATCTGTTAACCTAAAAGGGCAATAATGCCAAATACAAGGATAATTAACCCTGAAATTTTGTTGACCCAGATTAAAGAGCGCTCGCGAAATTTAGTCCTTAGTATACTAACCCCAGTGCTAAGTAGCAACCACCAAATGGCAGAACCTAAAAATACTCCCAATACTAATATGCCTGAATCCAGATAATTGCTGTCAGAACTAGCAATTCCCAAACCAGCAAATATGGCAGCAAAAGATAAAATTGTCAAGGGATTAGTAACAGTCAAAAAAAAGGTTGACGCATAAGCACCAATAAGTCCTTTACCTGTTGTTTCTGCTGCTGACTGTGCGGGTTTTGCCAGAAAAGTTGAGATCCCTAAATAGCATAAAAAAATGCCGCCGACAATCCGTAACCATAGTTGCTGACTAACTAAAAAGCCGGAAATAAATGTTAATCCAAATCCAGCAATAGAACCGTATACCCCGTCAGCCGTAGCTGCACCCAAACCGGATATTAAACCAATTGCGCGGCCCTGAGCTAAAGTACGGCGAATGCAGAGCACTCCAATGGGGCCCACAGGTGCAGCAATTGAGAAGCCAATGATTAAACCTCTAGAAAAAAAATTGATGTCCATTGGAGCAATCCAAAATAAGTTCTCTTCCGTATTACAAGAAGACTGACCAAATTCAATATTGTAAGTTTATGGCAATTCGCATTTTGACTCTATCCCGCTACCTAGTAGGTAGCTTGTCGATAATTTTACTCACTGCTGCACTGGCTGGCGGTGCATCCCAGACTAGAATACCAGACCCGGCTACTGATACCTCGATTTCGATGGCAAAGGGCAAACAAACTGCCGTTTTTGCTGGAGGATGTTTCTGGGGAGTAGAAGCCGTTTTTGAGCATCTAAAAGGGGTTTCTGCTGTCGTTTCAGGTTATTCTGGTGGTAATGAAGCAACGGCAAATTACGAAGTAGTTAGTTCTGGAGAAAGCGGACACGCTGAAGCGGTAGAAATTACTTACGATCCTTCGCAGATATCTTACGGACAACTTCTAAAAATCTACTTTGCCATTGCTCACGATCCTACAGAGTTAAATCGTCAAGGGCCGGATGAGGGAACTCAATATCGTTCTGCGATCTTTTTTACGAATGATGAACAGAAGCAAGTTGCTTCTGCTTATATTCAGCAACTCAATAAAGCGCAAGTTTTCAGTAACCCGATTGTGACTCAGTTAGTTCCCTTAACTGCTTTTTATGCGGCGGAGGATTACCATCAAGATTTTGTTGCTCGTAATCCGAATTATCCCTATGTGGTTGTCCATGATTTGCCGAAGTTGTCTCAGTTGCGGGAACAGTTTCCAGATTTATATAAGAAGTAATTTCAGCTAATTTAGGAATTACGCACGGTTCCGTAACGCCGCCCTCTGGGCGGTAATTGAACTTGGAAAAGAATTAGATACTTATCAAATATTGCTGTTTACGTAACGCCGCCCTCTGGGCGGTTCAATTACCGCCCAGAGGGCGGCGTTACAAACAATTTTGTGTAAGTGCTATAATTGAAAAGCCTCTTGTTTCCATGTCGGGAAGCAAGAGGTTAAATATTTTTAAAGATTAATTTATTTTAATCAGGAATTATGTATTGTTCGTAATTAGCAATTATGTAAAAGCTATGAATCCTGAACCAGAAATCCGCCGCCTCTTAGATATCATGCCCGCTTCTGGCCGCATGATGGCTAAAATAGTCAGCAAACCGCAGCAATCAATGGTGATTGACAGCCCTTTTCCGCTGCCTTGGAAGCCGGAACGTTTGATTTATGTCAATTTTGACCTGTGGCGGCGGCTGTCAAAGCCCCAGCGAGATTTGTTGATATTGCGGACTCAGAGCTGGTTGTGCGGTGTGAAGTGGTTTAAACCGGAACTTTATCAAGGCGTTGCGCTGGCGGGGGTTTTAGGTGCGATCGCTCAAGGAGTTCAGGGCGATGCGGTGGGGGTTGTGGTTGCTAGTGGTCTGGCGGGACTCGGCCTCACCCGGATCTGGCAATCGAGTCGCAGTCCCCAATTAGAATTAGAAGCGGATGAAACAGCTATTCGAGTGGCGGGGCGGCGTGGCTATAGTGAAACGGATGCTGCTCGGCATTTACTCTCTGCTATTGAAGCCGTCGCTCAGATTGAGGGGCGCGGGAGTTTAAATTTCACGGAGTTGATTCGTTCTCAAAATCTGAGAGCGATCGCGGGCCTGTCATCAGTGGGAGTACCAGAGACACTTAGGCAAGAGTAAGGCTAAAGTAGTAGGAACACTTACTTGATATTACTTAGACTGGCAAACTCTCTGGGACAGAAATTATCAATTACTTACGTAGTTCTGTCCTGTGGGTGATTTGTTTACCGCTCAGCCTGTACGGTGTAACAAAGGCAGTCTGGAAAATAATCTTGGGGTGTAATTAAAGGTGTTATGGGCAAGATCAAATCCGGTTGCAAAGTCATTTTACAGGAAAGCTACCAAACCGCAATGAATTGTAAAGAATTTGTAGGGGTTGTTTCCGCGTGTTTACCCATCGCGATCGAGGGGAAACCACGAGGGGATTGCCCCCTATACCCATTTTACTTTAATCCTGCTATAAGCGAATTACTGGTAAGTAAGTAATGGGCAATTCAAAATAAATTAAATATTAAATATTAGCATAATATTTAATATTGATTTTCTGGGTTTGATGTGAGTTGCAATCGGTCTATGCAATCTATCAGGAAAAACTCCATGACCTTGCGACACAAAATATTATTAATCTTTGGCGCGACGCTAGTCAGTTTAAACCTAGTTCTCTACGCGGCTTCGTCTACTATCTTGCTCAATCGATTCAGTAAACTAGAAAAACAGCGCGTCCGTCAGAATGTCGAACGGGTGATGGAGGCATTAGCTAATGAGCAAAATCAATTAAATAGCACCGCTCAAGATTGGGCTCCTTGGGATGAAACTTACTCCTTCATTGAAGATAACAATAAGCGTTACATCAAAGCAAATCTTGACGATCAGACCTTTGGCAATCTCAGACTTAATATCATGCTGTTTCTCAACGCCAACGGTCAGGTTGTTTTTAGTAAAGGCTTCGATTTGCAAAACTATAAAGCCGAACCTGTTCCTCAGAATATACTCAACTATATCCGCGCTTATCCAGCCCTGCTCGATCACCAGAATTTCAAAAGTTGCTATACAGGAATTGTGATGCTATCAGAGGGATCGGCTGAGTATAGCCAAACCTCGGAGAAAAATACAAAGGAATTGCCTATACTGATTGCTTCTTGCCCAATTTTGACTAATAAATACGAAGGCCCAATCAGGGGTACATTAATTATCGGACGCTATCTCGATCGGGTTCAAATCCAGCGACTAGCTCAGCAGACTGAATTTTCAATTAGTAGCTATCAACCAGAAAAAGAAATTCCAAAAGATGAGGAATCTGGCTATATCTTGAATGTAAATGACTTAAAACTACCACTTATTAACTCCTTAAAAACTCAGGGAGAATGCCACGAACTAAATGCTAGCTGTTTAATTACTGTGCAGTCTTTAAATGCTGATGCGATCGCAGGCTATGCAAAAATTAAGGATCTCTACGGAAAAGAATCATTACTATTGCGGGTAGAACTTCCCAGAGATATTTACAAACAAGGTCAAGCCAGCCTGCGTTATTTTATTTGGTCGCTTCTGATCGGCGGTGCAATTTTTGGTCTGGTGGGTTTAATTGTACTAGAAAAGTTAATTCTATGTCGGTTAGCGGCTTTGAGTGCAGGTGTGAAGCTAATCGGTTCTTCTGGGAACCTCTCGCAACATTTAAGAATACCTGGTTCTGATGAATTATCAAGTTTAGCTAAGACAATTAACGGGATGTTAACTCAGCTAGATTTATCTCATACAGCATTACGGGAAAGTGAAGCTAAGTTTCGGGTTGTGTCAGAAGCAACTCCAATTCCAGTAGTGATTACCCGCGCTAGTGATGGCGTACCGCTGTACCTTAATGAATATACTGCCATAACTTTTGGTTTGGATCGTGAAGAACTTCTACACCATAAGACCTCAGAATTTTACTATGATTTGGCCGAACGGGAAGCTTTGCTAGAGGCTTTTATATGCCAAGGATATCTGCGAAATTACGAGGTTCGCGCTAAGAAGGCAGATGGATCGCCATTTTGGGTTTCCGCTTCCCTTGAGGCCTTGATGTTTAATGGGGAAGCAGCGATTCTGAGTGCTTTTTTTGATATTAGCGATCGCAAACAAATTGAACAAGCTTTATTTCAAGAAAAAGAACTCGCTCAAGTAACATTACAATCAATTGGAGATGGTGCGATCGCGACTAATGCACAAGGCGAGGTTCAGTCTCTCAACCCCGTCGCTGAAATCCTCACTGGTTGGCAAACTGAAGAAGCCAAAGGCCAGCCGCTAAGTGAGGTATTCCAACTGGTAAATGAAACCACTCGCGAGGTAGTAGAAAATCCCGTTACAGCAGTATTTCGAGAAAACCGGATAATTTCCACTGCAACAAATATGGTTTTGATTGCTAAAGATGGTCGGGAATTTGCGATCGATCATTCCGCCGCCCCGATTTATGCCAGTTCCGGTCAAATAATGGGAGCAATTTTAGTTTTTCGGAATGTCACACAAGCGCGGAATTTGTCACACCAATTAACATGGCAAGCCACTCACGATCGCCTCACTAGATTGATTAACCGCCATGAATTTGAACGGCTGCTAGAAGAGGCAGTTGCTAGTAGTAAAATCTTAAATAAACAGCACGTTTTATGTTATCTAGATTTAGATAAATTCAAGATAATTAACGATACTTGCGGTCATGCAGCCGGTGACGAATTGCTGCGTCAAGTGACGGCTTTGTTGAAAAGTAAAGTGCAAGGAACAGATATCCTAGCGCGTTTAGGCGGAGATGAGTTTGGTTTATTACTTTATAAATCTTCAATCAACCGCGCCGTCGAGGTCGCTGATTCTTTACGAAATCAAATCCAAAATTTTCGATTTGCGTGGGAGGGTAAAACCTTTACTATTAGCGTTAGTATTGGTTTAGTTGCGATTGGCAGCAACGATGTAGACATGGCCTGTCATGTTGGATCTGCCAATGTATTAAGTGCAGCCGATGCGGCTTGCTATGCAGCAAAATCGAAAGGTTGCAATCGCTTACACATATATAAAGCTGATGATAGCGATATGGCTAGGCAGTTTGGTGAAACTCAATGGGTAGGGCGAATTAATCAAGCTTTAGAAGAAAATCGCTTTTGTCTTTATAGCCAAACTATTGCACCTCTAGCTGAAGATTGTATCGGAGAAATACACTGTGAAATCTTGCTGCGGATGTTGGATGAAACAGGAGAAATAGTTAGTCCGGCTAGTTTTATGCCTGCTGCTGAACGCTACAATTTAATGCCGGCGATCGACCGTTGGGTGATTCGTAAGCTATTTTCGAGTTTAGCTAATTCTAGCTTAAAGATTGGCGATCGTAAATCTAATGGTAAGGGAAAAATTGCCAACCCAAAATCCATTTATGCTGTTAATCTTTCTGGTGCAAGTATCAATGATGATACCTTCATTAAGTTTTTGCAAGAGCAATTTACCCTTTACCGAGTTCCACCGCAGATTATTTGTTTTGAAATTACCGAAACTGTAGCAATTGCTAATCTTAGCAAAGCCGTACAATTTATTCAGGAACTCAAGAAGTTGGGTTGTTCTTTTGCTTTAGATGATTTCGGCAGTGGTATGTGTTCCTTTGCCTATCTGAAAAATTTGCCAGTTGATTACTTGAAAATTGATGGCTACTTTGTTAAAGATATTGCTAACGATCCTATTGCTGACGCAATGGTGGAAGCAATCAATCGCATCGGACACATTATGGGTATTAAAACAATTGCGGAGTTTGTTAGCAGCGAGGCTATTTTAGAAAGAATCAAAGAAATTGGAGTTGATTACGCACAGGGCTATATCATTACAAAACCGCAACCTCTGACGGAAATTATATCAAATTTCGTGAACAAGGAGTCAAAGCAGATCAACAAGGCGATACATCAATATGGTTGATAAGGACTTCTTTGCTACCCTGAGCGATCGCACAAAAAGCAGGGATAGAGACACTATGAACGCATTCCGAAGGGAATGATTTTGCCTTCTTGCGGGCATTCTGGATTTTTATTCAAGAGAAAACTCAAGTTTGATTGGGTAAGAGATTCGCCAACTACTTACCGGGCTGCTGAATAAGAGGAGATCGCGATTCCTGCCGAGTCGTTCGCGCAGGCAGTCGCGTTTACTATCTAAAACAGTGATATAGTTGATAATTATAACCATCAACTGGCGGCAAAGAACGAGAATCAATATAACAGTTTTGCTGTTCTAAATTAACTTTTGCATGGAAATTTACCAGCCACAAATCCACAGGAAATTTAATTTGATTTAGAGTTTTTTCCAATGCGATCGCTGCCATTTCCGGTACTTCCCGCCGCTGATGAGCTAACAAGAAAAGTGGCGCGGGAGAAATATTTTTTTCTTCTTTTCCAAATTCCCATTCCCAAGCTATACCCATCATTTCTCCTGTTTCTACATGAGTATTATGAGTAGTCGCAATCAGTACAGGAACCGTAGATACTTCGCGGATAATAGAAACCAAAATATCTGGTTTATAGTATTTCTGATAACCCAAATTTGAAAATACAGTTACACTACTTAATAATCCCATTACTAAAATCAAGACTACAGCCTTTTTACCCGAAATTTTAATATAAAAAAGCTTAAATAATTGACTTTTGACTGTATCTGTGTTAAAGGTAAAAGCTAGACTTGCACCTAGTAATACGATCGCGGCTGGAAAGTAAACAAAGTTATACCGCGCACCGCGAGTAAGGTCAATGCCCAAAAAGTATGTAAAGCCAAAAAATAGCGCGATCGCACTTAAAACAAAACCACCTAAAACAACTATAGATAAACGATTTTCTGGCAGAGAATAGCAAGTTTTTATCCCCTTAAGCAGCAAAGGAATCGCCCAGATAAAAAATATTACCATCGCCAATCCAGAGAAAATCACTAGAGGTAGCGAAGAGGATTCTACTGGTAACAAAGATATCATCGTAATCCAACCCGCCAGTGCTTGAAAAATCGGACTAATCCAAGCAAAACCCGTGCGATCGCTACTTTGAATCCATTCAGTTAATTCGCTACCATACCTGCTAGAATAAAATACGGGCAACCAGACTAAACCACCTGCAATTGTACCAATAATAGGTAATAAAAATGAAGCAGGAAAACCGGAGAAAGCAGAAATTGTCTTAATTCCGATTTTTTCTCCTTTTAATTGCCTCCATAATATCGCAATAAAAACCACAGCCTCAGCGCAGAGAGTCAAACTAAAAAAGTAATGAACTGCTATTCCCAAACTATTAACAATAATCCAAATTAATCCCAACCAAATAGGTAAAGCAAACTGCTTTACCGCGTACCGCACCGCCATCACTAGACAACTCAGAGAAGCAATAACTAATAAAATAGCCAGGGTATAATGGCGAGCTTCCTGAGCAAGATAAATAGCATAAGGAGAAACCGCCATCATCGCCGCCGCCAATTGTCCAACTAAGTGGGAACGAAAAGCAAGACATCCTAAACCATAGATAGCGGGTACAGAAACCACACCCAAAAAAGCAGCAAGCGATCGCGCACCCCATAGAGAAACATACCCCTGTACCGGCGCAAACATCTGCATCCACCAGTGAGCAAGAGCAAAGTAAACAGGCGGGTGATTGCTTTCAGTCAATAAACGCGCGATCGCATCCCCAACCGTTGCACCTGCATGGGGTTTTAGGGGTTCCAACAGCACCTCCAAAGGAATCCCTCGATCCAGAGGTACTCCTTGAAAACTATTGCCTAAACTGAAAACTAGCGTCGAAAACTCATCAGTCCAAAGTGGTTTACCATCCAAATTAGCAAAGCGTAGCATCGCCGCGATCGCAGTCCAGCCAAAAAGTAACACCCAGTGTAAAGCATCAAGTTTAAAATCAAATTTTTGCCGCAAGTCGAAGCCCCTTTGAACTCATAAAAAACACAAAATTAACTCCCTACTACACATCCCATCCTCCATCATTTTTGCACATCCGTTACCCGCCAACTCAACTTCATATTAATCCAAAAATTCCACAAGGTTACAGCCACGATCGCAATCAGCTTAGCCAAATATTCATTAACAGCAAAAACATTAAACAGCAAATTTACCAACAGCACATTCAAAATCAACCCCATCAAACAAATCAGATTGAACTTCAAAAACCGTTTAAACCGCTGACGATTTCCAGGTTGTCGCTTAGAAATATCCCCAAAAGTCCACAGATCGTTCCACAAAAAGTTATTAATAATTGCCACTTCCGAAGACAAGATCGCACTCCGAGTTAGCGCCAAACCAAGCACCGTTCGCAGCAGATAAAATACCCCCATATCGACAAAAACGCCACTAAAACCTACAATTCCAAACCGGAAAAACCTACCCACAGGCCAACGATCGAGACGCAATCTGAGCAAGTGTTGCAGGTACTCAACATACTGCTTCCATGTTACCTTGCTCTCACCTTCTTGGCGCTCCTGAAACACATAGCCAACTTCACCAATCCAGCGAATACTTCCCCTTCCCAATACCTCAATTAAAATTTTATAACCAGTAGGATTCATCTTCTTACCAGCAATGCAATCGCGGCGCACCATAAAATAGCCACTCATCGGGTCTGAAACTCTGCCTACAACCCCCGGCAATATCACCAACCCGATGGTTTGAGCCCCGCGAGATAAAACCCGCCTAACAACACTCCAGTCACTCACGCCACCCTCTGCAACGTGGCGACTAGCAACCGCCAAATCAGCACCGCGCTCAATTTCCCCTAGAAGTTCCAACAGCGTCTCCGGCGGATGTTGAAGATCGGCATCAATTACCCCCAAAACCTCTCCCTGCGCCACTTGCCAACCGCGAATCACTGCTGTAGAAAGCCCCCTCTCCTCTTGGCGACGCATTACCCGCAACTGCGGATAGTCAGCCATAATTCCCTGGGCAACTTCCCAAGTGCGATCGGGACTGTCATCATCCACTAAAATTAACTCATAGTCTCCAGGAATTTTATTATCGAGCAACTGGCTCAATTGCGCGACAATGGCTTTGACATTCTTGCTTTCGTTGTAAGTGGGAATCACCAGAGAAAAATAAATTGGTGCATTGTCTTCAGCATCAGCAGAAGATACAGACATTTCGTCAAATCTCTGTCCTGGCACCTCGAATGCACCTAACGGCACGGGCAAAAGGCTGTTTGGTTGGCTGAAACTCATAGTTATAATATCTGAATTTAGCAGAAGACACTTTTAGACTTTAATCTTTAGACCGCCGATAGTCCATAGTTGCAAGAATTAAAAATTAAAAATTAAAAATTAAAACTTTAAGTAGATGTCGGTTGGGTGAAGCAATAGCGTTACGCAAGTCTACTCAATCCTTTTGAGATCGGTAATGCGCGATCGCTCCACTTATTTTACAATTAAGTCTGTGGAACTATTAGCTAATTGTCACTAAGATCAAAAAGTCATTAGCTCTAGAGATTGCATTTTATCACTGAGCTGGGAAGGAATAATTGTGGATCTAATTCTTAGTCGGGCCTTAGATGGTTACGATTTATCAACAGCCGAGGCTTTAGTATTATTGCAGCAAAAAGAATCAGATCGGATTGCTGCGATCCAAGTTGTGGCCGATAAACTTCGTTCTTTGCAAGCAGCAAATACTGTCACCTACGTAGTCAACCGCAATATTAATTTTACCAATATTTGCGAACAGCACTGCAATTTCTGTGCCTTTCGCCGCGATGAAGAAGATGAGGGCGCTTTTTGGTTGGATTGGGAGCAAATTCTAGCAAAAGCAACTGATGCAGTTCATCTCGGCGCAACGGAAATTTGTATGCAGGGAGGATTAAATCTTAAGGCTAAGATTAATGGAGCTTCTTTGCCTTATTATCTACGTTTGGTTGGAACTATTAAGGATAATTTTCCTCAATTACATTTACACGCTTTCTCGCCGCAAGAAGTAGAATTTATTGCTAGAGAAGATCGCCTAAGTTTCAGCTATGTGATTGCTGCTTTGCGGGATGCCGGGGTGGGTTCAATGCCAGGAACAGCAGCGGAAGTTCTAGACGATTCAGTACGGAAAATTATCTGTCCTGAGAAACTTAACTCGGCGACTTGGTTAGAAATTGTAGAAACTGCTCATAAGTTAGGATTACCAACAACTAGCACGATGTTGTGCGGACATATTGAAACACCAGAACAGCAGATTTTACATTTAGAAAAAGTGCGATCTCTTCAGCAAAAAGCATTAGAAAAAGGCTATCCAGCTCGGATTACTGAGTTTATTCTATTGCCTTTTGTTGGACAGCACGCGCCCCCTTCTCTGCGAAAGCGAGTAGGGCGAGATCAGCCAGTTTTGGCAGATATTTTGTTACTTACAGCCGTCTCTAGGATTTTTCTTGGCAATTGGATTGTTAACCATCAACCGAGTTGGGTAAAATTAGGAATAGCTGGAGCTACGGAAGCTTTGAAATGGGGCTGCAATGACATTGGCGGAACTTTGATGGAGGAACATATTACGACAATGGCGGGTGCTATTGGTGGTAGCTGTCAGTCAGTGGAAGATTTGCAAAGGGCGATTAGTTCTTTGGGTAGAGACTATCAGCAAAGAGATACAATTTATCGTCCTTTAGGGATTGACAATTTTGCTTTTTCTCAAGTTAAATCGCTCTTTTAAGTAGGTGATATAATTAAGTGTAGCTATGTCATTGCTTATAATTGAACCCAATTTTTTGTCATTGCGAACACAGCAAAAGTATTCGTAACGCCGCCATCCTGGCGGTCAAATAACCGCCAAGATGGCGGCGTTACGTAA
>NZ_JARFTR010000090.1 GCF_029167235.1 Kamptonema sp. UHCC 0994 | reverse complement strand
GGTAAAGAAACCGCCAGGATGGCGGCGTTACGTAAATGTGCGTAAAGTCCTATAACAGTTAACCTTAACGGCTAGGTGCTAACTGTTTTTTAGGCAATTCGGTGTATTGACCTACTATTTGCCTAAACTCGTCTCCTTCGATGGTTTCCATATCTAAAAGAATCTCCACTAAGCGGTCTATTAAAGCTCGGTTTTCCCGAATTAGGCGACGGGATTCTTCATAGCAGTGAAGTGCGATCGCCCGTACTTGCCTGTCAATCTTAGCGGCCATATCTTCGGAATACTCCGATCGCGCCATCCAATCTCGACCTAGAAATACCTCGTTGTTGGGACTTTCCAGAGCTACAGGGCCCAAATCAGACATCCCGTAAAGCGTTACCATGTCTCTAGCCAGGGCGGTGACGTGCCGGATATCGCTGCCCGCACCAGTATCAATCTCGTCTGGCCCATAGATTTCTGCCTCCGCAGCGCGTCCGCCCAAGGCTACTGTAATCCGGTTTAACAGCAAAGCGCGGCTTCGCAGACCTTCGCTGTCTACCATTTCGTCATCGAGGGTAAAGCTGGTAAAGCCTTCAATACCGCCGGAACGGGGAATGATCGTTACTTTTTCTACGGGGTCAGAATTTGGCAGCAAAGTAGCAACGAGGGCGTGTCCGACTTCGTGATAGGCTGTCATCCACTTTTTCTTGCTGTCTAAAAGTGGGTTGAGTTTGAGGCCGATGGTGATCCGATCGATCGCATCGTTGATTTCTAGGTTGGCGATCGAATCTTTGCGCCGTCTGGCTGTTAAAATTGCGGCTTCGTTCAGTAAATTAGACAAGTCAGCCCCAGAAAATCCGGGTGTCCGACGGGCGATCGTTTCTAGGGAAACTTCAGGGTCAAGTTTTTTATTGCGGGCGTGAACTTGCAAAATTCCCAATCTGCCTTTGAAACTGGGCAAATCTACCATTACTTGGCGATCGAAACGTCCCGGCCGCAGCAATGCCGTATCGAGTACGTCAGGGCGGTTGGTAGCGGCAATAATAATCACGCCATTGTTGCCTTCAAAGCCGTCCATTTCTGTGAGTAACTGGTTGAGAGTTTGCTCTCTTTCGTCGTTACCGCCGCCAATGCCTGCACCCCGTTGACGACCTACTGCGTCAATTTCATCGATGAATACGATACAGGGGGCGTGTTCCTTGGCTTTTTTGAATAAATCGCGCACCCGCGAAGCGCCAACACCGACGAACATTTCGACGAATTCGGAACCAGAGATGCTGAAGAAGGGAACGCCTGCTTCCCCTGCGATCGCTTTTGCCAGTAAGGTTTTACCAGTACCAGGAGGCCCAATGAGCAACACTCCTTTGGGAATTTTTGCACCGATCGCAGTAAAGCGTTCTGGTTTTTTCAAGAAAGTAACGACTTCTTGTAGTTCTTCTTTGGCTTCTTCAATACCAGCGACATCATCGAACATCACGCCGGTTTTGGCTTCCATTTGAAAGCGAGCTCTCGATTTGCCGAAATTCATCGCATTTCCTTGGGTCTGAGTTGAACGGCGCAGGATCGCCATTAACACACCCAACACGAGAAAAATTACCAATAAATTTACTGCTAGCCCCATTGCTGCACTGTTGTCGCTAGAGGGCTTGACTTCAAAATCTACTTTTTTGGCGCGGATTTGCTCTAAGAGTTCTGCATTGTACTCAAATAAGCTCACCACTTGCACTGGATCTGTTGGTTTTTGCCCTTCTAGCCTGACTCTGGCTGTCCGCTGTGCGGGATCTAGTTCTATTTTGGTGATTTGCCCCTGCTTGATTTTTTCCAGCAGTTGGCTATAGGTCATGCTGTTTGGCGCTGTGTCCGCAAAGACTGGCCCTGCCAGCATGACGCTGGAGGAAATCGCCCAACTGGCCAGTATGCGCCACAGATGCCGCCCACCATTTTTAGTGTGAATGGCTTGGTGTCTGTGGCTTTTTGCAGCCTGATGACCTATATCCGCTTGTTTCCTAAGACCTTTCATAATTGCGATCGCCTTTTTGAGTACAGCCTTGAACCTTATTCTAGTTTAACTTTTTGCCTTGAGCCTTTGTCGTTCTCTTGACAGACTGCGGTTTGATTTGCCCCTTTAATCATAATCGATATGAGTAGGTCTACTTTGGGTAGGCTTGTCACTCTTCGAGGTCTCCTATACGATGAGAGCGCTCGCGCTCCTATTAGGAGAAAGACTTTTAGTTTGAATGATATTAAAATCAACTGCATATTCAATAATATCTGG
Source organism: Kamptonema sp. UHCC 0994 (assembly GCF_029167235.1). Taxonomy (GTDB): domain Bacteria; phylum Cyanobacteriota; class Cyanobacteriia; order Cyanobacteriales; family Microcoleaceae; genus Kamptonema. Next base: position 8,734 of record NZ_JARFTR010000090.1, on the reverse strand, counting down.
TTTAGTTAGAGGTTGAACTGGTGCAATCATTTGATGTTTTCCTCCCAATGAGCTTAACTTTATATTACTTTATCTGCTGCCGTAATATCTCCCTTACTTCCATTAAAATTAGCCCTAATTTATTCTTACCGCTGCCATCTTTGCCACAACCCCAATAATAATCTATGGGTGAATTTTCGACAAGTTCCTCATCACCTGTAGAGAGCAAAACTTCCCGGATATCCGCATGAGTTTCAAATTTACACAGCACTGCCTTTCGCATGATATCATCTTTCACCTGTTCCCAATCTTCACGAAGGGGACGTTTGCGATCGCGCCCCATTTGCGCTGCATCCTTTGGTGTTTTCACCTGTCGAATTTGCTCAACGTGAGGCGTACCCACAAACTTTTGAGCTTGAAAATAATGTTCGCTAGTTGGCCAATATATTCTATCTAACTCAAATCCGTGAGCCGAAAAGTTAGAGAAACAGCCGTAGGGTTCTTCGCGAGTGCTATAGAAATAAATCGTCATAATATCTCCAATTTTACAATTAAGAACAATGATACAACTTGTATTTATAGCCAGAGATTTTGGGTTGAGATTGGGAATCAACTACACAGTTTTGCCTTTTTTCTTCCACTGACGCTGTAAAATTTATCGTCCACAAATCTAAAGGTTTTGGCATTTGAGCTAATGTTTTATGCAGTGCATCCGTCGCCGTTTGAGAATCACCATCTTTTTTTGCTAACAGAAATTGGGGATACTTAAATTGAGAATTTGTACTCAGTGATGAACTAGATAAACGTTTAAACTCCCAAGCTATCCCCATCATAGCTCTTGTTTCCGAGTGGCTTTTGCGAACTATTGCGATTAAAACAGGAAACTTTGGCGATGCTGATTGTATTTTAACAATCTGGGGAACTAAAATATCTGGACGTTTAGATTTTTGAAAGCTAAAATTGGTCACAACTGTCATACTACCCAGTAAACCGATTAATAAAATGATTGCTACTGCTTTTCTTCCTCCTATTTTCAATGCTGGAATTGGCAATTTTAAGAATTTACTAAATTTATTATTTGCTTCTAATTCCTGATTTTCCCAACAAACAGCTAAACTTACCCCTAATATAATAATTACCGCCGGAAAATAGACAAATTGATAACGAGCCGCCAAAGTTATATCTGCGCCTAAAAGGTAAGTTATCCCTAAAAAGATGGCGATAGCACCAGCAATAAAACCGATCAAAACTTGAACAATCAAACTACTATCTGATTCTTCTAACTTAATTCTAACACCTCTAATCAAAATTGGTACAGCAAAAAACATGAAAACTAATAATATCAAACCAGAGACAACGATAGTTGGTAAAGATACCCCTTCCACTGGTAATAATGCCAACATTGTCACTATCCACGCTAAAATTCTCGGTGCTGGTTCTAGCAATTCAATCAGGTTTTTTCCCTGATAAATCCAGCGCGTCATTTCACTATCAGAAGCAGTTTGCAATGCGGGAAGCCAAACGAAGCATCCGATCAAAGTACCCGCAGCTACAGCATAAATTCGGAATAGAGAATTGGGAATTATTGATTTAGGTTTGAGCGCTAAATCTGGAGTTGAATCTAAATCTATTTCTTGGTGGCGACACCTCCAAGTATTAAGCAAAATAATCGCCATTAAACTTAAACCTTCAGCAGCGACAACCAGAATAAAAAAGTAATGGGTTGCAATCCCTAAACAGTTAACTCCCACCCAAAATAATGCCACCCAAATCGGTAATACATTATGATTGTTTATGGTTCTAGTTGTTATTGCCAAACAGCCCAAAGAAGCGATAATTAATAACACTGGCAAAGTATAATGCCGAGCTTCTTGGGCGATAAATATTCCGTAGGGAGAAACTGCCATCATTCCCGCAGCCATTTGAGCTATTAAACGAGAGCGAAAAGCCACAAATCCAAAGCAAAATATCGCTGGAATTGAGATGATACCGAGGATAGCAGGCAGCGCTCTAGCAGCCCACAAAGAAACTAAACCTGCCTCAGTTGAAAATAGTTTCATCCACCAATGAGCTAACATAAAATAGACTGGAGGATGAGTGCTTTCTGTCATCAAATTGTGGATGACTGAGGTGATATTAGCTTCGGGATTTAGTTGTAATGGCTGCAATAGCGTATCAAGCGTAATCGCACTATCTAGCGGAATCGTCTGCAAACTATTTCCCAAGCTAAAAACTAGCGTTGCTATTTCAATTGTTGAAGGTGGTTTATCTGCCAAATTAGTAAAACGTAAAACTGTACCAATGGCTATCCATATTAGCAGCAGCAATGAATGAAACCAAGGGTAATCGCCATTGGCAATTTTTAATTTTGAACTTTGGAAAGTCATTGTTTATACACCCTCAACAATTGGTAACAATCTATTTTATTTCTCTCGATCGTCAAGTACCTTGAACCGCACATCAATATCTTGTATGTAAGAGCCGATGTAGGCCAGCAGTGCGTAGATAAAAATCAGAACCCCCACCATTTCAAAAATTTCTTCAGTAGTGGCTATTGTCCCATATATTAAGTTGCGCTGACCTGCTAAATCTGCATAATAACCACCAACCATTTCCATACCAAGCGCCCCGCCAACATAAATACACCCTGCGAGTATAAATAAATATCGCGTTCGAGATGGAAGATAAAGCAGAAACTTGAAATAATTAAGCGCTGTAACTAATACAAAAGCAGCACCAGGAATTACCCAAATGAAGTAAAATAGTCCCCCAAGGTGCAGCGCTTTTCGCAAATCGGGAATAATTAACAATTCGTGGAAGCTTAGACTTTCATCTAAGGCTAAAAGCACAAAGATAATTGACAAAGCTTTCCAGTGGGGAAAGTAGCGATCGCTTTGTTTTTTTTTCGCCGAGGCAATTACTCCGAGCAGAATTGCACAAAATAGTAACGTAAACGACTGATACCAAGATGGATAATTTAACTCTAGGTCAAGGTTAAATAAATTGATCCATCGTTCGCGATAATTAAAGCCATAGCGGAGAACTTGTACCACAAAGCCAGCAACGCCGAAGAATAGCACCCAAATGCTCAGGGAGGCGGCGATTCTCCTTGGTGAGATAGAAATCTGGAAGTTCATCAAGGTTACGATCGATTGACAAAGGAAAGTTAAACTATAAAATAAAAAGTTAAAAATGGGAAGGGAAAGGAACTAAATTAGTCTTGGCTTGTATCCCAAAACCACGAATACTAAATCATAATGCACATTGACATTCAAACTTTCACTGTCCATAAACGTTTTGCCCTTACCATCAGTCGCGGTACAACTGCCAAAACTACAAATTTATGGCTGAGGTTGGAGCATGAAGGCCTCGAAGGTTGGGGGGAAGCCTCGCCTTTTTCTATCGGTAGTCACCCCCAAACCACTGAAAATCTTGTGGCGACATTGCAGGAAATTACGCCGTTGCTAGAGAAATTTACCCCTTTAGATAGACAACAAATTGAAGAGATACTTAGGGAGGTTCAGCTACCCTCAGCGGCTTGTGCCGCAATAGATATGGCTCTACATGATTGGCTGGGCAAAAAAGTAGGATTACCACTTTGGCAACTGTGGGGAATTGACCGCTCGCGTATTGTACCAACTTCAGTTACAATTGGTATTAATTCGCCCGAAGGTGCTAGGCAGCGAGTGCGAGATTGGTTTGAAAAAGATAACACTAATCAAGAGAGTATCAAGTATCGCGCTCTGAAAGTAAAATTAGGTAGTTCTGATGGTATAGATGCAGATCGAGATATGGTAATGGCAGTTCTAGATGAAGCGCCTAGGAATATCCAAGTTAGCATAGATGCTAACGGTGGATGGAATCTAAAAGATGCAATAAAAATGTGCCATTGGCTGGAAAAGTATGGAATAAAGTATGTGGAACAGCCGCTATCACCGCTGGAAAATATTAAGGTATTTTCGGAACTTTATCGTCAGTCGCCGCTGCCTATTTTTGTTGATGAAAGTTGCTTCAATAGTCGGAATATTCCTAGGTTAGCTAACTGCGTACATGGCATAAATATCAAAATGATGAAATCGGGAGGGTTGACTGAAGCAATGCGGATGATACACGCGGCTAAAGCTTATGGTTTACAAGTTATGTTTGGTTGCTATTCTGATAGTATACTTGCAAATACAGCCGCCGCACAATTATCACCTTTAGCTGACTATCTGGACTTGGACAGTCATTTTAATTTAATAGACGATCCTTTCGCTGGCGCAGTTTTAGAAAATGGATGTTTGCTGCCAAATAATTTACCAGGACTGGGTGTTTACCGAATTGATAATGTACAATAGAAATAGCAAGTCAAATCTTAGGAGGGAGAGATGTCAATTGAAGTAACTTCAAAATTCATCTCAGAAGCTGAAATATTTGAGGCCTTTTGTGAAGAACACAAGCCACCAACTGATTTAATTTTTGATGATGGGGAACCAATGGAGAGCAATCGCCACCGCATTGCAATGAATGTTTTGATCCGCTCATTGCAGCAAGGCTGGAATGACCGCAATGATTTTTTTGCGGGTGGTAATATGTTTATTTATTATGGCAAACGTCAGGCACGAAATCGAGATTTTAAAGGCCCTGATTTCTTTGTAGCAATGGGAGTAGATGGTATGAAGGAACGTCAAGGCTGGGTAGTTTGGGATGAAGAAGGTCGTTATCCAGATGTGATTGTAGAACTAATGTCACCTTCGACTGCTAATATAGATACGGGAGTCAAAAAGGATCTTTATGAGCAAGTTTTCAGGACTCGTGATTATTTTGTGTTTAATCCTTTTGACCCAAATTCTCTGCAAGGGTGGCGATTAAATGGAAGCTTACGATATCAGGAATTAGAGCGAAATCAACAGGGTTGGCTATGGTGTCAAACGTTAGGTATGTGGTTAGGAACATGGACGGGAACTGTTGAGCGAGAAACGACTGTTTGGCTGCGTTTTTATGATGAAGCTGGTAATCTTGTTCTATTGCCAGAAGAAGCTGCTCAGCAACAAGCTGATGCTGCTCAACAACAAGCTGATGCTGCTCAACAACAAGCTGATGCTGCTCAGCAACAAGCTGATGCTGCTCAACAACAAGCTGATGCTGCTCAGCAACAAGTTGAACAAGAACGCCTACGAGCTGATCGTTTAGCTGCTAAATTACGAGAATTGGGGATAGATCCCAATTCTTTAACCGAATAAGAATGGGTGAAGGATACCGCTGTCATAAATAGCGGCATCCTTCATTACACAAAAATGTATTAAATGTCAAAAAATATCGAGATAATAGTAAATTATGATCGAAAATAATCCCAGCGATCGAATTAAAAATGGTAAAGTTGCTATCCTCTTACATCAGGGAATTATAGGTAAGTCTGGCAAAACAGGTTTAGCTTTTTTACGATACAGCGAAGCCTCAGTTGTGGTCGCGATTGACTCCGAATGTGCGGGACAATCTTTGCAAGAATTAACTAGCATTTCCAGAGAAGTGCCGATAGTTGCTTCGGTGACAGAAGCTTTATCTTATTCGCCTGATATTCTGTTAATTGGGATTGCTACTTCTGGGGGTGTTTTACCAACAGAATGGTTAGAGGAAATTAATCTAGCAATTGCTGCGGGTTTGTCGGTGGTAAATGGTTTGCATACTCAGCTTGCACCACTGATTAAAATACCTTTAAAAGACGATCAATGGATTTGGGATGTGCGTCAAGAACCGCAAAAAGTAGGTGCGATCGCATCTGCTAAAGCTGCCGATCTCAATTGCCGCCGCGTATTGACAGTAGGTACGGATATGAGTATAGGCAAGATGTCTACCAGTTTGGAACTACATCGTACTTCCTTAAAACGTGGCTTGCGTTCTAAGTTTTTAGCAACAGGACAAGCGGGTTTAATGATTGCTGGTGATGGTATTCCCTTGGATGCTGTGCGGGTGGATTTTGCGGCGGGTGCAGTCGAGCAAATGGTGGTAGAATTTGGCTGCGATCGCGACATCTTGCACATTGAAGGACAAGGTTCCCTGTTGCATCCGGGTTCAACAGCTACTCTGCCGCTGCTGCGAGGTTCCCAGCCGACTCACTTAGTGCTGGTGCATCGAGCGGGACAAACTCACATCCGCTATCATCCCCGCGTGCCAATTGGGCCGTTATCGAAAGTTGTTGAATTATACGAGATGGTATCAAAGGCGGCGGGTGCTTTTGTGGGGGCGAAAGTAAGCGCGATCGCGCTCAATACTCATCATTTGGAGGAAACTGCGGCCCAGCTAGCAATAGCAGAAATTCAAGCAGAAACGGGATTACCCTGTACAGATCCCGTCCGATTTGGGGCTGACCTATTGTTAGAGGCGATCGCAGGCTAGAATATAATTAATCACCAGTCACAATAACTTACTAAAGCGTGAATGAAAGTTCTTTCTCTTTACCAGCAGAGTGCATTATTCGTCGTGCTTCTGCCAAAGATATATGGTCAATTCAGAAGTTAGTTTTCAGTGCGAAACTAGATCCTACCCAGTTGCGCTGGCAGCAATTTTGGGTGATAGAATGTGATAGCAATTTGGTAGCTTGCGGACAGTTACGCAACTTTTCCGGGGTACAAGAATTAGGTAGTTTAGTAGTAGCAAAAAGTTGGCGTAGTCGTGGCTTAGGGACTTATTTAACTACATATTTGATTCAACAAGCAACTCAGCCGCTTTATTTGGAATGCTTGGGAAATCGACTAGAAAATTTTTACGTTCGATTTGGTTTTGTACCGATTTCCTGGCAACAAGTGCCACCGTCTCTAAAATTCAAGTTTGGTGTTTCCGAATTGGCGAAAAAAATATTGAGAGTGCCTGTAGTAATTATGCAATATCAAAGTTGAACTTTATATTATAACTGAGTTAAACTGTGCTTAAATAAATTTATCAACTTACTAACTATCTTCAAACCAGTGAACTTTCAATCAGTCATTGCCACTTTAAATAAATTCTGGAGCGATCGCGGCTGCTTAATCGCCCAACCCTACGACATCGAAAAAGGCGCAGGAACCATGAGCCCTCACACCTTTTTAAGAGCCATTGGCCCCGAACCTTGGTCAGTTGCCTACGTAGAACCCTGTCGCAGGCCCACAGATGGACGCTACGGCGAAAATCCCAATCGTTTCCAACATTACTATCAATATCAAGTCATAATTAAGCCATCTCCTAATAACATTCAGGAAGTCTATTTAGACTCTCTCAGAGCATTAGGAATTCGCCCTGAAGACCACGACATCCGCTTTGTTGAAGATAACTGGGAATCTCCGACTTTAGGCGCTTGGGGCGTGGGCTGGGAAGTCTGGTTAGATGGCATGGAAATTACCCAATTTACCTACTTTCAACAGTGCGGTAGCATTGACTGTCGCCCAGTTTCAATTGAGATAACTTATGGGTTAGAAAGGCTCTCAATGTATCTCCAAGAAGTTAATGCTATTACGGATATTCAATGGACAGATAGCGTAACTTATGGCGACGTTCACCTTCAGGGAGAAGTTGAACAATGTACCTATAACTTTGAAGCATCAAACCCAGAATTGCTGTTTACTCTCTTTGGACTTTACGAGCAAGAAGCAGAACAATTAACGCAGAAAGGGTTAGTTTTACCAAGCCTAGATTACGTGCTAAAATGTTCTCATACCTTCAACTTGCTTGATGCCAGAGGCGTGATTGCCGTCACGGAGCGCACCCGCTATATTGGTAAAATTCGCAATTTAGCACGGCGCGTAGCTCAGCTTTATTTAGAACAGCGAGAAAAACTAGATTTTCCTCTGGATAAACTAGCAAAAGTCTAAGCGCTATGCTGTTAATAGAATCAACAATAGTTGCAATAATTGTAAGAGCATGACTGAAACATTAACTGACATAGGTCTGCCTACCCAATTCCCAGATCATACTCAATTACCGGAGTCTGACGGTACTTTTGTGAAAAACTTTCAAGAGCATCCCCAGAGTATAATTCTAACTGATTCTATCGGCCCTGTTTTGCAGCGGCTACATCCCGATGGTAATTACTGTATTGGACAAGATTCTGGCATTTATTGGCGAGAAACTGAACCACCAGAACAAGGTGCAGAAGCACCTGACTGGTTCTATGTACCGAACGTTTCTGCCCGTCCGGAAAAAGGAAAATATCGCCGTTCTTATGTGTTGTGGCGAGAACATTTAGCACCTTTAATTGCTTTGGAATTTGCCAGCGGTAATGGAGAGGAAGAACGCGATGCAACTCCGCTTTTGATGAGTGATGAAGGGGAGGTGCAAAAACCGGGTAAGTTTTGGGTTTACGAGCAGATAATTCGCATTCCCTACTATGGCATCTATGAAATGAAAAATGATAAATTAGAGGTTTATCATCTTGTAGATTTTTCCTATCAAAAGCTAGAACCAAATGCACGGGGTCATTATCCTATTTCTCCTCTAGAAGTGGAGTTGGGACTCTGGCAGGGAAGTTATCAGAATCAAACTCAAATTTGGCTGCGCTGGTGGGATAGTGAGGGGAATTTGTTATTAATTGGTGACGAAAGAGCCGAACTTGAAAAATATCGGGGAGAACAGGAACGTTTGCGAGCGGAACAGGAACGCTTACGAGCGGAAAAGGCAGAGCAAAAAGCAGCGCGACTGGCAGAACGATTGCGAGCAATGGGTATCGATCCTGATGCAGAAGATGTTGATTAAAATAAACCACAGAACTTTTGTAACGCCGCCCTCCGGGCGGTATTTTTACCGC
>NZ_JARFTR010000008.1 GCF_029167235.1 Kamptonema sp. UHCC 0994 | reverse complement strand
ATGGCGGCGTTACAAATATTTTTGCGTAAGTCCCGATCTACTTTTATATATTTGCGGATGCGGGTGAATTGTTGATGAAAGTTATTATTTGGGTAGGGGCAGGTTTTTTACAATTATTGATGGGTGCAAGTTTGACTAGCAAACCCACCACAACATTCACGCCTTTATTGACCTTTATTAAATTTATTAAGGGTTGCTAAGGTCAATACTCCGGACAGTTTTTAAGCGGCCAGAGTACCATAGGACAGGAGTTCAGGAAAGTTAGGGTGATTTAAAATCAAATTTGGGTCTAAATCTAACTTATCAATAAAGGTAGAAAGTAGATGCCGATTGAGTTGTAGGCGTTTGTAAGAAGCCATCGAAAACACAAATGGCTGGGTTGATAAGTGACAATTATAAGCCTGATATTTGGCTAAGTTCAGAGAAGTTAAACTGGCATTAAAATGAAAATCAAGCCGTTGTGGATGAGGAGATTGACAATCAGATAAGCCCGTAAATTGTTTGGCATCACGAAACACAAATTCTATCTGAAAACGCGCCTGATAATATTCAATAATTTGTTCAGGAGATAGATGAATATCAGTGCTAAATAATAAGGCATTTTTGATTTTACCGTTGGCTTGAACCTCAGAAATACAAACCAAACAAATTTGGCAATTTAAACAACAACTCCACACAACTAATGTAGAGAGTGAAACGCCCGGTTTTATTTCTTTGACAAAATTCAGGCGACTCAAATCTTGGCCGTCAAATTTACCATCATATTTCCGAGGTGCGCCCAGTTTCTTTTGTTCACCTGTATAAAGATAACGGAGGTTAGCATCAAATCTTAATTTGCCAATAAAATCTAAATTCAACTCTCGCACGGTATCCCAGAATTTAGAGCGGTAATAATAGCCGTCAGCCACCAAATAACGAACAGAATTTGGGAAGAAAGAACGAGTATCTTTTAGATGTTTAGCATAGTCGTCAACTCTTGTTATATCAGGATTTGAGCTTTCATGCGCCTGTTTTTTGCGCTGATTTTTTTGTCGGTTTTTCTGGGTAACTTTTCTGGGTTTTTTCGGTGGTTCTGTTTGAGGACGTGAGGGAGTTTGTTGCACACTTAAACTATAGGATAAATGCGTTTCAACTTCGACAATAGAAATCACAGAAATTTCCAATCCCTGTTCAGCCTTGCCAGCAATACCATTATAAAAATAAGCTTTGCCCTCAGTTTTTTTACCACTTTTTCTTAAGAAAGAACAATCAATGACAGCAATAATTGTCTGCTCAGGATTCAAGGCTTGTTTAAGAAAATATTGATTAAATTGCGGGAAATTAAAGTGTTTGAGAAAGTGGCGACGATAGGTTTTTTCACTTAAAGAGCTATAACGGCTAAGATTCGTGAAGTTAACCTTGCCATAAATGAGTAAAATAGTTGAAAATAAAATTACTAAAAACTTCTTTTGGGGTTGACTAATCCCTGGCATTTGTTGTAAGATTGATTCCATAAGTTTCATAAGGCAATCTCTTAAGCTTGTATATTTTTTTAGCTTAACCTAAATCACAGTGCTGTCTTTCTGTTTTGTTTGGGTTCAGCTTCTACTCACTTTTTTGGCTTCTGTGCTGTGTTGCGATCGCGTCCTTAGTTAAAAACTGTCCGGAGTATTGTAAGGTCATAGTTTGATGATAATTTAAAACAAAACGGCAGAAAAATCATGTTCAAACTGTACAGATGGCAGCGGATTATTGCTTTAATAATTACCTTTGCAATGACAGCGGCGACGATCGCGATCGCTACCCCATTAGTTTATGGTCAAACGCCCCCAAAATTGCCAAGAACTGAATTACGCGGTGTTTGGCTCACTAACATTGATAGCGAGGTTTTATATTCTAAAAAAAATGTAACTACAGCCATCGATCGCCTAGCTCAACTCAACTTTAATACAGTTTATCCCACCGTTTGGCAAGGCGGTTATACCCTTTATCCCAGTGCTATAGCTAAAGGAGCAATGGGTATAGCTATGGAACCAACACCAGGATTAAAAGGGCGAGATGTACTGAAAGAAATCGTCGATGAAGCACATAAAAAAGGATTGGCTGTTATTCCTTGGTTTGAATTTGGTTTCATGGCTCCCGCTGATTCAGAATTAGCTAAAAAACACCCCGACTGGCTGACTAAACGTCGCGACGGTACAACTATCTGGAAAGAAGGCAAAGATGACCGCGTTTGGCTGAATCCGTTTCACCCGCAAGTACAGAAATTTATCCTAGATTTAATTATCGAAATTGTGGTTAAATATAACATAGATGGGATACAATTTGATGACCATTTTGGATTGCCTGCTGAATTTGGCTATGATAATTTAACAGTGGCAATGTACAAAAAAGAAGTTAATGGTCAATCTCCCTCTGATGACTTCCGAGAAACTTTCTGGGGGCGGTGGCGGGCTGATAAAATCAATGGTTTCATGGGGCGAATTTTCCGGGCTGTAAAATTCCGCAAACCTAAATGTATTATGTCTCTTTCTCCTAACCCTTTACACTTTGCCTTACCCGCTCATTTACAGGACTGGTTTACTTGGGAAAGGCGCGGTTTCATTGAAGAAATTATCATTCAAGTTTACCGGAACGATCTACCTCGTTTTGTGGCTGAATTAGAGCGAGAAGAAGTTAAGCTGGCTAAAGGTCATATTCCTGTGGGGATTGGAATTTTAACAGGATTGAAAAATAACTCTATCCCGCTTAAACAAATTCAAGATCAAGTTCAAGAAGTGCGTAAGCGGGGATTAGCAGGGGTGTCTTTCTTCTTCTATGAAAGTTTGTCTAGTTGGGCAAAAGAAACACCAGAACAACGCAATTCAGCCTTTAGACAGATGTTTCCTACAAAAATGCAGCGACCATCGGTTTGAAATTTGGAATCATCATTTGTAGTAATGTCTTTAATGATGATTTGCAATCGCAAAGAAGTGACTAAAGTTGGTACTATGAACGATAATCGGGTAACATACTTTGTAGTAATGACTTTAGTCATTATCAAACCTATAAAAAAGCGGCTAAAGTCGCTACTACGAAAGATAATGAATGTAATTCCAGCTATTGATTTATTAGAAGGTCGGTGCGTCAGACTCTATCAGGGAGATTATGCGCGATCGCAAACCTTTAATGAGAATCCCGTTGAAGTGGCTAGACAGTGGGTAGATCAAGGCGCGACGCTATTGCACTTAGTAGATCTCGACGGCGCGAAAGCGGGTCATGCCGTCAATCAAAAGGCAATTGAAGCCATTGTCAAAGCAGTAGATGTACCTTGTCAAGTCGGGGGCGGTTTGCGCGATCGCGCTTCAGTTTCCACCCTGATCAATTTAGGCGTTAAACGCGCTATCTTGGGCACTGTAGCAGTTGAAAAGCCGCAATTAGTTGCCGAATTGTGCGGCGAATTTCCCGGTCAAATTCTGGTGGGAATTGATGCGAGAAACGGGAAAGTTGCGACTAGAGGCTGGCTAGAAACCTCGGAAGTTTTAGCAACGGATCTCGCGCACCAAATGGCTCAACTCGGTGCAGCGGAGATTATTTACACCGATATTCAACGGGATGGAACTCTCTCTGGGCCGAACTTAGAGGCTTTGCGAGAACTGGCAAATGCTGTAGCTATTCCTGTAATCGCATCTGGCGGCGTGAGTTCGATCGCAGATTTGCTGAGTTTGTTGGCTTTGGAACCTTTGGGAGTGACAGGCGCGATCGTTGGCCGGGCTATTTATACAGGTGATATCTCACTTAAGGAGGCAATTCGGGCCGTAGGCCAAGGACGTTGGCAGGATGTACCCCCGGATTTGGGTTCTTCAAGTTTTGCTTGAATTGGTGAGGAGTTACCCACGCGGGGTCAAAAACCCGGTTTCTGTGTCAATATCTCTCGGATAGCCGGGATTTTTCAAAGAAACCGGGTTTTTTACGGTGCTAAAGCGGATGGGTTTATAATGCTAGTAATGAGTAGTTTATAAGCAAAATGTCACCCAAAACTTTCGATATTGCTTACTTATCAGATAATCTAACCGATTTATTGTCAGATATTCAAAATCACGTTGAAGTGACGCTAACTCGACAGGGTGTCCCTTGGGCTAAGGTTTTGCCTTTGGCTCAACCTGAAGAAGATTCTATAGTCCCAAAGGCGGGTTTAAATCGTGGTTCTATGGTGATGAGTGATGATTTTGATGAGCCTTTACCAGATTCTTTTTGGGGTTTATGAAGGTTTTATTAGATACTCATATCTTTATTTGGTGGGACAGTGAGCCTGAGAAGTTATCACCAAATATTTTAGGTTTGCTACAACGAACGGATACGACACGATATGTCAGTGTTGTTAGCTTGTGGGAAATACAAATTAAAAGTCAATTAGGCAAACTTGAGCTTAGTCAATCCCTAGCGGACATTTACAACAGCCAAAGTAAAAATGGCATCTCTTTTTTGCCAGTCATCCCTGCCCATATCCTAAATTTGAATAGTTTGCCTTTACATCATAAAGATCCTTTTGACCGGATGTTAATTTCTCAAGCTTTGGTTGAGGGATTGACGCTGATTTCGGTAGATGAGAAGTTTAACCTTTATGATGTACTGATACTCTCCTAAAGCTGCGATCGCGATAATTTGAAAGGGGTTGGCTTGTACGGTAGTTTGGCGTACAATTAAAGTTATTCATGTATTAACCTGTAAATTTATCGCTTTTAATTGCCATGAATTCCCTGACTAAGTATTTAGGAAGTGAAAATTCTCGATCGACCAAAACTGCCCGCCTAGAAGCACGACTCACTCAAGAACAAAAAGAATTATTATTAGAAGCAGCGCAAATAAGCGGGTTTTCGCTGACAGAATTTGTGGTCGCAAGTGCGGTGGAAGCTGCTAAGCGCACGATTCAAGAACAGACGGTGCTAAAGTTGAGCAAGAACGACAGCGAAGTATTTGTTAATGCTTTACTCAACCCGCCAGAACCGGGGGAAAAATTGCGTGAATCTGCCAAGCGATATAAACAGTCTCAAAGTTATCATATTTAAAGAATTTCCTCCGCTAAAAGCCGACCATCGCAGCGCTCGTATTCATCTTCCAAAAGCCATGAATGAGCCTCATCATAGCTTGAACTAAAAAACAGAGACTTATAGTTTTTTGATGGGTCATAAATACAAAATCCTCCGTTTTTTCCACTCACTAACATCAAAATCCGAGGGGGAAAAACAATTGGATCTACCCACAATTCGATAAATTTCCAGTCATTAATTTGTTCGGCGAGGTCTGGTGTGTGGGATAACATGGAACAATCTCAAACTTTCTGAGTAAGGTGCAAGTCGCCCACAATTGGCAATTCAAATACATTACTCTCTCTCAACCGCTTTGAGAAAAACATCACCTCCAAATTTTCAATTTCCTGAGTTTCAGGATTAAGACGAGCAACAACTCCATAATCTAGTTCTTGGGATTCTTGCTCTGCATAAGGTAAACACTGATTAACGTACAAAATATCACCCACTGCATCGTACTTAAAAATTAGTTTTTTTGCCATATTATTTCTCCTTGAGTTACTGTTTTTGTCAGGTAAGCTGTCACGATCCAATTACGATCTCTGGGAACTGTATCGCTAACAACAGCTACTACAACATACCTACCCTTGCGACCTTTGCCATACTGCTTTGAAAATAGAAAAGTATTGCCGAAACGTAAATCGCATCTAACTTCATCTGGGTCAGCTAAAGTTTCAGCAATCTTTTCCTGATAATCTGGTAACAGATCGGGATGTGTCTCAGCAATGTGCTGCTCTCGCTCTTCTGTAAGTTCAACTTCACTATCGAGATATGGACAGAAAAATTGTGTTGTCACGCTTCTCCAGTCTCGCTAATTTTAGTTACCTAACTTTTAGATTACCATAATTATCTGACGAGTGTAGCGATCGCCCTTCTTTGAATCCTTCCGCTTAGTTAACGTGCGTAGGCGAAGCCAGCCGCAGGCATCGCTCTTTCCAAGTAACTACTGATACTCTACTAAAGCTGCGATCGCGATAATTTGAACGGGGGTTGACTTGTACGGTAGTTTTGCTTACAATTAGACGCAAGATAATTTTCAACCATGTAAATATTATGAACGCTCTTAAAAATTCCTTTAAGTTAATCATGGGCGGCAACACAAACATCTCCGCTATGATTAATGCTATTATTCGAGCTACCCTTGAGTTTAGAAAAAATGAAAATGATGATAAACTAACTTTTCGTCAAATACATATTTTTCATACAGAGCAATCTCTACAATCCCTGATAGGAGAAACTAAACCTTGGCAATCAGCACTAAATCACTACGGAATCTCATCCACAAGTTTTGTTCACCATGTCACTAAGTTAGAAGACTCTAATGTTGAGAGATTTAGAGATATGCTAGAGCAGTTACGTACAATTATTGATTCTAGGAATAACGATTGTTATTATGTTGATTTAACTGGAGGCATTTCATCCCTACAAGCAATATTGGCAGTTTTTTCTTATGTTCTTGATATAGAGCATATATATACTTTAGAAACTCAATTTTCCTCAGATGGCGAAGCAAGAAATAGACAAAGAGGTTTGTTCTATGATCAATTGGAAGATGAAATAGAAACAGGCGAAATAAAAATAAATTATCGCAAATTTCCTCCCATTCGAGATTTTGATGAGTTTGGAAAATTAAATTATACTGAAATTCTCCGATATCGCAATAGTATCTCAGCTTTAACTGAGAAGTTAGTTGAGAGTTTAGCGGGTTTAAAATTTCCATTAGAAGAGATTGATATTAACCATTTGCAAGCATCTTTCTTGTCAGGCGTTAATTCTCGTCTAATGGGGGAAACAACAGGAAATATTTATGACTCTCACAATTCTATATATTCTTTTTCCTCTGGTATAGAAGAAATCACTAATATAATTATTAGAGTTTTGATACACGGAAAAAGCGCAGATAAAACGTTAGGTGATAAAATGAAAGAAATCAGAGATTTTTTTGAAACAACACCTCAGTATTTTGTCAATGAAAAAATATTGGGACATTTTACATATTTAATGAAAGAGATACGAAATGAAGCGTCTCACCCAAACAAAAAAACAGAAAAAAAGGATATCGTTCCAATTCAATCTTATCTTACTTCACACTTAGCATTTACATTTCTACAATTTACTATTAAAACTTTAGCTGCTTTTGTGGTTCTGGATAAAAGGGGAAATCTTTTGGAATATAAAATTCTCCGCCCTCCCCATGATACTGAAGGAAAAATATTCTATTTTGGGTTGGATGGAGATGGAACAGGCAAGTATTTAGAGCTAGCTTTCGGCGATTCAGCTCAAGATGAATCTGAAGTGTTCAAAAGAAGTCGTGCAATCAGCAAAGCAATTGAAAAAATGAGCAAGCTGATATGGAGTGAAACAAAAGATTCAAACTCAGTGATTTTTGCTGAGGGGGATAATATATTATTTAAGTCTCAATACAATGAATCTCTACTTAGCAAGTTGCAAAAAGAATATAGAAGTACAACAGATGTCTTGACTAGCAGTATAGGTTTTGGTGAAACTTTGCGAGAAGTTTCAAGAGCTATGAAATTAGCTAAGGCACAGCAAGGTGACAGTATTGTTGGTATAGCTTTAAAAGAGATTTAGCTTTTTACTTTGATATTCTTTCCGGCAAACTTTGTCGCCAACCTGCGATCAATACACTCATCTAAGAGAAGCTTCATCCTACGCCACCAACCCAATTAATTGCTTTCTAGCCTCTTCCAACAGTGCAATTACTTGTTCCCTAGTGACAGTAGGAAATCCCTCTAAAAAATCATCAATTGATTCCCCCGCCTCTACATAGTCAAAAAGTGTTTCCACAGGAACCCTAGTGCCTACAAAAACAGGAGTCCCACCCATAATTTCACTCGAAGTGCTGAGCGTGGGAAAATTCTTAGACATAAGCCTTTAGTGTTTAGTTACTAAGACCTTTTATTTTACCAATTGTCGGAATTGTATATTTTTAGCGATCGCACGCCCAAAACAATAATCAACCCAACTTTCCCCTCACCGCCTAGTCAAAGGATCGGCATAAGGATCGGGCAAAGCCTGCTGCACCTCCAACACCGCCGCAGGTTGCACCCTCAACTCCCCGCTACTCAATGTTTTTTTTAACCCCTCATCCCTACGGCTGGGGTCTTGCAACTTCACCAACTCCTCCTGGTAAACCGCAAAAATCTTACCCAAACTCGCTGCAACAGCGTCCCAAGTCTCATCCTGAACCAACTTATCCGCAATTCCCTGGAATACCTCACCCTCTTGCTTCTTCCGAACGTACTCCTTAAGTAACTTCCCAGACCTCTGCATCGCCGCCTGGTAAACGTCCCCATCCGACCACCACAGACCCGGCTGACTCAGCAACCACGTCAAAATGTACTCCTGAGCGTAGCGCTCCTTTACCCAAGCCGCAAGGTGCTGTAATTCCTGCATTGTTATCGCCTCCTAACTTTTATCTTAGCTATTCGTTTAATTGTATCTATCGTTACCGCACAATATTTATAACTGCCTTTTTATGGTATCCTGCATATCTTTGTATAGCTGGAAATCTTAAAAAAACCTTACCAATTTTATCAAAAACCAGGTATCAAATAGAAAAATTAAAGTAAATTGAATCCAAGCCCAAAACCAACAACAGAGTCAACAAAGATTTATGGCACAGCAAAACTTTGGAGTAATTGGTCTAGCCGTTATGGGCGAGAACCTAGCGCTAAATGTAGAGAGTCGCGGCTTTTCCGTATCCGTCTTCAACCGCACCTACGCCAAAACCGAAGAGTTCATGGCTAAACGCGCCCAAGGCAAGAATATCATCGCTACCCAGACTCTTCAAGAATTCGTCCAATCCCTAGAACGTCCCCGCAGAATCCTAGTCATGGTACAGGCCGGCAAGCCCGTTGATGCCGTCATCCAGCAGCTAAAACCCATGCTAGACCCGGAAGACATGATCATTGACGGCGGTAATTCTCTCTACGAAGATACCGAACGCCGTACCAAAGAATTAGAAGCAACGGGACTGGGATTTGTGGGTATGGGCATCAGCGGCGGCGAAGAAGGCGCTCTCAATGGTGCTAGTTTGATGCCGGGAGGTACGCAAACAGCTTACGGGAAATTGGAGCCAATTTTGGTCAAAATTGCCGCTCAAGTAGACGACGGCCCTTGCGTGACTTTCATCGGCCCTGGCGGTGCCGGTCACTACGTAAAAATGGTACACAATGGCATTGAGTACGGCGATATGCAGTTAATTGCTGAAGCCTACGATTTGCTTAAAAATGTGGCCGGACTCAATGGCCAACAGTTGCATGAAGTGTTTACAGAATGGAACACCACTGACGAACTCAACTCATTTTTGATTGAAATTACTGCTAATATTTTCAAGTACAATGACCCGGAAACTAAGCAGCCCTTAGTTGAGGTGATTATGGACTCAGCGGGTCAAAAAGGTACGGGTCGCTGGACGGTAGTTAGTGCTTTGGATTTAGGAGTGAGTATTCCCACAATTACTGCTGCTGTGAATGCTCGGATTATGTCTTCTTACAAAGACGAACGGATTAAAGCTTCTCATGAATTATCGGGGCCTTCTGCCAAGTATGAGGGCGATCCGAAGGAGTTGGTAGGCAAGATCCGGGATGCTCTTTATTGCTCGAAGATTTGCTCTTACGCTCAAGGTATGGCGTTGTTAAGTGCTGCCTCGAAGTCGTTTAATTACGAATTGGCTTTGAGTGAAATTGCGCGAATTTGGAAAGGCGGCTGTATTATCCGAGCTGGGTTTTTGGATAAGATTAAAAAGGCTTTCAATGACGATTCTAAGTTGCCAAATTTGCTGCTAGCGCCGGAGTTTAAGCAGACAATTTTAGATCGGCAGGTAGCTTGGCGGGAGGTGTTGGCTACTGCGAGTACGTTGGGGATTGCTGTACCAGCTTTCAGTGCGTCGCTAGACTATTTTGATAGCTATCGGCGCGATCGCTTGCCCCAAAATCTGACGCAAGCTCAGCGCGATTATTTCGGCGCTCACACTTATGAGCGAACTGATAAGCCGCGTGGCGAGTTTTTCCACACTGAATGGACTCAGGCTTCTCAAGATTCGATTCAAACTGGAACTACGGATTAATTTTTTGTTAACAGTTAACGGTTAACTGTTAACCGTTAACTGTTAACTGGTTTTGACGCTTTTTTTCTAGATAGCTGTTTATATATTCATCGTTAAAGAGCGATCGCGCTATTGTAAGTGCTTCTTCTCTTTCTGCGTCTGTCATGTAATCGTCGCCTTTTAAACCGGATGGCAAATGTCGAGGATCGCCGCCTGCATCGAGAAATCTTTGACGCGCGATCGCCATTAATTCTCCTAATCTTCGATCTTGCTCTTTCCTAATTTGATTCTGATTCGTCATAGTTCGCAACCTCGTCTATACGAACAACCTCGCCACTTTGTAGTATAGCAGCCCTTGGTAAAATTTGACTTGGGGTTTCGATGTACCAAAATCCCTTTTCTTCATCATAGATCCTCCAGATGAGCAAGTCCAGAGTGTCTAGGGCATTGATAATTAAGTATTGGACTCCCGATGATGGCATTGATTGAGCAGGTATAGTTAAGCCAGTTAGCTATTTTATACGAAATCCGGCTTAAATACCCCCTTTATTTTTTAGTCTCGAATTGCGCGGACTTCGTTTTTGTAGAGGGTAGCAAACCCGGATTTGGTATTACGCCTACATCTGCGGTTGTAAATTATTTTGACGCTTTTTTTCTAGATAGCTGTTTATATATTCGTCGTTAAAAAGCGATCGCGCTATTGTAAGTGCTTCTTCTCTTTCTGCGTCTGTCATGTAATCATCGCCTTTTAAACCGGATGGTAAACGTCGAGGATCGCCGCCTGCATCGAGAAATCTTTGACGCGCGATCGCCATTAATTCATCTAAACGCTGTACTTGCTGTCTGTTGTTATCATTCGGTTTCGTCATAGTTTTGAACCGCTGCGAGAGGAACAATATCGCCATTTTGCAAAAGGGCAGCCCTTGGTAATACTCGGCTAGGGGTACGGATATACCAAAATCCCTTTTCTTCATCATATATAGCAAATTCCATGTATCTGTGGTACACTATGTTCAGTAGCGATCGCAGAAAAAATGAAACCTTATTTGATCGAGTTTCGCCAAAAAATAGTTAAAGCCTATGAACAAGGAGACACATCAAT
>NZ_JARFTR010000215.1 GCF_029167235.1 Kamptonema sp. UHCC 0994 | reverse complement strand
TTGCTCTGTTAATCGTGGTCTTCTACTATATAACAACATTGATAAAACCATCAGGAAATTGAGTTATGAAAACCGCTGAATTTTTGACAGATCTACGAAGTTTAGGCGTAGAAATTCAATTGAAAGGCGATCGCTTAACCTGTAATGCTCCCAAGGACGCTCTTACTGCTGAATTGCGAACAGAATTAAGCACTCGCAAAGCCGAAATTCTCTCTTTCTTGCGCCAAGCTGAGGAGATAGCTGCTACACCCACAGTCACCATTCACCCTGCTCCCAGAGATGGGAATTTACCCCTTTCTTTTGCTCAAGAACGTTTGTGGTTACTAAACCAGTTTGCTCCCGATAACCCAATGTATAACCTCCTATTTGCGGTACGCCTGCGGGGAGAGTTGAATGAAAGTATGTTCGAGCAATGTTGGGTGGAAATTCTGCAACGTCATGAAGCTTTGCGAACTACCTTTAAACTGGTTGATAACCAACCCGTACAGATTATTGCTGAATTTGTCCCTTCTCTTTTATCGATTATCAGCTTAGAAGAACTCCCAGAAATTGAGCGAGAACCAGAGGCGCTACAAATCTTGAACCAAGAGGTTCAACGTCCTTTCAAATTGGAAGAGGGGCCTTTATTTCGAGTAAAATTAGTGAGACTAAATCACGAGGCAAGGCTTTTACTGGTAGTCATACATCATATAATTGCAGATGGCTGGTCATTAGAAATATTGATGAAAGAATGGGGCACACTTTACAAAGCATTTTTGCAGGGACAGCCTTCTCCTTTGTCAAAGTTAACCATCCAGTATGCTGACTTTGCCTATTGGCAGAAACAGTGGTTGCAAGGTGAAATATTAGAAAATCAATTAGCCTACTGGAAACAGCAATTAAGTGGCAATATTCCCCTACTAAAATTGCCCACTTCTCAGTCCGCAACCCTGACCCCAAGTTCCCAAGGTAGCTATCAAGTTGTAGAGTTCTCTAAGGAATTTTCTACTGCGATCGAAACTCTTAGCCGCCAAGAAGGTGTATCTGTATTTATGACGCTGTTAACAGCATTTCAGATATTGCTCAATCGATATACAGGTCAAGAAGACCTTGTGATGTGTTTGCCAAGTGCAGGCCGCAAGGGTGCGGAGACTGAGGGAGTAGTTGGGTATTTTAATAACATTGTAGTGCTGCGGACTGATTTATCAGGAAACCCCAGTTTTCGGGAGTTATTAGGAAGAGTACGTGAAGGAGTTTTAGGAGCCTATGACCATCAAGATTTACCGTTTCAAACGGTTGCAGAATTGCCTAATTTAGCACGTATCTCTCTGTCAAAAACCTTATTTAGTTTGGAAGAGTCCTTCGCAAATCTGTTGGAGTTACCGGGTATTGAAATTAGCTCCTTGTTTCTGGATAATCAAGCCGCTGATTTTGATTTAGGTTGGTTGAACCTCTATGATGGATCGAGGTTCAAGATCATGACAAAATACAAAACTGATTTATTTAATGAGGGTGATATTTCTGAGATTCTAGAAAATTTTCAGAGGGTTTTGGAAAACATTATCCGCGATCCTAGTAGCCATCTATTCTCATTACCTTACTTCCGACAAATAAACCCGGATACAGTGGTGGAAGTAGAAGAGTATAATTTACAAAAAACCTTTGTTGCTCCTAGTAATGAGTTAGAAATTCAACTAACTAAGATGTGGGAAGAAACTTTAGGAATTAAGCCGATTGGAATCAAAGATAATTTCTTTGAGTTAGGCGGACACTCACTGAATGCTGCGCGTTTGTTCTTTAAAATTCAGGAGAAGTTTGATAAAACCCTGCCTCTAGCTACTCTTTTTCAAACCCCAACTATTGAGGGAATTGCTAACATTCTTCAGCAACAAGAATGGTCTGCTCCTTGGTCGAGCTTAGTCCCAATTCAACCTAACGGTTCTAGGAGACCTTTATTCTGCATTCATGCAGTTGGTGGCAATGTGCTTTCTTATCAGGTTGTAGCACATTATCTCGGTCAGGATCAGCCTGTTTATGGATTACAATCACGAGGTCTTGATGGGAAATCCCAACCTCACACTACCATTGAAGAAATGGCAAGAGATTATATTAAAGAAATTCGTAGCGTCCAGCCTAAAGGGCCCTATTGTTTGACTGGTCACTCCTTTGGAGGAATTGTGGCATTTGAAATTGCTCAGCAACTTGTGGCGGCTGGTGAAAAAGTTGGTTTGCTGGCTTTACTTGATACCTTTAGTCCAACTGTATCAACAGATGTTCCACCTTTATCCTATCAGTTTTACATCCATCGTTTAAATCTTTCACGATTTAAACTCAAGGATAAATTTTTGTACGTCATTGATAGAATACTGTGGATGTTTGAGAAATTAGGCGCGAAGATTGTCAAGAAATTTTATCAGTGGTTCCCTGGTAAAAATGGCGATGGAATCCCAGAGCATTTTAAGCTAATAGAGGCAAATAATTTTCAGTCTCAATACACTTATGAGCCGAAAGTTTATCCGGGGAAGGTGACTGTATTACGCGCAATTGAACGACCAACAAAAGAATATTATGAGCCTTTTCTAGGCTGGGGTGATTTAGCTGCTGGTGGAGTAGATATCGTAGAAGTTCCGGGACATCATAAGACTCTGATCTTAGAACCTCGCGTTCAGTCCTTAGCCAAGGCTTTGAATGAGTGTTTGGATAAGGTGTAAAGAGGAAAGATTCGTAACGCCGCCCTCTGCGGTAATTTACTGGCCAGAGGGCGGCGTTACGTAAGTTATTATCACTATTCAAAAGGATTTAATTATGAGCGATCGCTATTCCTATAAACTATCACCCATGCAACAGGGGATGCTGTTTCACCACCTCAAGGCGGAACAATCCGGTGTAGATATTGAACAGGTACTCTGTCACCTTCATCACGATCTTAACGTTGCAGTTTTCCAACAAGCTTGGGATCTCGTCATCGAGAGACATACTACCTTAAGAACTAGCTTTGGGTGGTCAGAAACAGGGGAACCGTTGCAAACAGTACATCCCCAAGTAAACATACTAATCGAACTTCAAGACTGGCGAAACTTATCGGAGAGCGATCGCACTCAATCTCTCGCTACCTATCTGCAAAGCGATCGCCAACGTGGTTTTATCCTAGCAGAACCTCCCTTGATGCGTCTAGCCCTGTTCCAGCAAGGCGAGGCTGACTACCAGCTAATTTGGACATTCCATCATATTTTACTAGATAGTCACGCGATCGCCACTGTCTTAAAAGAAGTTTTCACTTTTTATGAGGCCCTGTCTCAAAAACAAGAATTACAACTAGCAGCACCCCATCCTTATCAAGACTACATCGAATGGTTACAACAGCAGGATTTATCCCCCGCCGAAACCTACTGGAAACAAACCCTTAAAGGCTTCAGTACACCCACTCCGTTAATAGTAGATCGCCCCTCTGTTCGAGATAGTATCCAAGCCAAGCGTATAACAGAAATAATTCGACTTTCCCCCTCTCTCACTTGTAGTTTAAAAGCTTTATCCCCAACCCATAAAATCACCCTCAATACCCTTGTTTTGGGAATATGGGCACTGCTACTCAGTCGTTATAGTGGTGAAGAAGAAGTCTTGTTTGGTTATACTCGAACTTGTCGCGAAGGAACCCTCAAAGGTGCAGATACAATAGTTGGTTTTTTGAGTAATTCTCTACCTTTACGAGTCAATGTCTCACCAGAAAAAAATATAAAAATTTGGCTGCAAGAACTCCAAAATCAATGGGAAAAATTGCAAGACTACGAACATACTCCTTTGATTGAAGCGATTGCTTGGAGCGACATTTCCAGTGGAACTTCTTTATTTGAAAGCCTTGTCACCTTTGAAAATGAACCGATTAACTCGCTTTTACAAGGTCAAGGTGGTGATTGGGTTAAGCGCGAATTTCAACTCCTAGAACAAACTAATTTTCCCCTGAATCTTTACGGATACGGTGGCGAAGAACTTTCACTCAAAATTGAAGCAGATGCTCAACGCTTTGATGGCGATACCATAGCTAGAATGCTAGGTCATCTGAAAACGTTACTAGAAAATATAGCCGCCAATCTCGATCGCCCTCTAAAAGAATTACAGTTATTAACTGTAGCTGAACAAGAGCAATTATGTCAATGGAATCAAACCAAAACAGAGCATACTAACTACTGCGTTCACCAATTATTTGAGGAACAGGTAGAACGCACGCCTGATGCGATTGCTATTACTTTTCCTTCCCAATCTCCTGACTCTTATTTAACCTATCAACAACTCAATGAACGAGCCAATCAACTCGCAGATTACTTACAGGAATTAGGCATTGGGCCAGATATTTTAGTCGCCGTTTGTCTGGAACGATCTTTAGAAATGGCGATCGCGATTTTAGGTATTCTGAAAGCAGGCGGTGCTTATGTTCCCATAGATCCAGCTTACCCTCCAGAAAGGTTAACATTCATGTTAACTGATACTCAAGCTCCAGTCATTCTTACTCAGTCTCAATTAGTTGACAATTTACCCTCCCATCAAGCTAAAACTATTTGCTTAGATACAGACTGGTCAACCCTCAGCCAAAAAAGCAAAACAAACCCCATTAATCGAGCTAATCCTCATAACTTAACCTATGTAATTTACACATCTGGATCGACTGGTAAACCGAAAGGTGTCGCTTTAGAACATCGAGGTTTAGTCAACTTAATTTTGTGGCAAATTCAAAATTCTGGTCTAAGCGTTCAAGCCAAAACTTTGCAATTTGCTTCTCTTAGTTTTGATGTCTCCTTTCAGGAGATTTTCTCAACTTTATGTGCTGGTGGAACCTTAGTTTTTATTACCGAAGAATTGCGGAGAGATGCGGGTAAATTATTAGGCTTCCTGATGGCACAATCAGTTGAAAGGCTTTTTCTTCCTTTTATTGCCTTACAACACCTTGCAGAAGCAGCCCAAACCTACGAATTAGTTCCTACTACGCTGCGAGAAATAGTCACAGCCGGGGAACAATTACAAATTAGTCCGGCAATTTCTCACCTGTTTTCTCAGCTTAAAAACGCCACATTGCACAATCATTACGGCCCTTCAGAAAGTCATGTAGTTACTGCTTTTACCTTAACAGGTTCGCCTAGTAATTGGCCAGCACTCCCCTCTATTGGTCGCCCGATTAGTAATACTCAAATGTATGTACTAGATCGGTACTTGCAAAAAGTACCAGTCGGTATACCAGGGGAATTATATATTGGTGGGGTGAACTTAGCAAGGGGTTATCTCCATCGCCCAGACTTGACAGATGAAAAATTTATTACTAATCCCTTTTTAGAGGAGTTGGAAAGCAAAGATTTCAACTCAAGACTTTATAAAACAGGGGATTTAGCTCGCTACCTTCCTGATGGAAATATTGAGTATCTTGGTCGGATTGACAATCAAGTTAAAGTGCGGGGATTCCGCATCGAATTAGGGGAAATAGAAACGGCCCTAGCTACTCATCCCGCAGTTAAAGAAGTGGTGGTGACAGCCCGCGAAGATGAACCCGGAAATAAACGATTAGTAGCTTATCTTGTCCTGAATACTGAACAACAAATTGCCATTAGTGACTGGCGAAAGTTTCTCCTTGAGAGACTTCCAGACTACATGATTCCTTCAATATTTATCACCCTAGATCGCCTACCACAAACTCCTAGTGGCAAGATCGATCGCCGATCTCTTCCTGCGCCAGATACGCAGCGGCCGCACTTAGAACAGAGTTATGCGGCTCCGCAAAATCAGTGGGAATCTATACTTGCCAATATCTGGTGTAAGCTGTTAAAATTTGAGCAGGTTGGTATTGATGATAATTTCTTCGAGCTTGGTGGCAATTCACTGCTCAGCCTTCAAGTAGTTGCTAAAGTCAGGCAAGAACTTAATATCGATCTACCAGTAGTTAAAGTGTTTCAGTATCCTACTATCAGTGACTTGGCAAAATACCTCTCTAGTCAGGGAAAAAATGAGGTTTCTGCATCTGAACAGTTTCAAGAGCGAGGAGATAAACAAAAGTCAGCAATGGCTCGGTTTCGTCCTACTAGGAAGTGAGGTACGTAGTTGGGCTTTAGCCCTCCGATGATGTAGTAAGTGAGGTAAGCGCCTAACAACTCAAAACTTATTATATAGCCACTATTAAGAGGGCTAAAGCCCAACTACGTACCTCACTTACTTGAGAACCGCTATAGAAGGCGGCGTTACGAATAGACTGAAGGAGATTAATAACTTAATGACTAATTCACAAGAATATGAAGGTGTAGCAATTATCGGGATGGTTGGGCGTTTTCCAGGCGCAACCAATCTTGATGAATTGTGGTCGAATTTATGCAATGGTGTTGAATCTACGACATTTTTAACTGATGCTGAACTTGACCCCAGTATTGATAGCCAACTAAAATCTGACCCAAACTACATCAAAGCGAAAGGGATTATTAAAGATGCGGATAAATTTGATGCAGATTTCTTTGGGATAAATCCCCGCGAAGCTGAAATTATCGACCCGCAGCAGCGAATTTTTCTAGAAATGGCATGGGAGGCTTTAGAAAAAGCGGGTTGTAATCCTGATACTTATAAAGGTTTAATCGGTGTATTTGCCGGAACGGGAAATAACACTTATTTCGCTAATAATGTTTCTAAACGACCAGATTTAATCGAGGCGATTGGTGCATTTCAAGCAATGGTCGCCAATGAAAAAGATTTTCTGACTACCCGCACTTCCTATAAACTGAATTTGAAGGGGCCGAGTCTTAATATCTATACTGCTTGTTCGACTTCATTAGTCACAGTTAGTAATGCTTTCTACAGTTTACTGAGTTATCAATGCGATATGGCGATCGCAGGTGGTATCTCCGTCACCGTTCCCCAAAATAGCGGCTATTTGTACCAAGACGGGGGAATGTTTTCTAATGATGGCTATACTCGCTCCTTTGAAGCAAATGCTGAGGGTACTGTATTCGGAAATGGTGCAGGGGTGGTGGTACTCAAGCGTTTAGAAGATGCGATCGCAGACCGCAATTATATCTATGCTGTCATTAAAGGTGCGGCCACCAATAACGACGGCGCGGGAAAAGTGAGCTTCGCCGCCCCCAGTGTAGACGGTCAAGCAGGCGCGATCGCAATGGCCCAATCCTTCGCCGGCATAGAACCCGAAACTATTAGCTATATCGAAGCACACGGAACTGCTACACCCCTTGGAGATCCGATTGAAATTGAAGCTTTAACTCAAGTTTTTCGCGCTCAAACTCAGAAAAAACAATTTTGCGCGATCGGCACCATTAAAAGCAACTTCGGACATACAATCGCTGGTGCAGGCGTTGCTGGTTTGATTAAAACCGCCCTTTCTCTTCACCATAAACTCATCCCGCCTACGCTGCACTTTGAAAAACCTAATCCCAAAATCGATTTTGCCAACAGTCCCTTTTACGTCAATGCCACTTTATCCGAATGGAAAGCCGGCCCCACACCTCGACGGGCCGGTGTCAGTTCCTTCGGCGTAGGGGGTACAAACGCCCATGCAGTCTTGGAAGAAGCGCCTCCAGTCACACCCTCTGGCCCCTCTCGTCCCCGGCAATTACTCTTACTCTCAGCGAAAACCCCATCGGCCTTAGATGCGGCCACAGCTAACTTACGGGAATACTTGCAGCAAGATCCCGCACTCAATCTCGCGGATGTTGCTTACACCCTGAAAATCGGTCGCAAACCCTTTAATCATCGCCGCTTTGCGGTCTGTAACAGCCGAGAAGATGCCTTACAGGTACTAGATAGTCTCCCTCCCCAACAGTCGGCCACTCGCCAGACAGACGCGAAACAGCGCCCGATTGCGTTCATGTTTCCGGGGCAAGGGTCGCAGTATGTCAATATGGGCTTGAATCTCTATGAGACTGAGGCTGTATTCCGAGACACAGTAGACGAATGTGCGGAACTGTTGCAACCCCATCTGGGCTTAGATTTGCGGGATATACTCTACCCTAACAGTGATGATGCTGAAGCCGCAGCGACTCAGTTACGCCAAACTTGTTTTACCCAACCGGCTTTATTTGTTGTTGAATATGCTTTAGCTCAACTGTGGATGAGTTGGGGGATTCAACCTCAAGCGACCATCGGTCATAGTATTGGTGAATTTGTTTCCGCCTGTCTAGCTGGGGTATTTTCCTTGCAAGATGCCTTAATGTTAGTGGCAACCAGGGGGCGGTTGATCCAGAGTCTTCCCACTGGTTCCATGCTGTCAG
Source organism: Kamptonema sp. UHCC 0994 (assembly GCF_029167235.1). Taxonomy (GTDB): domain Bacteria; phylum Cyanobacteriota; class Cyanobacteriia; order Cyanobacteriales; family Microcoleaceae; genus Kamptonema. The sequence goes on along the minus strand of NZ_JARFTR010000215.1, from coordinate 3,074 downwards.
TGGCCCTACCGGCTGCAACTTTAGAACAGCGGTTGAGTGCGGAAGTGGCGTTAGCGAAGCTTGCCGTAGGCATCGCAGCGATTAATGGCCCATCTTTGTGTGTAGCATCGGGTGCAACAGATGCGATCGCAGCCTTAGAAAGCCAACTAGCAAGCGAAGGTATCACCTGCAAACATTTACATACCTCTCACGCCTTCCATTCACCGATGATGGAACCGATTATTGACACCTTTGCTAATTATGTCCGACAAGTAGAACTTAAACCACCACAAATTCCATTTGTTTCTACTGTTACTGCTAGCTGGATTACAGCAGAACAAGCAACAGATTGTCTATACTGGGCGAAACATTTGCGGCAAACAGTACGCTTTGCAGAAGGAGTACAGGAATTATGGCAAAACGATTCTACCCTAATTTTATTGGAAGTTGGCCCTAGAACAACAGCGGCAACCTTAGCTCGCAAACAAGCCAAAGACTTGAAAAAACAAGTAGTAATTTCTTCCCTCAGCGATACCGCAGTTAATAATAGTGAATGGTCAGCTTTATTAACTGCCGTTGGACAACTTTGGCTGGCGGGTAGGGCGATCGACTGGGAGAGTTTTTATGCTGAAGAAACCCGCAGTCTCATTCCCTTACCCACCTATCCTTTTGAACGGAAACGCTACTGGGTAGAACCTATTGCTAGCATCCCATCAGCAGCCCAAGTTCCTGTCACCTCCGCCCAAAAATTACCATTACCCATTACTCATTCTTCATCCACCATGCAAACATCCCTAGCGAATCAAACTCAATCGCGCAAAGAGAGAATTTTTCCCTTATTACAAGAAGTCATCGAAGAAACTTCGGGGTTAGAAATTGATATTGCTGATGCTGCAACCTTGTTCGTAGAATTGGGAATAGATTCTCTAGCTTTGACGCAAGTGGGAACTGCTTTGCAGAAAAAATTCAACATCAAAATCACATTTCGTCAGTTATTAGAGGATTTCCCCACCCTCGATAGCTTAGCAGAATTCCTAGATGGAAATTTGCCACCGGAAGTCCTACCCGCACCACAGGAAACCGCGCCAATTTTACCACAAACTGTCAGCGAATTAGCGCCTCCGCCACCTCAAGCAATCAGACAAGAAAATCAAAACCAATTGCCAAATACCAATTACCAATTACCAACTACCAACTACCAAGTACCCATAGCAAATACTCAACCCGGTTCTCTAGAATCCGTCGTGGCTCAACAGTTGCAATTGATGTCCAAGCAACTAGACTTGTTGGGAAATAACCATTCATCCTCCCTGCCATCTGCACTGCCAGTTTCTACTCCTCAAACTATCCAACAGTCGCCTCCAATCTTATCACCTGCTCCGACCGGTAATGGCACTAGCAGCGCCCCAATAGCACAAAATTCTCCCCCGCCAACCGAAGAGAAAAAACCCTTTGGTGCTGCGGCGCGAATCAACACTCAGGGAAGAGAATTAAATTCCCAACAACAAGCAAAATTCGAGGCATTTATCAACCGATATACCGCCAAAACTCCCAGCTCTAAAAAGTACGCTCAATCGCACCGTCACCACCTCGCCGATCCGCGCACAGTATCAGGTTTTAATCCCACTTATAAGGAGATTGTTTACCCGATTGTAGTCAATCGTTCCTTGGGTTCAAAACTTTGGGATTTAGACGGTAATGAGTACCTAGATTTAACCAACGGTTTCGGCTCGAACTTTTTTGGATATTCCGCACCCTTTATTGTCCAAGCAATTGAAGAACAACTCAAACAAGGTTATGAAATTGGGCCGCAAACCCCTCTCGCTGGAGAAGTTGCTGAACTGATTTGCGAATTAACTAAGCTAGAGCGCGTGGCATTTTGTAACACAGGATCGGAAGCAGTTTTAGGTGCAATGCGCCTAGCCAGAACCGTAACGGGACGTAATAAAATTGCCATTTTTTCTGGTGCTTATCACGGCATTTTTGATGAAGTAATCGTGCGGGGAACGAAAAAATTACGGTCAATTCCCGCCTCCCCAGGAATTATGCCAGAAGCAGTTGAAAATGTGTTAATCGTGGATTATGGCGAACCTGAATCTCTGGAAATTTTAAGAAATCATGCCGATGAATTAGCCGCGATTATGGTAGAACCAGTGCAGAGTCGCCGTCCCGATCTTCAACCTAAAGAATTCCTCCATGAATTGCGACGAATTACCGAAAAATCGGGTTCAGCTTTCATCATGGATGAAGTGATTACTGGCTTCAGAATTCATCCCGGTGGTTCTCAAGCTTATTTTGATGTGAAAGCAGATATCGCCACCTATGGAAAAGTAGTGGGTGCTGGTTTACCGATTGGGGTAATTGCTGGGAATCGCAAATTTATGGATGCTCTCGATGGTGGTTTCTGGCAATATGGCGATCGCTCATTTCCTGAAGTTGGTGTCACCTATTTTGCAGGTACTTTTGTCCGCCATCCGCTGGTATTAGCAGCGGCGAAAGCAGCTTTAGAGTATTTGAAGAAATGCGGCCCAGAGTTGCAGCAATCGCTCAATCAAAAAACCAATAAACTAGCAGCCGAACTCAATAATTTGTTTGAGCAAATGCAGGTTCCCTTCCAAGCGAAAAATTTTGGATCTCTTTTTAAAGTTATCTACCCACCAGAATTTGTAGAAGGAGAATTGCTATTTTATTGGTTGCGGGAAAAGGGAATTCATATTTGGGATCATCGCCCTTGTTTCTTGACGATCGCTCATTCAGATGCCGATCTGGAATTTGTCATCGCCACATTTAAGCAAAGCATTGCAGAAATGCAAGCAGAAGGCTTTTTGCCTTCACCAGGTAACGGTAGTACGGCTCTTGAGTTAGCGGGAAATGGTCAAAAACAAGGGTCAGGAGCAAATGGTAACGCCTCCCCTCAACCACCTGTTCCCGGTGCAAAATTAGGACGAGATCCGAAGGGAAATCCGGCTTGGTATATACCAGATCCAGAAAGACCAGGAAAATATTTGCAGGTAGGAGAGAGCCTTTTACAGTCCAAGGCTATTTCACTGTAAACATGACTTACGTAACGCCGCCTTCTAGGCGGTATCTTTACC
>NZ_JARFTR010000233.1 GCF_029167235.1 Kamptonema sp. UHCC 0994 | reverse complement strand
TTCTTTACCGCCAGGATGGCGGCGTTACAAATACTTTTGCATAAGTCCTGAAACTAGGTTTAACTGCGATCCATTGTGTAATTGGTGCAGAAGGTTTCCACCCTAAAAAAGAGCCGATCGCGACTGTGCGATCGATGCTAATCCGAATCAGCTCACCTCCATACTGGCTATGCCATTGTAGCACTTTTAGTTCGCTCTCAATGGTGACAGCATTTACTACAAGGCGGCCGTGCGATCGCAGTGCATTCCAGCAGGTTTCAAATAGAGTATCAGTAGTAGCACCACCACCAATGAAGATGGCATCAGGTTGAGGCAAGTCTTTTAAAGCCTCTGGCGCTTCTCCTGCAACGATTTTGAGACTGGGAATGCCAAGGGCGGCGGCATTATCTGCAATGTATTGTAATCTGGTTTGATGACGTTCGATCGCGATCGCGCGGCAGTGGCGATGACTCCGCATCCACTCAATCGCGATCGAACCGCAGCCAGCACCTACATCCCAGAGCAATTCTCCCGGAATTGGAGCTAAAGTTGAGAGAGTAATGGCTCGAACTTCCCGTTTAGTAAGTTGTCCGTCGTGGTGAAAGGCGCTATCCGGTAAGCCTGAAATCCGAGGTAGGGGGAAGGTTCCGGGAGTGGCGATAACTGCCATCGCGATCGTATTCAAATCGGCTAAATCCGTTGCCTCCCACGTCGCTGCAATGCCCTCAATTACTCGTTCTAACTCCCCCCCCATCCGCTCTAATACAGCGATCTGGCTCTCACCAAAGCCTCGCTCTGTTAGGATTGCCGCCACCTTAGCGGGGGTATGTTTGTCCGCACTCAAAACTAGCAAGCGTGCGCCGGGATAGAAAGCAGATACGATCGCAGCGATCGGGCGGTTTGTTAAGCTAAAAGTTTCGATTTCCGCAAGGGGCCATCCCAGGCGGGCACAAGCCAGACTGAAAGCCGATGCAGCGGGAATAATGGTTATTTGCGAGATGGGAATGCGGCGGGTGAGGGTTACGCCAATGCCGTGACACATGGGATCGCCGCTGGCTAAAATGCAGACAGGCTGTCCTTGGCGGCGGATAATTTCATCAATTGTCACCTCAATAGGAGATGTCCAAACTAACTTTTCGCGATCGTCTTTTGGCAGCATTGCTAAGTGACGTGCGCCGCCGACAATAATTTTAGCTTGATTGATTAGAGATTGCGCGATCGCGCTTAATCCAGATAGTCCATCTTCACCAATACCCACCACTGAAAGCCATTTTTGCTGGGGGATGGGAATTAGGGATTGAGTGGAGACTGGGCTTGTCATTTCGGGATTATTGAAAACTATCGATATATCAGTTGCCTTGCTAGATGGATGTTTTTATTTACTAATTATATTAACATACAACCCTAGCAGAACCAATCGCAACTAGGACTTGCGATCGCCAAAAATAACGCGACAGATTAAAATAGCACTTTAAAACTTATCAAAGCGATCGCATACGTGATATTATTCTAGAACCTGAATATGGGAAAGTCCGGTGTAATTCCGGCGCTGTGCCGCAACTGTCAAAGCCAGAACGCCATTTGGGAGGTGCTTTTAGCACGTTCACACTCGATTCCCTGCGTCGCATGGGGAGGATGTTGCTTGTTATCTTTGCCTGATTTACCAACCTGTCCAGGTTTATTGTATGGCTCCGTTGCTCGAGATGGGATCTTGTCTCGAATGCGGATTCCGGGGGGAATCTTAAATGCAGTACAATGTTGTGCGATCGCGGATCTGGCTGACGAATTAGGCGGCGGCTACGTCCAAGTCACGAATCGGGCTAATTTACAGATTCGGGAAATGCGATCGATAATTGGTAGTGAAGTCTTTGCTAAATTACAACAGTTAGGGATAGCGCCATCCTATTTGGAAATAGACCCGCTTCGCAATATTATGGCAAGTCCCACAGCGGGAATTGACTCGCAGCAATTACTTGATACTCGCCTCTTGGTTAAGGAGTTGGACGATTACTTGCAGCGACATCCTGAGTTATCGGCATTATCGCCTAAGTTCAGTATTTGCTTTGACGGCGGTGAGTCGGTTTCTGTGCGCGATCGCCTGAATGATATTATCTTAGTAGCAGAATCGCGATCGCCATTAAAAGAAATTGTTTTTCGCCTGTTTCTGAACGATACAAAGTATCCCGACACAGGTATTATTATCCCACAATCTCAGTGTATATCAGTCTTAGCAGCTTGCGCTCAAGTTTATCTGAATTATACCAAAGATCGCGGCTTAATTAAGGACAGAAAACCACGCCTGCGACACTTGCTGGCTGATTGGGGTCAAGATTTCTATCTAGAACAAATTGAAAAATATTTGTCTTTTCCTTTGCAAAGAATTTCACCTGAAAAGGCGATGATTCCAGTTTTAACCAATGGCAATCAATCTAATTTTGAAGACAAGCAAAGTCCTGTTCATACCAAAATAAATCAAGATAATTTGGAAAAAGAGATCGATCGCTTCCCTACAAAAACAACAACGCAAAACTTGCCAAATTCTGCATTTTCAAGTTATAATCATCTTGGCATTCATCCTCAAGATCGACCAGATTTATCCTATATTGGGATTGCCTTACCTCTAGGAAAACTGGAATCTAAACAATTGCGAAGCTTAGCAAATTTAGCACTAACTTATGGCAGCGGTACAATCCGGCTTACGCCTTGGCAAAATCTGCTAATTTCCGATATCCAAAACTCTCAACTTCCTGATATCAAGCAAGCCATTACTGCATTAGGATTACACTGGTCAGCAAATCGTCTAGATAGTGCATTAATTGCCTGTTCCGGCAAGACTGGTTGCGCTGCGGGTGCGACAGATACTCAAGGTGATGCCTTAAAATTGGCGAGGGATTTAGCAACAAAAATAATGTTAGATCGACCGATTAAAATTCACTTCAGCGGTTGCAAAAAATCCTGTGCCCAACATAATCCTAGCGAGATTACTTTATTGGGAACTGAAATTAAAAATGGGAGTCAGAAGATAGCATCATATATTATGTATGTCGGTGCAAAAGATTCACCCTTTGGGCGGCAACTCTTCCCAGCCGTAAGTCCAGCCGAGTTATTATCTTTAATAGAAAGAATGCTGCTAGTTTATCAAAAGATGCGATCGCACAATGAGTCTTTCGGTGAATTTGCCGATCGCCATCCCATTTCTCAGTTACAACAGTGGTTAAATCCCACTCAAATTCAACATTCTGCATCCCATTCGGTAACTGAGGTATAGCAACCGCCAAGGCATTTAAGGCACTCGCTTATTGCTGAAACCTTAATTCTCTTCCCCTCTTCCCCTCTTCCCCTAGCCCCTAGCCCCTAGCCCCTAACCCCTTCTTCCCCTAGCCCCTAGCCCCTAGTTATAAATGGATTATATTCGAGACGGGACTGAAATTTACCTCAAATCCTTTGCCATTATTAGAGCAGAAGCAGATTTATCAAGTTTACCTGCGGATTTAGAATCCGTAGCAGTACGCCTGATACATAGCTGCGGCATGACAGATATTGTAGCAGACTTAGCAGCTTCCCCCGGAGCCGCGATCGCCGGACGCAAGGCTTTAGCTGATGGTGCACCCATTCTCTGCGATTCTCGCATGGTAGCGCAAGGCATCACGCGATCGCGTCTCCCCGTTGATAATGCGATAATTTGTACACTTCAACACCCCGATGTCCCCGCCTTGGCGCAGCGGATAGCAAATACGCGATCGGCTGCGGCGCTCGAATTATGGCAGGATGATTTAAAAGGTGCAGTAGTGGCGATCGGCAATGCGCCTACAGCCTTATTTAGGTTACTGGAATTACTGGATGCGGGAATGCCAAAACCAGCTTTAATTCTGGGTTTTCCAGTGGGGTTTGTGGGGGCGGCGGAATCCAAGGCTGAACTTGCTGCTAATAGTCGAGGCGTACCATTTATTACCTTACACGGGCGACGGGGAGGTAGTGCAATGGCGACGGCTGCTGTGAATGCGTTAGCAAAATTAGATGAAATATGATAATTGGTAATTGGTAATTGGTAATTGGTAATTGGTAATTGGTAATTGGTAATCGCTAATCGCTAATCGCTAATGGGGGAGAATGGGGATTTACTTCCCCCTCTCCCCCATCTCCCCCATCTCCCCCATCTCCCCCTCTTTTCCTCTTTCCCTAGCCCCTAGCCCCTAGCCCCTAGCCCCTTCTTCCTTCTTCCTTCCTTCTATGACAAAATCTACTGGTAAATTATATGGACTGGGTATTGGCCCTGGCGATCCAGAATTGTTAACTTTAAAAGCTTATCGCATTTTGCAATCAGTGCCGGTGATTGCCTATCCTGCAATGGAAAATGGTAAGGTTCTTGCACGGTCGATTGTAGCAGATTATTTGCGGCCGGAACAAATAGAAATTCCGATGCCCTTGCCTTTTAGTCCAACGCGATCGTCTCAGCCTTACTATGATATTGCCGCTGAGAAAATTGCTAGCCATTTGAGTCAAGGGCGGGATGTAGCAGTATTATGCGAAGGCGATCCATTTTTGTTTGGTTCGTTTATGTACCTCTTCAATCGCTTGTCAGGCAAATTTACCACTGAAGTTGTACCAGGAATTTCTTCAACTTTGGCAAGTGCGGCTCAGTTAGGTGCGCCGTTAACGTATCGTAATGATGTATTGAGTATTATGCCGGCGACACTTTCAGGGGAAATTCTGCGCGATCGCCTAGCTGTTGCTGATGCTGCTGTCATCATTAAACTAGGCAGACACTTTAGCAAAGTCCGAGATGTACTCATAGAGTTAGGGCTCTTTGAACGAGCATTATATATCGAACGAGCCACGATGCTCAATCAGCGGATAGTTGCGATCGCTCAAGTTGAGCCCGCAGAAGTTCCCTACTGGGCCCTGATTGTCATCCCCAGCCAGCAAAAATCTGTCTCATAAGTATAGCAACCGCCAAAATGCTTAGGATATTCTAGTTTCCTTCCACCCTTAATTCTATTGGCTTCTTCCCTTCTTCCCCTTCTTCCCCTTCTTCCCTAGCCCCTAGCCCCTAGCCCCTAGCCCCTTCTTCCTAGTTACAATTTTTTATAAGCAAATAAGAATAACTTGCATTAAGATAATACATTAATGACTATAGATGGGTTTTCATGCACCATCCTGTCAATGACCAGATGCAATAATCTATCATTATTGAACAATGAGCATTTCTAGGCGTATTTTTCTTGCCAGCGGAACCGCAATGGCCGTCGTGGCAATGGGGGAACTAAGCAAAACAGCCCCAGTAGCAGCCCAAGCGGGAACTCTCAACCTTTATTCAGCGCGTCATTACGACACTGATAATGCGTTGTACCAAAGCTTCACGAAAAAAACTGGAATTAAGGTTAACTTAGTTGAAGCGGATGCTGACCAACTAATTGAACGGATCAAAAGTGAAGGCGCAAATAGTCCCGCTGATGTTTTCATCACCGTTGATGGTGGGCGTTTGTGGCGGGCGAAACAAGCGGGTATCTTGCAGCCTGTATCATCAAGCGTTTTGACATCGGCAATTCCAGCTAATTTGCGCGATCCTCAAGGTTTCTGGTTTGGCCTATCGCGCAGGGCGCGGGTGATTGTTTACAACAAAAGTAAGGTCAACCCCACCCAGTTGTCAACCTATGAGGCGCTGACAGATCCTCGATGGAAAGGTAAGATTTTAGTGCGATCGTCCACGAATATCTATAACCAGTCTCTTGTTGGAGCTATATTAGCAGCTCATGGGGGGCAAAAAACGGAAGCTTGGGCGCGAGGATTGGTGGCTAATTTTGCCCGTCCTCCAGAGGGAAATGATACGGCGCAAATCAAGGCTGTTGCTGATGGGGTAGGCGATCTAGCCCTTGTTAATACCTATTATGTCGCTCGGTTAGCGAAATCGCAAAAACCTGAAGAAAAGGCGATCGCGGCTAAAATTGGTGTGTTTTTCCCGAACCAGCGCGATCGCGGAACTCACATCAATATAAGTGGTGGCGGTGTCGTCAAAACTTCTCGAAATAAAGCAGGCGCGATCAAATTCTTGGAACACCTAGCCAGTCGTGAAGCGCAACAGATTTTTGCTGGGGGTAATTATGAATATCCCGTAATTTCAGGTGTGGCGATCGATCCTGTAGTTGCTAGTTTTGGTACATTTAAATCTGACCCTCTCAACCCTGATGTGTTTGGGAAAAATAACCCCGAAGCTTTAAAGATTGCCGATCGCGCGGGATGGAAATAGAGAAGAAGTTACGTCGTTGTCACCGCATTTACACAACCGCATTTACACAAAGGAAGTCCGGCGGTTGAAACCGCGACTACACAAAGGAAGTCCGCCTACGCGGACTAAAGAATGAAGGAGATATTTAAGCCAGATTTGGTATCAGGAGTCAGAATTCACAATAATTCATGCTGAATTGTGACTCCTAAATTCTTCTGAATTCATTCTTCAGTCCGCGTAGGCGGACTTTGTTTGTGTAGATGCGGTTTCAACCGCCTATTCTGATTCTTATCCAATCCGATCCGATCCAATCCAATCCGATCTGTTTTAATTTTTGATTGTACCATCAGGCATCATTGCCCCTTTCAGATTTGCCCCTTTCAGATTTGCCCCTGTTAAATCAGCACTATTTAAGTCAGTTTCACTTAAATCGGCATTACTAAGGTTAGCATTATTAAGTTTTGCCCCTCGCAAAAAAGCACCCTTAAGATTGGCGTTACTCAAGTCAGCATTTGTCAGATCCGCAGCAAATAAACCTGCCTTTTCCAGAGAAGCGCCTTTTAAATTTGCACCTTTGAGATTGACGCTATCGAGTAAAGCTTCATTAAGTTTGACATTTTCTAGGACTGCACCTTCTAACTTAGCACTATTAAGATTAGCGCCTGTTAAATCAATGTTACTTAACTTAGCGCCAGTCAGATCGCATTCTGGACATTGCTTAGTTTTTTGTAATGTTTCGAGGGGAGTAGCCGCCTGTTTTTGACATCCAAAGGTGACAAAAATAGTAAGCAGTACAAAGAAAATTGTGCTAGTAGTACGGGTAGACATTGGTAAATTTTTATTAATCATCTTGATTTCCACAGGAATAATATTAACTGTTAACTGTTAACTGTTAACCGTTAACTCTGTCGAAGACTTACGCGATCGCGCAATCTTCCAACTTAATAGAATCACCGGTAACATCCCCACTAAAACAATTGCCAATGCTGGGCCTGAAGCTTCAGCCAATCTCTCATCTGAGGCAAGCTGATAAGTTCGTACAGCCAAAGTATCAAAGTTAAAAGGTCTAATAATTATAGTAGCAGGTAACTCTTTCATCACATCCACAAACACTAACATCATCGCAGTTAATAGACCTCCCGTCATCATTGGCGTATGTACTGTAACTAAAGTTTGCATCGGACTATAACCCAAACTTCTCGCCGCATCATCTAAATTAGGCTTGATTTTACTCAAACTTGACTCAACTGCATTTAACGAAACAGCTAGAAATCTAACTAAATAAGCAAATACCAAAGCTGCAATTGTTCCGCTTAATAATAAGCCTGTAGAAATTCCGAAATTTTCGCGCATCCAACCATCAAATAGATTGTCAAATTTGCCAATGGGAACGAGAATTCCCACTGCAATTACAGAACCCGGCACAGCATAGCCCATTGCCGCAATGCGCGTTCCTAATTGCACTCCTAAGTTAGGATATAATCTTAAGCCGTAAGCCATAATTAAGGCAATAATTACGGCTAAAATTGCTGTTAGTGTTGCCAAAATTAAACTATTGCTGGCAAAAATCCAAAACCTTTCGTCTATAGTTGTTTCCCAATTGGCTAAGGTCAATTTGACTAAAAGACTTGCGGGCAATAAAAAGCCCAAAAATAGCGGTAGAAAACAACTAAATACTGCTAAAATTTCCCTAATTCCTTGAAGCTGATAAGTTTGCAGTTGGCGATAACGACTGCTAGCTTGATAATATTTAGTCCGACTGCGCGACCAGCGTTCTAGTAAAATTAGACCCAGAACGAATAATAATAGCATAGCAGCTAATTGATTGGCAGCAATTCTTTCTCCCATGCCAAACCAAGTCCGATAAATGCCTGTAGTGAAAGTATCAACTCCAAAATACTGAACAGTGCCATAATCGTTAAGAGTTTCCATCAAAGCTAGGGCTAAACCCGCAATTATTGCTGGTCTTGCCATTGGTAAGGCAACTGTAATAAAACTCCGCCAAGGACTACAGCCCAGGATTCGACTAGCTTCTAGCGTACAAGTTGATTGTTCTAAAAATGCAACTCTTGCTAATAGATAGACGTAGGGATATAAAACCAAGATTAGCATTAATATCGCTCCGGGGAGCGATCGCACGTTAGGAAACCAATAGTCTCCATAACTCCAGCCAAAAATATAACGCAAAGCAGTTTGAACTGGGCCGGAAAATTCTAAAAAGTCTGTATAAATATAAGCTAAAACATAAGCTGGGGCGGCTAAAGGTAATAATAATGCCCATTCAAATAGGCGACTAGCCCGAAAGCGACACATTGTTACTAACCAGGCGCATCCTACGCCAATTACAACCACACCACAGCTAACACCGATCGCTAACCAGAAAGAGTTGAGGATATAACGAGTTAAAACTGTATCAGTTAAATGTTCCCACGTATCTTTAGCTTCAAAAAAGATACTGGATAAGACGCTGAGGATTGGTATGGCGATCGGTAATGCTAAAGCGATAACCGCAACTGTCCACCCACTAGCAGATAGACTGCGTAAATTGGACAACCCTTTGATTGTGCTGATGGCTGTTTGTTGTAGCGATCGTTTGGAATTTTCCATTGGGCAATAAACTGTCTAGCTTGCTATCGTATCACTATGTGTAAAAATTCGTCAAGTCTTTATGAGAATATATATCACTAAACCACTTTACTATAGAATACTAAGTTGTTGATTATTTATAGCAATAATGACTCGACCTGTAATTCTGCATTTGGATGGTGTCACAAAACAGTATGCCCAAGCAGCATCACCTGCGGTGGCATCCGTCACCCTGACCCTACATCAGGGAGATATACTGGGGTTGTTGGGGCCGTCAGGTTGTGGGAAAACAACGTTGCTGCGGTTAATTGCTGGTTTTGAACAGTTACAAGCAGGCGCGATCGCTTTAGCAGGAAAGACTGTAGCCAGTGTTACGATGTCACTACCACCGGAACAGCGAGACATTGGTATGGTGTTTCAAGACTATGCACTTTTTCCTCATTTAACAGTCGCGAAAAATGTAGCTTTTGGCTTGAAATATCAAGGGAAAGAGTCAAAGCATAATATTCACAAAGGTGTCACAGAAGCTTTAGCATTAGTAGGATTGGAAGGTTTAGAAAACCGTTATCCCCATGAATTATCCGGGGGTCAGCAACAAAGAGTAGCTTTAGCTCGTGCTTTAGCTCCTAGACCTGCTATTATTTTATTAGATGAACCTTTGAGTAATTTAGATGTACAAGTAAGGTTAAGATTGCGTCAGGAAGTCCGCGATATTCTCAAAGCAACAAAAACCTCTGGGGTATTTGTCACCCACGATCGCGAAGAAGCACTTTCAATTTCAGATTGGGTAGCAGTAATGCGTCAAGGCAAATTAGAACAGTTTGGCACTCCAGAGGAAGTTTATCGAGAACCAGCATCGAAATTTGTGGCTGAGTTTGTAACGCAAGCTAATTTTGTATCTGCATCGCTGAAGCAGGATATTTGGGAAACAGAAGTAGGTTGTTTTGCTGTTAAAGTAAATTCGTTTGTAAAATTCCCCGGCGATGTTTCTACTCAAGGAGAATTGATGATCCGACAGGAGGATTTGAGTTTATTTTTAGATGAAGATTCGGCAGTTGTGATTTGCGATCGCCAATTTTTAGGTAGAGAAAATCGTTATTGTTTACAAACTCCTTCAGGACAAAAGTTATATGCACTTACAACTACAGCAAATGTTTTTCCTATTGGTTCTAAAGTTCGGTTAGCTTGTGATGAGAACTCTCCGTTAGCGTTTTTTGTCGGTAGTCCTACAGCATAAATTACGCAAAGGGGTTATCACTTCCTTTGTAACTTTACCCCCTGAATTGAATAATCCAATAACTCAATTGGGTGTATCAGCATAACTTGTTTTCCCTGCAACTCCAAATGCTTCTTAATTTGTAAAGAACAACCAGGATTAGCAGAAGCAATTAACTCGGCACCAGTATTTAATAAATTCTCAACTTTTTGCTGCCCCAATTCATCAGCAATCTCTGGCTGTAACATATTATAAACTCCCGCACTACCACAACACAAGGCTGCATCTAGGGGTTCTTTTAATTTCACACCGGGAATTTGCTGCAATAACTGACGCGGTTGCAAACTAATTTTTTGCCCGTGCAATAAGTGACAGGCATCTTGATAAACTATATTCAATTCTCCATCAATTAGGGGAGAAAGTTTGGCTGTTAAACCCACATTTGCCAGAAATTCTTGCACGTCTTTTACATTGCCAGCAAATGCCTTTGCTTTCTCACTATATTCCGCGTCATCTGCTAAAATATGACCGTATTCTTTTAAAGTGTGACCGCAACCAGCCGCATTAATAATGATAGCATCAACATCAGTCATCTCAAAGCTATCAATCATTTGTCTGGCTAAAGTTTTGGCTTGTTCTGTTTGTCCTTGGTGTTCTGGTAAAGCAGCACAACATCCCTGGCTTTTGGGAATCACAACTTCACAACCATTGGCTGTTAAAACTCTCACTGTAGCTTCATTAACTGGGGAGAAAAATAGCCGTTGTACGCAACCTAAAATCATGCCAACTCGATAGCGTTTTTCTCCTTGTGCTGGAATAATTGTCGGTAAATTATCTCGGAATGATTCAACAGAAATTGCTGGTAAAATTGATTCCATTGCCGCTAAGCGAGGGAATATCTTTTTTAGTAAACCTGTGGAACGGACAAGTTGCTGTACTCCTGATTTTTGATAAAGAAATAAAGGTGCAAGTAAAGGCCGCAATCGTTCGGGATAAGGGAAGAAATTAAACAGGATAGAACGAATTAAGATATCAGATAAACTTCGTTGATAATTCCTGGTAACTTGATGGCGAGTTGCTGAAATTAATTTATCGTACTGTACCCCAGAAGGACAAGTGGTAACGCAGGCTAAACAACCCAAGCAAGTATCAAAATGCTGTGCTGTTGCCTCATTTAAGGGTGCATCTCCTTCGTTAATAGCATCCATTAGATAGATGCGACCTCTAGGGGAATCCATTTCAGTGCCAAGTACGCGATAACTCGGACAAGTTGACAGACAAAATCCGCAGTGAACGCAAGTGTCAATTAACTTGGCTGCGGGCGGATTTTTACTATCAAATCCGGGGATTTCTAAGGAATTAAAATGGGGATTTTGTGCTAAAAAGTTGCTAGGATTAATTGGTTTTAAATCGCTGTTTTCTGAGAATTTTTCTGAGGTTTGCATAGATTATTAATCTTTGGTTATACTTATTATTTTTGTCCGTAACGCCGCCCTCTGGGCG
>NZ_JARFTR010000180.1 GCF_029167235.1 Kamptonema sp. UHCC 0994 | reverse complement strand
AGCGTTTTGGCAAAGTTTTTTTGACTTTTTTTTGAAGCTTGCCCTGTAAGGGTTCTGCCTGCTGAGCTGACTGGGATTTGAACTAAGCAATCTCTGCATTTCTGCTTTTTTACCCTTTAACCAGACTGAAGCATGATTGCTCTAGTAGTTCAATCTTGCTTAGTGAGGTATTTCAGGGTTAACTCAATCCGGCGATAAGTGCCTTCAGGCGATCCAGAGTAAATTGCGATCTATATATGAAATGAATTTTCCCCAAGTAACTCAAAGCCAATGCTGAGCTTGATGGCTCCAGATTGCCAGTTTGTTTCAGATGAATCTGCTGAGGTGGCGATCGCCGATCGCAACTCAACCGCCATCCCATCCATCCAAAGCGCGATTTCTGGCGAACTTTCTCGCAACTTACGGATAATGCGCTTTGCCAAGTTACCTAGCTCAACAGGTTCTTTACATAAATCGCTGTCCTGGGATGTAGCGATCGCCTTCGACACTAGCAGTTTTGTATTGGAATTTCGAGATTGACCAGTGGCCACATCTATATTGCATCGACTATGACCAGCATCAACTTGTAGAATTGCGACCAAGCAAAGCGTTCCGGTTTGCCAATCTCCTTCGGGTTGGAGCACCTGAGCTCTCACACCGCCAACGATCTGCATAACCTCGTAAGAACTGTGGATGATGTCCCACAACAGCTTAAGAGTCAAGTCAGTTATCAACATCTGAGGCGATCGCGCATTGATAGCAGATAACTCGGCACCTTGTTCAAAACGCTTTGCAACTTCACACGCAGAAGTTACTACACTGATAATAAGGCTTTCAGTTTGTAAATCAGGGGTTCGATCGACTAAATTATCACTCTCATTTTCCTTCTCTAATCTAGCTAAATCATTATCTAAACTTTCATCTAGAAAATCAAGAATTAATACTTCCATATCAGCAGATTCTCTATCTTGAATATTTGACATCTCAATAATCGGCAACTCACATAACAAACCCGATAATTGTTGCTGCATTATAGTCACATAGTAAATTGCAATGCTTTCTGGATCTGTTATTTTGAATTGAATTTCACCAGCAGACAAATGTGTGAAATAGTTATCTAAAAATAAATCAACATCAAGATCACTATCAAGTTCTAAAACATTAATATTGGCATTATTTATAATTTCTGTCTGTTTTGATATCTGAGTAATTGTTTTTATTTCAGGATCGACAATAAATTCAAACGCTAAACTTAACTGGATATTGCCACACTGCCAATTTTCTCCAGGTTTAAGAAAGTCAATCTTAGTTGTATCTGTAAAAAATATGATTTCTGGGTTAACTTCTTGAATTCTTTTCAAAAGCTGTTGGAGTAACTGTTCGCTGCTGATAGGATAGTGAGAATAATAACAATCATTCCATTGAATTATAGTATCTGAATTGAGACAAGATAGCAGTGGTTGATTTGTAACCAAATCAATACTCCAAGGTGCAACAGTATTATCTAATGTTAAAATTGCCGCCAACCTTAATATTCCGCTACTCCAGCCTTGATCTGATTGGGAAACTCTCGCTTCGACACCCGTTAGTAGTCGAATCATATCATCAGAACTTCTGGCAATATACCAAAGTAGTCTCGGAATCAAATCTTTAATTAAAATGTAGCGAGAAACAGGATCGTTTAACTTTGTCTGACTTCTTAAGTCTAAATTTTTACTCAGAATTTCGCGCTTAATAGCATCAATGACTTCGCAGGCTTCCTCCGTAACGTAAGCAACTATATTATCTGGAGTTCGTGGTAAGTTTGATGGCCATCCACTAGCAGTTGAAAGTAAGTGTGCCACTATCTTTATAAGACTTTCCCAAGCATCAAATATAATAGGTGAAACCTCGGAAATTACATGGAAATTAGGTACAGTTGAAAGGTCTTGTCCCTCTAAATCAACACCACTATTCGAGTTCGATTCAAATACTACCCAATCTGTCAGCTTGACGATAGTTTTGCTGATAGTTTCAAAGTCAGACACAGCCGAACCTGAAGCTGTAATTGTTTCAGCAGACTCGGAAATTTTGTCAAGTGGCAAAGCAACGATCGGTGGTTGAGGTTCGATCATGGATCTGTCTCGAAATTTACATCTAAAAAGTGGATGCACCCACTATCAGCAGTAATAGCCAAACCAGTCTTTCCCCAAGGCGCGATTGCCTTCGGTACTACAGGACTACTAAAATTACCTATTTGACTCCCTTTGCGATCGCAAACCAATATCTGCCCCTGAGCATCTGCCACAAAATATCCCCAACTGGTAGCACAAGCACAAGTTGGTAAACTTTCTAAAGGAATTCGAGCCACTTTCAGAGGTAACAACTTAATTAGCAAAATAGCTGATTTAGAACCTAGAGGCATTCCCAATAAAGTATAAGGCTCAGCGGTAGACAATAACTGATTTCCTTGCGCGATCGCTTGCCCAATACTCGTTAATAACCGCACAGAACCAACAGTTGTACCTCGACGACTATAAACTTTGAAAGTAGTTTGAGGCTGTTTTTGCTCAGTGTCAGGCCAAGTTGCCAGTAAATGTCGGCGATCTAAAAACATTAATTCTGGTAAGTTTGGCTCTGTTAGCGCAATAGTTCGTTTTAGGGTTAAAGTTATCGAGCCGCTTTCTATGGCTAGGGAATAAAAACGCAACTCGCCGGAAATAGCTACTGCTAAACAGCGGCTGTGAAAATCAACAGCAGCTTTATAAAGTGTAGGTATTGTTTCTAAGCCGATATCGCCGATATCTAGGATACACTCAGGCTGGGAGGCGCGATCTCCTAGCCAGTATAATCGCTCTTGAGTAAGAATACAGCTACCGCCGAGAGCTGGAAGAATGCCAAGCACCGATTCTGGAAAAGATACGGAGGTTTTAACTTTTCCTGCAACTAGGCTTTGATGCGGCTGAGGCAAAATTATTACCTGGGAACCCGCCGCACCATAGAGATATGCTTCATTAGCAACTAAGATAGTCACAGGAGCAGGAACTGACAATTGGGAAGCAGTAATTGGCAAGTGAAAATTGATAATTCTAGGTCTGTCTTCTTCTTCGTCATTTTCGATCCCCCCTTCCCAAGGAATGGCGTGATCGCCCAATTGTCTGACAGCGCGATCGTACATTGCCAATCGCAAAGCCTGAGCCATGTGAGAAGCACTAGCAAAGCGGCGGGCCGGCAATTTCTCCAAAGCTTTTTTAAGCACTTCCTGCAACGGCTCCGGTATAACTTCTGGCAATTGCAAACGCTGATTTAAATGTGCCCACATCAAATCCCCTGGCGTTCCGCTAAAAGGGCGGTAGCCCATCAGCAATTCAAATAGTAGAATTCCCACTGCATAAATGTCAGACATCGGCGAATAAAGGCCGTAAAACCTCTCTGGAGCCATGTAAGCAGGAGAGCCAACCGTAGCGTCTGGCGAAATCTCTTGATGTAGGCGAGTAGTACCAATCTCTGGTAAGCGGCGGGCAATGCCAAAATCAGATAACCTAGGCAGCCAACCTTTTGGCCCCAAACTTAGCAGAATATTTTCTGGCTTGATGTCGCAGTGAACCACACCTCGGCGGTGGGCGTAGTCTAAACCAGCCAGCACACCTATTACTAACTGTAAGCCTTCAAGCAATCTCAGGGGGCTATCCTGCTTGAGAAGGCTGCGGAGCGTTCCCCCTTCGCAATAGTCCATAACGAGATACCGCCCTGTTGCCGTATGTTCTAAGGCGATACAAGCGACGATATTGGGATGCTGTAAGGTAATCAGGAACCAGAGTTCTCGCAAAAATTCACTTGTAGGTGCTGAGGTGTGACTCAGTTCCTTGAGAGCAACCAGTTGACCAACTGGGCGCGAATTTTTGCCTCCAGATTCGCGAAGGCTAGCACAAAAAACTCGACCAAACTGGCCTTGTCCTACTAGCCCTAAAATTCGGTACTTGGAATTTTGCATGGCTCCAATTTCAGGAAAGCCTTTAAGATAGTATTGAAATATGCTATGTGAAAAATTCTGACAAAACTTAAGATTGTTGAATTAATCACACCGTACAACTTATGTTATATCAGGTTGAGTATGAAACTGCCTTTCACCCTGGGAATATGGCCACTACCAAAATCATAGAATCTCGTAGTCAGTATCGACATTGCCATATTACCGTGCCGGATTTAGAACACCCTGTAGCGGCACTTTGCGTCGATGGCGAATTTTACAGCTTTTTGAAGGCTGTGAAAGAGGCAGAAAAAGCGATCGAGATCGCGGCCAAGCTCGGAAATAGCGGTGACAAGACCGTAATTACAAAAACTCCCAAAGGCTATGTCATCTGGGTGAAAGAGCCTGAAGGTTATTCTGTTCTTCTATCTTAACTTTTTTTGGGAACAGGTAAGGTTATTGTTCAGGGGAAATCGAAATCAAGTTTACTGAGTAATTAGTCTGACAGGATCGGGAATTAAAAATGGTCAAAATTATTAAGCTAGAGCCAATTGCTGAGGAAATGGCAGTCCTGACTAATTCAAATATTTTGTCGGCCTTGTTGTCGAAAGAACTTAATGTTCTTAAGGAATGCGGTGGTAGGGGGATGTGTGCTACTTGCCACGTTTATATTAAGGATGGCATGGATGCTTTGTCGGGCATGAGTCGCCGGGAACAGAGAACGTTAGAGGTTATTACTACAGCTAAAACTACTTCTCGCCTTGCTTGTCAGGCTCAGATTTTGGGTAACGGAGTGGTGGTGGAATTGCCGACAGGTATGTACATCAACGCTATTGACAATGTGGAAGCTTTAATCGGTCGCCGCGCTGAACAAAATTTACTACACCCTATTACTGGTCAAGTTGTTGTGGAAGAAGGAAAGTTGATTACTCGTTCTATTATTAATCAACTCAATGAAACACGCTTGCAGGTAGGAGATTATCTTGCTCGTACTAGGGGAGCATAGATTTTTAATTTTGTAGGGTTGGTTTAGCAGATAAGTTGGGACAAAATCTGTCCCTGCTTGCGATCTTTCTGGGAATAGGCTTCAATAATCTTTCATTAACAATTCTAGGTTTATGTTAAGTCAATTAGCTAACTTAAGTGTGGAAGCTGACGGACGCTATGCTGTCCAATCAGAACTTCAGTTTTTGAAAGACTACTTTCAGTCGTTGAACTTGCGCTTGAGTGCTTATAAGAAAATTCAAGCTGCTGAAAAAGAAATTATTCGCGATGTTGAAACAAAAATTTTGTCTACGAGCCCTAATTTATTGCTTCGGGGTTCTCAAGATGCTACTTCAAAATGGCGGTTAGATACGGTACGAGTGCTGCGACATTCTGCCGCAGCATTGTTGATTGACGATCGCAATCGTCTACGCGACCGTCTTTTACTCTGGTTCCAAACTATTTTGGGTTCTTTTCAAGCTAAAAAGAGCTCTGAGGTGACTTTTCAAATCATGCAAGATGCGATCAAACAGTATCTTACGGCCGAAGAAGCAAGTTTGTTTATTCCGATTCTGGAAATGAGCCGAACTACCTTCAGCAAATAAATTTTGTTAACACTTAGAAGTTAACTGTTACCAATTAGCAATACTTAAGGCTGGCTACGCCTACGCGATTTTTCTTAACGGGACTTAAACAAAAAACACGAGCTAAATAAGTTATAATTCTTGCATAGCAATTGGAGTTTAGACTAAGCACGTCAGAAAGCGTGGTTATATCTCATACCACCGATCAAAATATCAGATTTGCTGCTGCTTCAATCCGTGCTATAGGTGTTACAGAACGGGGCAACATTGGCAAGCGAATAATAGTTTGCTCGGCCAATAAATCGGCATCAATATCTACTCCAGGCTGATAACAATTATGCACCGCATAGCGCTGCTGTACGCCCATACTTTTAAGAGATTCTGCTAATCTAACTTGCTCAGCAACAATCGCAGCTTGAGCCTGAAAAACTCCGATAAATTCAGTATGAGAGGGATCTTTTAACTTCTTTTGCGATTGTACTACTTGCTGCCGCAATTTCCGCAATCTTCCCATTAAATCTACTCTTCCCAAAACATTTTGATATTTCATCCACAGTTTAAAAATCCAAGCTAGCCAGTCTCCCAAAGCTGTTGGCATTTCTAAAAAACGGAGCAAATGACCAGTCGGTGCAGTATCTAAAATAATTAAATCTTCCTGCTTACTATCTAATAAATTCATCACCGCTACAAGAGATAACATCTCATCAATTCCTGGCAATGCTTGAGCCACAATTTGCCGCCAAGCTTCAGGACTGTAAGCCATTTTTACGGCATCTGCTTCGCTACTTTCGCCGCTAATCATTTCTGCTAATTCCCACAGATAATCTTCGCGAAATTGGTCTAGTACGATTTCAGCATCAATTTCTTGGGCGCTCAAATTATCGCTTAGCTGTTGTGGTTCGTGTGTCAATTGTTGCCCAAAAGCATCTCCCAAAGAATGGGCGGGATCGATAGAAATCATCCGAATTTTTTTGTCTGGATAGCGATTTGCCATCGCCCATCCCATCGCGGCGGCAACTGTTGTTTTACCAACTCCGCCTTTACCACCTACTAGGATTAATTGCCGCTCTTCGGCGATAAAATCGCTTAAACTGGGAGGTATTTTTGTCGGCCATTCGATAATTGGTACAGGTGCTAATTCTACTGTTTCAATTTTTTCTATTTGGGCGATCAGATGGTCTAATGCTGCTGCACCAAGGGGTTCTGAGTTTTGTTGCGGGACGGTAAAAATATGATGATTGCCGGGGAGTTGTAGGAATTTTTGTAATAATTGCTGTTGTTCGCTGTAGCGATCGCCATTTGTCTCAGTATTTGTGATAATATGGTTGACAAATAAGCCGCCGCAGGGAATTTCTAGTTTGTGCAAACTATCTAGAAAGCGTTGGGTTTCTAGGAGGCTCATGGGTTCTGCGATCGCGACTACATTACAAGCACTGAAATCGGCATCCTGAAGTAAGTTTCTACCTTCTGCTAGTTCCGATTTCATATCTGTTAAAAAGCGATCCGCTTCATCAGTGGTATAACGCCCTGCTAAAGTTTCACTAATTACGCGATGTTTCTGTTGAAATAATTCGAGGGAAGCTAACATCACATCCAGAAAATCTTTGAGGCCGAAGAGATTTACAGTGTGGCCGGAGGGAGCCATATCTACTACTACACGATCGGCGGCTTTTTCTGTTAGCAACTTTTGAATTTCTAGAAACCCCATAAGTTCGTCTAAACCGGGCCAACTCAAGTCCCAAACGGGGGTTAAGTCTCCTCCTTCTACAAAGCTTCCGCGCTCTACTAATAGTTCTAAAACTTCGCCGTATTTGGCTTTAAATTCCTGCAATATTTTCTGGGAATCGAGGGCTCGCACGCTTAAGTTAGGCAAATCTGCGATCGCTTTGGATGCGTCTTCAACTTCCATCTGCAACACATCCCCCAAGGAATGGGCGGGATCTGTGGATATTAATAGAATGTTTTCGTGGGGAAATAGCTTGGCCCAGCGACGCGCAAACCCGCAGGAAAGGGTTGTTTTCCCTACTCCGCCCTTACCGCTGAACATTGCTAGGTGGAGCGAGTCGTACTGGTTCATATTTTTGGATGGTTTAGCCAAACTTCACATTGTACCGAATATTTTACCTTTAAGTATCGGAATTACGCACTTCCCACGTAACGCCGCCCTCTGGGCGGTATCTTTACCGCCCAGAGGGCGGCGTTACAAACTGTTTTGCATAAATCCTAAAATGCTTGAAAGCTTTCTCTAGGAAGGGTTATGGCTTTTATACTTTGGACACTACACCCTTGCTGTGATTAACATCACCGACCTTGCTGAGTCAAGTCACAGCAATATAACTTAACAATCCGTTACATTGGTTTACATAAAGACACGAACGACAAAGGAAAAGAACATGAACGCACGTAACTACATCGACGACCAAGGACTTCTCAACAACTTCGCGATCGAGCCCAAGATGTATGTAGATGAGAGCGTTAGCACTGGTTTTACCCCTTACGCCGAGAAGATGAACGGACGGTTTGCGATGATCGGCTTTGTCTCCCTGCTGGCGATCGAAGTTTTGACCGGACACGGCTTTCTGGGTTTTCTGAAGGATGTTTTAGGCTAAAAAGTTTGTAACGACTGTAAATCAATCAATTGTTGAAAAATATTAGGAGAATGAGAAATGAAAACTGATTTTGACTATGGCGATCGCGATTTATTTGGCCCCGTTGTTTTCCGACCCGATTTCAACAGCTTTAAGGCAATTAACGCCAATCAAGCTTGGTCGCTATTCTTCACCGCCAGCCGGGAAGACAAAGCCTTGGGATTTAATGCAGAAACAGGTCGATTCTTTACTTACAGCTTAATCGCAACCGTTGTCACAGGCGTGGTTTGGGCTTCCATTTTCCGCTCCTTCTAAGGACAACATTATAGAATGAATTTACTTGTTTCCATCGCCTTCGACTTATGTCGAGGGCTTGTTTTTTATTTATCATGTCCTTACGTAACGCCGCCGTCCCGACGGTATCCTTGATGATAAGTAGAAGGAAGAAGGAAGAAGGAAGAAGGAAGAAGGAAGAAGGAAGAAGAAGAAAGAAAAATTTACTTATCTCGGAGAGAAGGAAGAATGTTTATACAGTCAGCTTGGAAGCCATCCCGATCTTATGTTTAATTAGGTGGATTTACTTAATACTTTCCGAATTGGTATTACGTAACCTTGCCGTCTAGGCGATAAAGATACCGCCAGGATGGCGGCGTTACGGAATGTTTATGCTAGTCATAACAACATCCCCGCAATACAAGCCGTCATAAAATTAGCGATCGCCCCCGCAATCATCGCCCTCACACCCCACCTCGCTAAATCCTTCTGCCTTTCCGGTGCCAACCCCCCAATTCCCCCAATCGTAATTCCAATCGAACCGATATTAGCAAACCCACAAATCGCATACGTAGCAATTACAATCGCCCTTTCTGAAATCGTCTTACTATCCATCAACTGCTTCAAATCCAGATAAGCAATAAAATCATTTAAAATCGTTTTCTTCCCCAACAAAATCCCCACTTGCCCACAATCAGCCCAAGGTACACCCATCAACCAAGCCACCGGAAACATTACAAAAGACAGCAACCATTCTAAAGATAATAACGGCAAACCTACGATCGTTCCCAGCCAATGCAGCAGCCCATTTGCAGTTGCCAATAACCCTAAAAAAGCAATCAGCATCACCCCCACACTAAACGCCAACTTTCCCCCCTGAAAAGCTCCATCTGCCGCCGCCTCGATCGCATTAGTATAATTAGTTTTCATTTCCACATCCATTGTTCCAGCCGTTAGAGGTTCCTCCATTTCCGGGTAAAACAACTTAGAAATTGCCATCGAAGCTGGCGCAGACATCACCGAAGCTGCTAACAAATGACTCGCAGGAACTCCAAAGGAAAGATATGCCCCCATCACACCTCCGGCAATCGTGCCAAAACCAACAGTCATCACTGAATGTAACTCAGAAACTGTCATTTTTCCCACATAAGGCTTAATTAATAACGCCGATTCCGTTGGGCCTAAAAACACATTTCCAGCACAAGAAAGTGACTCCGTCCCTGATATTTTCATGGTTTTTAACATCACCCATGCCATCCCCCGTACCAACTGCTGCAAAATATTATAATGATACAAAACGCTAACAAAAGAAGAGAAAAAGATGATAGTTGGTAAAATCTTAAAAGCGACAAATTGCTCTTGAAACTTTTCTCCGAAAACAAACTTAGCCCCAGCATCCGAAAAGTTTAGTAACTGTTGCATCACATCGCCGAGAAACTGAAATAGTATAAAACCAGGCTGAGTTCTAATAATCAACACTGCTAAAATTAACTGTAAAGCAATCCCCCACAAAACAGGTGCCCAGCGTACAGCACGCCGATTTACAGAAAAGGCGTAGGACAAACCCACGAAAACAGCCAGCCCCAAGACGGAAATTAGTCTTTCCATTAAGCAATTTTAGAATTTAAAATTAAGATTGTTAGATTTTAAGCGCTTGTTGGTTACAATGGAGAGAAATCATAAAACTCCTAAAGCTGCAAGCACCAGATTATGCCTCTACCTATAGTTGCTATTATTGGACGGCCAAATGTCGGTAAATCCACAATTGTTAACCGTTTCGCTGAGAGTCAAGATTCGATTGTCCACGACCAACCGGGGATGACGCGCGATCGCACTTACAAAAATGCTTACTGGGGCGATCGCGAATTTCAAGTCGTAGACACCGGTGGCCTAGTTTTTGACGATAACACCGAATTTTTACCCCTCATCCGCGAACAAGCAATGGCCGCCCTCGCTGAAGCCAGCGCCGCTATTTTCGTTGTAGACGGACAAATCGGACTGACTGGGGGCGACGAAGCGATCGCAGAATGGCTGCGTCAACAACGAGTTCCCGTCCTTCTAGCAGTTAATAAATGCGAATCCGAAACAGAAGGCCTCACTCAAGCTGCCCAATTTTGGGAATTAGGCTTAGGCGAACCCTTCCCCATTTCTGGCATTCATGGTAACGGTACTGGCGAATTACTCGATGAATTAATTAGCCACTTACCAGCAATAGGAGAATTGCCAGAAATTGACGAAACAAAAGTTGCCATTGTTGGTCGTCCCAATGTTGGGAAATCTAGTTTATTAAATGCCTTTCTTGGGGAAACTCGCGCCATAGTTAGCCCGATTTCCGGTACTACTCGCGATGCAATTGATACCGTAGTGGAACGCAACGGTAAAACTTACCGCCTAATAGATACAGCCGGGATTCGCAAAAAGAAAAACGTCGAATATGGCCCCGAATTTTTCGGTATTAACCGCGCCTTTAAAGCCATCCGTCGCGCCGACGTTGTATTATTAGTAATTGATGCCGTTGATGGCGTTACCGACCAAGACCAAAAACTTGCAGACCGGATTAGTGAAGAAGGTCGAGCCTGCGTAATTGTCGTCAACAAATGGGATGCGATTGAAAAAGATTCTACCACGATTTACGATTACGAAAAGGAAGTAAAAACTCGCCTTTATTTTGTCGATTGGGCAGAAATGATATTCGTCAGCGCTACCACAGGTCAAAGAGTTGAAAAAATCTTAGAATTAGTTGACACCGCCGCCACAGCACACCAGCGCCGCGTTACCACTGCGGTAATTAATGAAGTGATAGAAGAAGCAACAAGCTGGCACTCTCCTCCCGTTACCCGCCAAGGACGGCAGGGTAAGATTTATTATGGTACGCAAGTTAGAGCGCAGCCGCCCACGATCGCTTTATTTGTCAACGATCCCCTGCGGTTTAACGAGAATTACCGCCGCTACATCGAAACCCAATTTCGCAAACAATTAGGTTTTATTGGGACACCAATGCGGTTAGTTTGGCGAGGTAAAAAACCGCGCGATTTAGAAAAAAGTCGGACAAATAGAGCTATTCGCGTTAAATAACGTAACGCCGCCATCTTGGCGGTAAAGATACAAAGTTAAATAACGTAACGCCGCCATCTTGGCGGTAAAGATACAAAGTTAAATAACGTAACGCCGCCATCTTGGCGGTAAAAGCTCAAGATACCG
>NZ_JARFTR010000059.1 GCF_029167235.1 Kamptonema sp. UHCC 0994 | reverse complement strand
GTATCTTTACCGCCCAGAGGGCGGCGTTACGGATATTGGCAGTTTTATAATATATGAAGGCATAATAATTTAGTTATCTATAAAGGGCAGAATTTATCGAAAAAAAGACTTATGTATATTTTTTTTAGTAATTTTAACAGTTAACAGTTAACCCTGTGGAACTAGGCAATTGCTAATCAGCAATTAGTAATCTGAAATTACCTATTACCAATTACCAATTAGCCATTCCTCGTTATTGATTTATCGCTCGCGTGCAGCGGCGGCTTCATCCGGGTGAATGTTCAAGCGTGTGAGATTAATCCGACCTTTGTTGTCAATCTCGCGCACTTTTACGATCACTTCATCGGCAACAGCTAACTCATCTTCGACTTTACCTACGCGGTAATCCGCTAATTGGGAAATATGAATCATTCCCTCTTTTCCAGGTAAAATCTCGACAAAAGCACCGATAGGAATAATCCTGGTGACGCGACCAACGTAGACATCTCCAGCATTTAGCTTGCGCGTCATGCCTTGGATAATATTGTAGGCGCGTGCAGCTCTTTCGCTATCGTTACCTGCGATCGTTACGGTGCCGTCGTCGTCAATGTCAATTTTGACTCCAGTTTCTTCGGTGATTGCCTTGATGGTTTTGCCACCTGGGCCAATTACTAAACCGATGAATTCGGGTTCAATCTTCAGCGTCAGCAGGCGTGGCGCGAAGGGTGACATTGTGGTGCGAGGTTTGTCAATAGTAGAGAGCATTTTCTCTAAAATGTGTAACCGCGCGGGTTTGGCTTTGTGGATGGCATCTGCGATTACTTGTAAGGGTAAACCAGATATTTTCATGTCCATCTGTAAAGCTGTAATCCCGGTATCGGTACCGGCTACTTTAAAGTCCATGTCGCCGAGGAAGTCTTCAATCCCCTGAATGTCTGTCAGGATGCGGATTTCATCGCCTTCTTTAATTAATCCCATCGCCGCGCCGCTTACAGGTTGGATTAGGGGAACCCCTGCATCCATTAATGCTAGGGTTGAGGCGCAAACGGAACCCATTGAGGTGGAACCGTTGGAGGAAAGGACTTCTGAAACTACCCGAATCACATAGGGGAAATCTACTTGCTTGGGCAATACGGGGAGGATTGCGCGTTCTGCTAGGGCTCCGTGACCGATTTCCCGTCTTCCGGGCGATCGCATCGGTCTGGTTTCTCCCACAGAGTAAGGGGGGAAGTTATAGTGATGCAAATAGCGCTTTTCGTCTTGGGGATGTAAGTCATCTCCCAAGTCTTGGGCATCTCCGGGAGTTCCCAGGGTGGCGGCGGATAGTACCTGAGTCAATCCTCGGTTAAATAGAGCGCTACCATGAACTCGTGAGGGCAATACGCCGACGCGACAGGACACTGGGCGCACTTCATCTAGCTTGCGACCGTCTACGCGCACGCCGTCTTCGACGATTTGGCGACGCATCAGCTTTTTGGTGACATCTTTGAAAACGTTGGCGATCGCTTTGCTATCAACACCCGCCGCTACACGCACGGGATCGTCTTCGGCAAGTTCTGCGATCGCAGCTACCACCGCTGCTGCCTTCACCTCATCTAAAGCCGTATCACGAGCTTTTTTATCTAACTCAAATTGAGATAGAATGTGCCTGATTGGAGATTCTGCGCGATCGCGGATAAAATTCTCCAGCGTCGAGTCTGTTTCCGGTCTCTCCTCTCGTATCAACTCAATCCCCAACTCTGCCATGATTTCCCGCTGAGCCTGAATCAAATCAGACGCAGCCTCGTAACCAAAATCAATGGCCTCAATAATATCTCGCTCTGGCAACTGATTAGCACCCGCTTCCACCATGATCACCCCATCCGGGGAGCCCGCTACCACCAGATCCAATTCACCCGTCTTAATCTCCTTATAGGTTGGGTTGATAATAAAATCATCACCCACCAAACCCACACGCACCGCCGCCATCGGGCCGTAAAACGGCATCTTAGCCAGCAGCACCGCCACTGATGCCCCCGTCACCGCCAGCACATCCGGCGGCACTTCTTCATCCATCGAAAGCGTCGTAGCCACAACCTGAATGTCGTCCCGCAACCAACTCGGAAACAGCGGTCGCAGCGGACGATCGATCAAACGACCCGTCAGAGTTACTTTCTCTGGCGGACGGCCTTCCCGCCGCAAGAAACCACCCGGAATTTTACCACCGGCATATAATCTCTCTTCGTAATCCACCAGCAGCGGCAAGAAATCAATCCCTTCTCTACCCTGTGCGCGGGTAGCAGTGACTAAAACTGATGTTTCTCCTGACTGGATCAACACAGCACCTCCCGCCTGCGGTGCCAGTAAGCCGATCTTCAGTCTAATATCCCGTCCATCAAAGGATATTGACTTGTCTATCTCTACCATGTAGTCGTCTTTCCTTATCTACCACAGTTCTTTCACTGCGAAAAAATTACCACAAATCAATGGCTCTAGCTGTTTGCCCAAAGTTTTCTGGTAAGTTCTTCGGAAAGTGTGCTTGAGACTGCTTATTTTCAGCCAATTTAGGGTAAGCGAACTCATTCATTGAGTCATCTTAACCATTTAGTAATTCTAGTATTTTTCTTGTCCAATAAGGCGGTTTACCCCTTGTTCCAGAAAATCGATTTTAAAATCGCTTTTTGAGGAATGCCTCTGGGTCTATGGGAATAAACGTGAGTTCGTGGCGTAGGCGAAGCCAGTCGAAGGCATCGCCCTCCATCGAACTCACGTTGTATTAGAGTTTTATATAGGGAAGAGTAAAATAAAAAGTTGCTCCAGCACCTACTTGAGATTCTACCCAAATTTGGCCGCTATGACGTTCAACAATCTTTTGACAGATGGCTAAACCAATGCCAGTTCCGGTATATTCTTCTTGCGTATGCAGTCGCTGAAAAATTTGGAATATCCGCTCTGAATGTTTGGAATCAATTCCAATTCCATTATCTTTGACAGAGAATAACCAGTCGCTTTCCCGACGCTCAGCACTAATGTGAATTAGCGGCGGCTCGTCGCGGCGATACTTAATTGCATTGCCAATTAAATTCTGAAATACTTGTACCATTTGAGAATAGTCTCCGAGGACTACAGGTAAGTCACAATGGGTGACATCAGCTTGATTTTTACGGATTGCTAAGTGTAAATTAGCACAAGCTTCTTCAAAAATTTGATTGCAATTTATGGGTTCAAAATCTTTGTTTTTCTTACTAACCCGCGAATATTCTAACAAGTCATCAATCAGGGACTGCATTCGCACAGAACCCTTAATCATTTTATGAATAAACTTCATCGCATTAGCATCAATTTGGTCTTTATACCGCCCTTCTAAGAGTTGAGCATAGCTGGCAATTGTTGACAGCGGCGCTTGCAAATCGTGGGAGGCAACATAAGCAAACTGTTCGAGTTCTGCATTAGAGCGAGCTAATTCTTGTTCTGCTTGTTTGCGTGCTGTAATGTTGTGAAAAGTCACTGCAAAGCCGTCATTTAACTTAACCGCAACAATTTGCAACCAAGAAGGACTGATATTTTCCTGTTCGTAATAAAACTCTGTATCTAATGGCTCTCCTGTTTCAACTACAGAAACATATAAATCAAATAGACCATTTTTGCGATGCAGGGGCATTTCCTCTAACAAATACTTGCCAACTAGGTCTTCTGAGTTGATATCTAAGATTGCCTCAACGGAGTGATTCATCAAAATCCACTGGAAATCGACAATCTTTCTATCGCTGTTTCTGACAGTAGAAAAAGCTGCTATTCCGTCTAGAGAACTGTTCAATATACTTGCAATCAGTGACTGCGATTGTTGCAATAGAGTATTTTGCTCTTCTAATTTATTTTGTAGCTTTTGAAGGGAAATTTGGGTGTCAATTCTTGCTAAAACTTCTTCCACTTGAAAGGGCTTAATAATATAATCTACGCCGCCCACTTGAAAAGCTTTAATTTTATATTGAACATCATCTAATCCGCTTAAAAAAATGACGGGAACTGAGCGAGT
Organism: Kamptonema sp. UHCC 0994; assembly: GCF_029167235.1. Lineage (GTDB taxonomy): Bacteria > Cyanobacteriota > Cyanobacteriia > Cyanobacteriales > Microcoleaceae > Kamptonema. The sequence goes on along the minus strand of NZ_JARFTR010000059.1, from coordinate 7,700 downwards.
TGGTTCGCTGGATTTCAGCTTTTGGCAAACTTCATAGCCGTCCATATCCGGCATCATAATATCAAGCAAAATTAAATTGGGGGGAGAGGCGATCGCAGCATTCAGCCCTAGTTGACCAGAGATCGCCCTTTTTACGTTATATCCGCGATCTGTTAGAATTTTTGATAAAAACCGTAGATTACTGGGCTGATCGTCAACAATTAATATTTTGAGGCTATTATTATCCATTATATTTATATTAAATTAACACTATAATAGCTGACTTAAATAATTTGTAGGAATTTGTACTGCCGCCCAGAGGGAGGCCTTACCTTACCTTATTCATGCCCAAGTTCGGATTCTATAATTGATTGAGTTATACGAACTATTCTATCAAGGCGAAAATCCTCTAGTAAATCTTTTAAAGCGTCACCTAAAGTCACAAAGTTTTCTGGTATTGTATCAATTAACTGGAAGACTAAATCTTCATTAACTTCGTTAGCTGCTTGATTAAGCTGCTGCACCCAACTCAAGGGCATCTCGCCCAGCAAAGGCAAAAAAAATGAATCGGGTCTTTCGCTGATAAAATAACGCAGACCTGGCGTAGTATTTGTAACTGGGGGCAACTGCTCGTACATATAGCGCACTCCTAAGAACTCTGTCATCTTTTCAAAGATTACCTGTTCTTGGAAAGGTTTACGAACAAAATCGTCGCAACCCGCTGCTATGATTTCCTCCCGCCTTTCTTCAAAAGCACTAGCAGTTAGAGCAATAATTACGGTACGGGAACTCTCAATATTAGATTGGATATTTTGAATTTGGGATGGGAGATTTAGTAATATTTTCTCCTGTTTCTCTCTTTCTTTAGCTCTAATTTGTAGGGCAACTTCCATGCCATCCATTATAGGCATCCGTGTATCAAGCAAAATCAAATGTGGCTGCCAACTCTCCCAGAGAGTAAGTGCTTGTTCGCCATTTTCAGCTTCTAAAACTTCAAAACCTATTGGTTGGAGCAACTTAACTAGCAGCAAGCGATTTTCTTGAGTATCGTCAACTACTAAAATCCGATAATCTCCTTGATCTGCTTCTAATGCACTGACTCGTTGTAGAGGATGATCTATTACTTCATAAGCATCTGCTCGGCTGATTTGGATATTAAATTTAAAAATTGTTCCTTTATTCAAAGCGCTGATTGCTGTAATATTTCCATGTAATAGTTGCACAAATTTTCGAGTGATAGTTAAGCCTAATCCTGTCCCTTCTGCGGATTTACGTCCAGCTTCGCTTTGCACAAAAGGATCGAATAAACTATCAATTTCTTCTGGTGCTATGCCAACTCCGGTGTCTTCTACTTCAAAGATAATTGGGAATGGTTCGCAATCGGAAGGTGTTGTATATAATAATCCTGGTTCCGAGTTGACCACACCCAAATTTACCCGCAAAGTAACGCTACCATTCTCAGTGAATTTAATTGCATTTCCCAGTAAGTTAATCAAACATACACGCAATTTTTTTTCATCAGTTTTGATATAGTGAGGCACATCAGGATGTACTGTAAATCTCAGTTTCAAACCTTTTTTTTCTGCTTTGAAGTGAAACATCTCTTCGAGAGTATCGAGAAGTCGATATAGGTCAAAGCTGGTTTCGCAGATCGTAATTATACCAGCTTCGATTTTGGACATATCCAAAACATCATTAATTAAATCCAGCAAGTGTTCGCCACTGCGGTTAATAATTCTAAGATTTTCTAGCTGGTCTGTACTCAGGAAAGGGTCGCGGATCATAACTTGAGTAAAGCCCAAAATAGCGTTGAGAGGGGTACGCAGTTCGTGGCTCATATTGGCGAGAAATTCACTTTTAGCTTTGGATGCAGCCGCAGCAGATTCTTCGGCTTTTTTGCGTTCTACTATTTCTTTTTGCAATTGTTCGTTTTGCTGCATCAGTTGTTTTTGCAGCCTTTGGATAGTTAGTTGATGTTCAACTCGTGCGACAACTTCTTCTACTTGAAATGGTTTAGTTATATAGTCTTCGCCACCAACCTGAAAAGCTTTAACTTTGTCCAATACTTCATCTAAAGCGCTAATAAAAATTACGGGAATTTGTGAGGTTTGAGCATCGGCTTTTAGTTCTTCACAGACTTCGTAACCATTCGTGTCTGGCATTCTGATGTCGAGTAAAATTAAATCGGGGGGAGCCGAACGTGCTGCTCTGACTGCCATTTTGCCATTAATTACGCCCCTAATTTTATACCCGCGTTCCGATAAGGTTGCGGATAAAACTTGCAGGTTTTCGGGGGTATCATCAACTATTAAAATGTTTCCTTTATTGATTTCTGTGTGATTGCTGGTCATTTTGCTGCTGATTGCTAATTTTGGGGGTTGATTGCAAATCGCTAATTGTTAAATAGAAGAAAGAAGAAGGCTGTAGTTATCTAGGAGATAAGGAAAAATGCTTATATTGTATTGTAAGCTTTTTAGTTATTCGTATTTTACTTTTACGTTTAATTAGGTAGATTTACTTAATTACTTTCCTCTAATTAGCTATTAAGACTATTTTTTAGGAGAAATTCAATTACAATTTTCTAAGTTCCTCAATTAAATCAAGAATTTTATCGCAGCGGAAGTTATTTACTAGCTGTGCTAAGGCCTTGCGAAAATTAGGGCGATCGCTAGGTATTTGGGAAAGCAACTGAAAAATGCTGTCATTATCAACAGAGTCAGCCGCATCGTATAACCGATCGACCCACTCAAGAGGCATCTCTTGGAAAGATGAAGGCTCTAAAATGAATGACGAATCTGATTGTCCGCTTTCTGATTCGTGATTTGTTAAAGATGGGGATCGCTTTCCACCTTGGGGGGAAGATAAAACTTGTTCTTCATAAAGATAACGTACTCCTAAGTATTTAGCCATCTTTTCTAAGATTACCTGTTCTCGGAACGGTTTGGCTACAAAGTCATCGCAACCTATTGATAAAATAATAGAGCGCTCTTCATCAAAAGCACTTGCTGTCAGGGCAATAATTACTGTTGCCTGACCTTTTAAATGGGCTTTGATTTGTTTTGTAGCTTCATACCCATCCATCACTGGCATCCTCATATCCATCAAAATTAGGTGGGGTTCCCAACTTGACCATAAATCAACAGCAACGGCCCCATTTTCGGCGGCGCGGACACAAAAGCCGAGGGATGTCAGCAATCTTACTAGCAGTAGGCGACTTTCGAGGCGATCGTCAACAGCTAAGATGCGGTATTGTGCTTGTCCTGCTTCCAGTCCAATAACACGCCTAGTTGTTTCTGAATCTTGAATCTCAATGTTATCAGGTAGACTAATTTCGATGTTGAATTTAAAAATGCTTCCCTTACCTATATGACTATTGACTGTAATATCTCCTCCCATTAATTGCACAAATTGTCTGCTAATTGGCAAACCTAAACCCGTTCCTTCTTGGGCTTTCATACCTGACTCTGTTTGTACGAAAGGCTTAAATAAGTTGTCTATTTCTTCGGTACCAATTCCAGAACCAGTATCTTCAATTTCAAACTGAAGAAAGAACGCAGAAGGATTTGATACACCTGCTGTCGTACTTTCTTCTTCCTTCATTCTTACGCGCAATGTCACTCCACCTTCTTCTGTAAACTTGATCGCATTTCCTAAAATATTAATCAATGCTTGGCGTAATTTACTTTCATCTGTTTGCACGTATTGGGGAAGGTTATGGGCAATATCAATAATTAACTGCAAGTTCTTTTTTTCTGCTTGTAGCTGAAACATTTTTTCGAGACTTTCCAGCAGGTGGTACAGATCGAAATTATTTTTATTGACTGTCACCTGACCTACTTCTATTTTAGACATTTGCAGAATATTGTTGATCAGGTTAAGTAAATGCTCTCCACTACGGCTAATGATTCCTAAATGCTCTTTTTGATCTGGTTTGAGGGATGAGTCACGGGCTAGCAACTGAGTAAAACCGAGAATAGCGTTGAGAGGAGTACGCAGTTCGTGGCTCATATTTGAGAGAAATTCGCTTTTAGCACGGTTAGCTTTATCAGCCGCTTCTTTTGCCTTTTGCAGGGCTATTTCTCCCTGTTTGCGGTCGCTAATATCCATCATTGTTATTAATAGCTTTTGTATTTGTCCCTGTTGAGTAAAAACTGGTTCTCCTCTTGATTCTATGTGGCGAATAGAACCATTAGAGCGTACAATCCGATATTCTATTTTATGAGTTATTCCTTCGGTAATAATACTATTAAAAGTTTTTTCCCATAACTCCAGATCGTCTGGATGAATATAATGGCGAAGTTCCTCACAATTTGGTTTAGGTTGACTTGGATCGAGACCAAAAATTCGGAATAGTTCCTCTGACCATATGGTACTATTAGTAAATAGATCGACTTCGCAACTGCCAACACGGGCTATTCGCTGAGCGGCTGCTAAAAAAGCTTCTGAGGCGCGGAGTTTTTCTTCTGCACGTTTGCGCTCAGTGATGTCTTGACTCACAGAAATCACACAAGTTTCTCCTTGAATTTGAATGATTTCTGCTGAAAGTAATGCTGTTCTAAGTTCGCCAACTTTTGGGCGAAATTGAAATTCATAGTTCCTAACTATACCTTGTTTTGCTAACCCTTTAAAAAGCTGATTGCGTTCTTCCCCATTTACCCAAAGACCTAGCTCAAGGGCAGTTTTACCAATAATTTCTTCGCTAGTAGAACCAATCATCTGGCAGAAGGCATCATTGATTTCTATATGTCGTCCATCTCTGAGTCTAGTAATAGTAATTGGGTTAGGAGAAGACCTAAAAGCTTTGGAAAACTTTTCTTCAGACAGTCGTAATTGAGCCGTCCGCTGCTCTACAAGTGTTTCTAATTCCTCATTTAGCTGCTGGAGTTTAATATTTTGATCTGCCAGTTTTTTGTCCTGAGAATAACTGCGAATCGCTTCTCTTACAGTTAAAATTAGGTCGGACTGCTGCCAAGGTTTAGCTATATAACGATATAATTGAGCATATTTAATAGCATTGGAAACTGCTTGCAAATCGGCTTGCCCCGTGAGCAAAATTTTGATTGTTTTCGGCGAAATATTATGAATTTGCTTTAACAATTCATCCCCTTTTATATCGGGCATGAAGTAATCAGAAATCACCAAGGGGACTTCGCAACCCTCTTCTTCTATTAGCTCTGTTAACAACTCTAAAGCATCTGCTCCTCCTTCCGCAGTTTCAATCGTATATTCTTCTGACAGCGCTTTTTTTAACTCGATTTTCAAACTTTCTAAAATCGTCGGTTCATCATCAACACAAATAATTACAGGTTTGTTCATAATTTTTCTAATTCAGATTTTTTTGAATCTAGAGGCAAAACTACAGTAAACTTGGTTTTCCCTGACCATGATTCTACCTTGATTTCGCCCTGATGTTTGTCAATAATTTTCTTGACAATATCTAACCCCAAACCACTTCCTTCTCCCGGCGCTTTAGTAGTGAAGAAGGGTTCAAATATTCTGGGCATAATCTCTGGAGGGATACCTTTACCAGTATCGGTAATGCTGACTAATAGGCTTTGCTCTTGTTGCTTAACTTCAATTTGTAAAGTGCCTCGATAGTTCATCGCTTGTAAAGCATTATAAAGCAAATTTGTCCAAACTTGATTGAGCTCGTCAGGATAGCACAGTAAATATGGCAAATTGAGATCGTAGTTTCTAACTACTTCAACACCCTGTTTGATTTGGTAGTGGTAAAGAGTTAAGACGGTTTCTATTCCCTCAGCGATATTGGCTGATACTTTTTCGCCAGAATTATCGTAACGACCATAAGTTTTCAATGCAAAGACTATTTTAGCAGCGCGTTCTGTCGCAGTGGCAATCGTGCGGCTACTTTTTTGCACCGTAGCGAATTGATAAGCAGCTTGTAAAATAGTTTGGTTGTCAGGCGCTTTTAACAAAGGCAAAAATGGTGCGACTTCGCCGCCAATCCCAATATCTGCCAAGATACAAGCAAGGTTGTCCGATTCTGCAATTTCTTGGGACTCTAGCTGACGCTGCAAAGCTTTTTTTAGTTGGCGTTTTTCTTTACTTGATAAGGTGTCTGCTTGCTGGGTTGACTTTTGTAGGAGAGCAAAGAAATACTGCTGGCGTTCTGGAGATAGTTCTTGAAAAAATGTCGGTAACTTGTCTAAGTTTTCAGTAAAAAATTCTAATATATTCTGTACAGAGGAGCGAATTGCTGCTAAGGGAGTATTAATTTCGTGAGCTACTCCCGCAATTAATTGTCCCAGAGATGCCATTTTTTCTGATTGAATTAACTCTTGTTGTGCTGCTTGTAAATTGGTAAGGACTTGTGCCAATTCTTGGTTACTTGCTGCTAGTTGTGCAGTGCGTTCTTGCACTCGCTGTTCGAGTTCGGCATTGAGGCGGCGCACTTCCGCTTCGGCTTGAGCGCGATCGCAAATTTCCTGCTTGAGTTGAGTGTTAGCTTGTCTCAGTTCCAGGGTTTGCTGCTTAATTTGTTCTTCTAAATTTTCATTTACCTGTCGCAATTTTTCTTCTGCCTGTTGCCGTTGCGTCGCTTCCCGCTGCATTTGAGCGTTAACTGTTCTCAACTCTTGGGTTTTTTCGGCGATGGTTTGCTGCAAAATTTCCACAGTGGCATACATTTCGACTGGATCTATGGCATACAATAGGGTAGATTGTGTAATAATTCCAACTAAATATCCACTTTTATCTACTACCACCAACCGTCTAATTTTGTGATTTTCCATCATCTCATGTGTGTCCCACAAAGTGCTATTTTTCTGTACTGGTAGCAGGGGAAAACTCATTAATTCTTCTGCTAGAATATGGGCGATATCGAGTCCACTTGCTGTGAAGTTAACAATATCTCTTTCGGTAATAATCCCAATAGGTTTGAGCGGTTTACTATTAGCAATTGCTTCTAAATAACCGAAAGATTGACAAATAACTACACAGCTTTTTCTGTTGGCTGCCATCTGCTGGGCAACTTCAAAAACTGAAGAATTTGCAGGGGCAGTAATTACTTCCGTTGTCATAATTTCTCCTACGCGCCCCATTTGCAGCAAATCGGTGGGTTTTAGGACTTGTCGCAAACTATCGGGGGTGACAACACCAATCGTCTTTCCTTCTTCGCCTATGATGGGTAGGTGACGAATTTTAGAAGAGCGAAATATGGCTAATACTGAGTAAATATCGCGAGCTTCTGCAAGGCTGATAGTAATCAAATGTTGCGTCATCACTTCGGAGATAGCGACTCCTTCTAACGCAGTTTTGCTAGCAGTAAGTTTTACTACATCACGCTCTGTGAAAATCCCAAGTAATTTATTTTCTTCTACTATCAATGTATAGCTAGCACGAGACTGACTCATGGCTGCAATAGCCTCCGTAACAGGAGTACACGGAGCCATTAGTAAGGGGTTGCGATCGATTGCCTGCTCTAGTAAGCTTTGCATATCAGAAAGATTTTGTGACATGGGAAGAAGAAGGAAGAAGGAAGAAGAAAAAAAGAGAAAGAGCTTTTAAAAAGTGATTGGGATTGATACAGTAAATATCGTCTTACCAGGTAGAGAGTCTGGAGACAACAAAGGCAACTAAACCGTAACGGAGTTGATTAGAAATTGACACCATTTGATTTTTGCCAGTATAAAAATTTCTGTCATTTATTAACCCATCGGAATTAGTCAAAAAGTATCCGTAACGCCGCCATCTTGGCGGTA
>NZ_JARFTR010000132.1 GCF_029167235.1 Kamptonema sp. UHCC 0994 | reverse complement strand
CCCTCTCCCCCGCTCTCCTGCTCCTTTTGAATGTGCAAAGCTGCTTTAAGCAGCGATCGCGTATATTCATGTTGGGGATTTTGGAAGACAGACTCAACGGGGCCAGTTTCTACTATTTTGCCGTTGTACATCACAGCAATGCGATCGCAATATTCGCCCACCATCGCCAAATCGTGGGAAATTAACAATATCGATGTCCCCCGCTCTTCACAAAGCCGCGTTAATTCTTTTAAAATTTGAGCGGCTACTGTTACGTCTAAACTTGTAGTCGGTTCATCCGCAACAATTAGCTTAGGATTGAGAAGAACAGCTAAGGCGATCGCTACCCGTTGTCGCATTCCGCCGCTAAATTCATGGGGATATTGCGACCAGCGAGAAGCTGGAATTTTCACTGCATCTAGAGTTTCTATGGCTCGATCTTTGGCTTGCGATCGCGATAATTTCGGTTCGTGAGCTTTGAGAGTTTCAATACAATGTTCCCCAATTGTCATCAAAGGATCGAGGCGAGTCATCGGATCTTGAAAAACTAATGATACCGCTTCGCCGCGAAACCGTCTAAGCTGTTCGGGGTTCATATCAAACACAGATTCCCCGGAAAAGGTAACTCGACCCTGAATTTGTGTAGACTTGGGCAAAAGCCGCATCGTCGCACGTCCTAACGTTGACTTACCGCACCCAGATTCCCCAACTAATCCCAATTTTTCCCCAGATTCCAGCATCATCGATACGTCATCAATTGCCCAACTAGATTGTTGATTTCGCTCTGGATAAGCTACCCGCAAATTTTCGACACAAAACAGGGAATTAGTCATAACTGAAGATAGGAGATAGGGAAGAGAGGGAGGGATTAGCAATTAGCAATTACGCGACTTACGCAGTCTCTACGTGAAATCTAGGGTAAGAGATTGCTTCACTGTGTTCGCAATGACGGGAAAGATTGCTTCACTGTGTTCGCAATGACGGGAAAGATTGCTTCACTGTGTTCGCAATGACGGGAAAGATTGCTTCACTTCGTAAGCGCTACGCGCAGGCTACGCCAACGCAATGACAACGCTGATATTAGGTTTTGTTGAGGCATAAAACTCAACTCTTTGTTAACAGTTAACAGTTAACAGTTAACAGTTAACAGTTAACAGTTAACTATTTAGCCGGAAGACCTTTGCGCTTACTTTCAAATCTTCGCAAGATGTAGGAAGCTGCAAAATCTCCATTCGGATGATCTTCCAAAACTTCTGCTAGTGCAAAGACATATTGAGATAATTCTTCCCCTAGTTTATCAACTATGCCTTGGCGTTCTCTTTCGGCAAGCTCTTGCTGGCGAGCTTTTGCTTGCCAGGTGCTAGAAAACATCTGCTCAATTTGGGCGTGGAGTCCCATACTTTCCAGAGTTTCCCATTCACCGCTGTCGCACCAAATGCCACCGCAAACGCTACAACGTTCTACATAAACGGGGGTTTTGGTGAAGGGAATTCGGGCTCGCGATAGATATTGTCCGTCGTCTGGACACATTGCAGCTTTGGAGTCATAGGGTGAGGGCGCAAAGTCGGGGCTGACATTCCCTTTTGGCTGGGATTTGCTCGGCCATTGACGCTGATATTCTTGCCAACCTTGATATTCTTTGGAGGGTATCCAGATGCCGTAGCAGTTAGGACACCACTTCACTGCTAGGTGGTCGTTTAACATTCCTTCCTCTAACTGCGGATGCTTACATTTTGGACATTGCACGGCTGTTTTCTCCTTGGCTCGATAATTCCTATTTCTGGTTTATACTTTGGCTGCGATCGCGGCAGCCTATTTATTCTGTACACTTTTGCAGGAGGGCATCGCAGTAGCCAATTAGGGTCTGAATGCGATCGCTTGCTGCTGTTTGTCTCGTCTGGGCTGTCGCCAGTACCCGCGACGCTTGCAAAAATGTTATATCCATCCCCAACAAGCGCAATTGCTTGTGCATTTCTGTCAGGTATGACTGCTCTAACGGTGTTTCTGGCGGATCTAGCCCGTCGCTGTCTGAACCCATGATTTGCCCTGCGAAAAATTGCTGCACTTCTCCAAAAGTTGCCAAGAGCGCTGTCCGATCTAGATTAGCCTGTGTAGCAACGCTTTGCAGCTCTTGGAGAACTTGCTTGAATTGCTGGTAGTGCTGGGGGCGATTTTTGGACAACATAACAAATGTAAAGAAATTTATATCTATAATTAAGGTAGATGGTCTGTCTGGGCTTTTAGCTAAGCTTTGTCTGCTTTCAGGCTAAGTAGCGATCGCTGTACTTGATACTCCCAAAACGTTCTTAATTCTACAAGGCAAGGGCAACTAACCAGAGTATTTGCCCAAAATCAGATTTTTTCCTCCCTACGAGGGTGGTTCTTCTCAATTTAGATAGCTATAGTTGACAGAAAAATACAGGATCTTTTTCAGATTAACTATTAGGTGTCAATTTTAGCTTAGTATACCTAGATACAGAAATTTTGCTGTTCCACCGGAAAGCGACTTCTGTCGCACTATCTATTTATAACTTTTAAACCCTGACTCCTATGAATGCCAATACTCTGATTCCATCAATCTCAACTGACTGTAACATTCCTGATTGGTTACAAGAATGTCTCAATGGGGATGCCGATGGTCAGTCGTCGGGAGCGATCGCGACTTGTTCGACGGATAATGCTTTAATTTGTCGGGCCTTTAAATTTGCCAACGAGCTCCACGAGGGTCAGTATCGCAAATCTGGTGAGCCCTACATCTGCCATCCTGTGGCCGTAGCCGGGATGCTGCGGTATTTAGGCGGCAATAGCGCGATGGTTGCGGCTGGCTTCCTCCACGATATCGTTGAGGATACTGATGTCACGCTTGAGGATATAGAACTGCGGTTCGGCGCTGAGGTGCGACAGTTGGTGGAGGGGGTGACGAAGCTTTCTAAGTTTAATTTTTCTAGCAAGACGGAACGCCAAGCTGAGAATTTTCGGCGGATGTTTTTGGCAATGGCCAAGGATATTCGGGTGATTGTGGTGAAGTTGGCGGACAGGCTGCATAATATGCGAACGCTGGAACATCTCTCAGACGAGAAACGCCGTAGTATTGCTTTGGAAACGCGGGAAATCTTTGCGCCTTTGGCGAATCGCTTGGGTATTGGTCGCTTTAAGTGGGAATTGGAGGATTTGGCGTTTAAATACCTGGAACCGGAAGCTTATTGCGAAATTAAGGATTTGGTGGATCAGAAGCGGACTGACCGGGAAGCGCAACTGGCGGAGGTGACGGACATTCTGCGGAATCGGCTTGATAGTGTGGGGATTAAGTGCTACGAAGTTAGCGGCCGCCCAAAACACCTGTATGGGATTTACCAGAAGATGCAGCGGCGACAGAAGGGGTTTAACCAGGTCTACGATATTGCGGCGGTGCGGATTATTGTAGAAAGTAAGGATGAGTGTTATCGGGCTTTGGCGATCGCGCACGATGCTTTCTGTCCGATCCCCGGTCGCTTCAAGGACTATATCGGCTTACCGAAACCAAATCGCTATCAGTCTTTGCATACGGGCGTGATTGGCAATAGCGGCCGCCCCATTGAAGTGCAAATCCGTACAGTGGAAATGCACCATATTGCAGATTACGGGATCGCCGCCCACTGGAAATATAAAGAAAGTGGCGGTTCCAGCAATCTTAAGGTCACAGGAGATGACGAAAAGTTTACCTGGTTGCGGCAACTGCTGGAATGGCAAAGCGATCTTAAGGATGCTGAAGAATATTTAGAGAGCATTAAAGATAATTTATTTGATGAAGATATCTACGTATTTACGCCCCAAGGCGATGTCGTGGCGCTGACAAAAGATGCAACGCCTGTAGATTTTGCTTACCGCATTCATACGGAAGTTGGGAATCACTGTACTGGTGCGCGAGTGAACGGGCGAATGGTGACGCTGGACTCGCTTTTAAAGAATGGCGATATTGTGGAAATCCTAACTCAGAAAAATGGTCATCCGAGTTTGGACTGGCTGAATTTTGTCAAAACCAGCGGCGCAAAAAACCGGATTCGTCAGTGGTATAAGCGATCGCATCGCGATGAAAATGTGGCACGCGGCCGAGAATTATTGGAAAAGGAACTGGGCAAAAATGGCTTTGAATCTTTACTAAAATCTGAACCCATGCAATCTGTGGCGCTACGCTTCAATTACCACAGTGTAGAAGATTTGCTAGCTGGTTTGGGCTACGGTGAAGTGACACTAAATCTAGTAGTAAATCGGCTGCGAGATTTAGTACAGCAAAAAGTCGAGGTAGTTCCTGATGTTTTAACTGTGCCGATAGTAGCACCTGCACGGTCGATGCCGAGTTCATCTCCGAGTAAATCACCGATTGCAGGAGTTGAGGGTTTATTGTATCATTTGGCCGGTTGTTGCACTCCGATCCCAGGAGAAGTAATTATTGGCATTGTGACTAAAAATCGCGGAATTTCAATTCACCGCCAAGGCTGTTCTAATACAGAAAATGTTCCTGGGGATCGGTTAGTACCTGTTAGTTGGAATCCTACCAATCGGAACGGCGGTCGTCTTAATACTTACCCCGTGAATATTCAAATTGAAGTTCTGGATCGCGTGGGTGTGCTAAATGATGTTTTATCTCATTTAAAGGACAATCATGTAAACGTTCGCAGTGCGAGTGTGAAGACTTATCCGGGTTTACCTGCTTTGATTGATTTGTGTGTTGATATTCAGGATAAAGAACAGCTTGAACGCACTTCTATGCAAATTAAAAAAATGAGTGATGTTTTGAATTTGCGGCGAATTAGTGAGGGCAACTAGGAAGAGGGATGGGGGAGATGGGGATTAGCAATTACCCATACCCATTACCAAATTCTAGACAATATCTTTGCGTTTCTGTACAAAGAAAATTAGAGCAAACATAATCAGCATTTGCAAAACCAAAATGCCCCAATATAGAGTTACATTCACCTTGAACATTTTACCATATTTGTTGTAAAAGTTCTCAATCAAGGCTTCTCCACCCTTGATAGTTCCCTCATATTTCCCCTTCCATTCGCTGTAATCTTTTTGCCAAGTATCAATCTCTGATTTATACTTATCAACCTTTTGCTCATAGTTATCTAACTCGCGAAGGTCACTCGGTGCTTTACCTGGGTCTTCCGGCTTTCCTGGTTCTATCCTATCTATAACAGCGTCATATTTACCCTTAATTCCGGGGAATTGGCACTTTTTGAAAAGGTTTTCTCCTAAACACTGACACTGCTGTTTTTTCTGATCTTGCGTTAATTTATTTCGCTCACTTTCTGGCAATTCCCAACAGGAATCCTCAGCCACATTCCGCCCTAAACTTGTTAGCGTTACTAAAGACTCGAAAGACCATTTTGTAATTGTTACCTGGTTAACAATGCGGCCTGGTGCTCCCAAGGCATCTATAGATAACATTCCACCACCAAAGGTAATTTGTGGAACTAAAAAGATAATTGTTAACAAAGGCGCGATATTTTGATTAGGCGAAATAGCTGAAACTAAAAGCCCCATCATCATACCGGCAATGGTGGCAAGCACTAACGTTAAGTACATTGCGCCTAAAACTTCATTGCCACCGGGAATATCTACGGCTAGTTTCTTAAATAGTAAGAAAATCCCCGCTTGATACAAAGCTAAAAGTACGCCTACCCAAACTTTTGATAAGATATAGGGAATAATTTGCAGACCGATCATCCGTTCGCGGAGATAGATATCTATTTCTTTAACTATTTCCCGCATTGTGCCTAAACTGCCGACCATGACAGCAATTAAAGCGGTGACAAATAGCATCGTAATTGCCTGACCTGCATCGCCTTTTTCTACGTCAAATATGCCGCGTTTCCAGGTAACAAAATCCAGCAATCCTAAAATTGGCGCGATCGCCAGCATCAAAAATAAACCTGCTTTATCCTGAAGTAAAATAGCAATATTGCGCTGCGATAAAATTCCAAATTCCCTCACCGCCGCTACTCGCCTACCTCTATTGGGTGGCTGTTGCTTGGCGGGGCGTTGCTGGGGTGGGGCGGGTGTGGGTGTGGGTAATGTCCGCTGGCGATCGCGCACGTATTTTTGATATTGTGGTGAACTGAGATAGCGTTCCTGCCAATATTCCGGCGAGTTTTCGTGTTCGACTTTGCGGTAAATTTCATTGAATTTCTGCACGCCAAAGTATTGAGGCGCTTCGTTTGGCGGCCCGAAGTAAGCGACTTTGCCACCCTTGGCCATAAATACTACTAAGTCGCACAGAATAACGTTCTCAGTCGCATGAGTGATCAGCAAAATTGTGCGACCAGAATCGGCCAGCTTTCGCAATAATTGCATAATCTCGCTTTCTGTGCCGGGGTCGAGTCCTGATGTGGCTTCATCTAGGAAAAATAGGCTGGGTTTTGTGAGGAGTTCTACACCCATTGAAACTCGTTTAAGTTGGCCGCCGCTGAGGGCTTTAACTTGTACGTTTTCACGACCAATTAAGTTTAAATCTTTAATAACTTCGCCGATTCTTTTTTTACGTTCGGCTTTAGTTGTATCAGCAGGCATCCGCAATTTTGCGGCGTAATCGAGGGCTTGATATACTGTTAATTCGGTGTGAATAATGTCTTTTTGGGGGACATAACCGAGGTCATTGCGGTAGGCGTTGAAATTTTTGTAGAGGTTAACGCCATTAATTAAAACTTCGCCGCTGGTAGCGGGCCGAAAGCCGTTGAGGGCATCAAGAAGGGTAGATTTACCGCCGCCGCTAACTCCAGCGATAACGATAAATTCGCGGGCGTGAATTGTCAGGGAGATTTCATCTAAGATTTTGATACCTTTGCCGACGATTTTTGTTAAGTTGACGGCATCGAGGCGCAGGTTGCCTTCTTCGCTATAGCCGACAAGGGTTTCGTCGATATTTAAGACGAAGCGATAGGGGCCGATGCGGATGTTATCGTTGACTTTGAGGATGCGATCGCCCATAACTTCCTTACCATTGACATAAGTGCCATTGGTGGAAGTCAAATCTTTAATTACAACTGAACCGTTACGCCGTTCGATCCGGGCGTGAAAGCGCGATAAGGCTGGATGGTTGAGGGGGATATCGTTTTTGGTATCTCGCCCGATGGTTAGCGCCTGTCTGCCTCGCAAGTCTAAATGGGCAGTAAATACTGTTTGTTCTCCCATTTTCGCCGCGACTGTAGCTGCTTCTACTTGGTTAGCAACGACAGGTATTGCGGCAATACGGGCGGCCATTTTGAAGCGCAATTCGATGCCGCCAATGCGGATTGTATCGCCGTCTGCGAGGGGGTGAGGTTTACTGGGTTTGAGTTGGAGGTTGTTGAGGCGGAGGCCATCTGTGCTGTTGAGGTCGGTGAGAAGGTAGCGATCGCCTTGCCAGACTATTTGGGCGTGATGGCGCGAAATCAAGGGCTCGTTGAGGATGAGATGATTGTCGGTAGCGCGGCCTATGGTAATTACATCGCTGTTAAATGAGAATTTCGATATTGGATCGCTGCCTTTGCGGATTTCAATATAGGCGGGAGATGCGGGCATAGGACTTTTTTTAGCAGTGCCAAGATATTTATCTCACATTTTGGGCTGTTTATGTCAAATGTTTTGGCAAAGTTATTTCTGTTTACCCGTCAAGTTAAGTTACACTTCAATTTGATCGTATATTCGTTAATTATGTCATCATCTGAAGATTACCTATTTAATGATCCGATTTTTAACATATTGTTTCATAACTGGATTGAGACTAAAAAATGTGGTTTTACCCTGTTCTTCTGCATCCAGAAATAACCGCATCCCCAAGGATTGCATAGCATTTAATAAGTCTGAGGTCGATAACTGTACTGTCTTGATAATTTGCGGCAAAGCAACGGGTTCATTTTCCTCAGCCAACTGCATCATTATTGCCATTTCCGACTGGGTTAGACGCTGGAATTGTTGGTCTAATTGTGCTTGCAGAGATTCGCTTAAGATCGCAGTGTCGCATTGCAAAAACTCGGAGACGCTTCCACCAAATAAATCTTGTACGATCGTGATGGTTAACTCTAACCAGAGAGGATTGCCTTGATAAGTATTAATCAAAGTTTCCCAATCATCCTCATCTGATAAGTTTTGCTGTTTGAGAATTTCTTTGGCGGCGGTTCCTAAGCTACCCAAGACTAAGGACTGTACGTAGTTATTTACTCTTTCTAATTTAGCAATTTCTCTGGTTTTTTCCCAACTAATCAAGATTAAGCAAGTGTGGTGACAAACTTCGGCGATTAGTTTAAAAAATTGCTGATAATCTTCATATCCAGTTTTATATTGTCCCGCTAGTTGTCCGGTGCTAAAAAGCATCTGTACGTCGTCGAGGATAATCAGACAGCGATACTTTCGGAGGTTGTCTAGGAGTTGGGAAATTTGGGTTTCGATGTTTTGCGGAATGTCTGTTTTGTCGGAGAAGATTTGTAAAAGATTAGTGAGTGTTGTATTGAGGGTGGGGGAAAAGCGAAGACTGCGATAAATTACGTAATCAAAGTTAGTTTTGATTTGTTCTATTAGTCGGAGTGCAAGGGTGGTTTTGCCTATTCCGCTGATTCCCAGAAGTGCGATGAGACGAGATCGATCTTGTAATATCCAGGTTTCGAGGGTGGTGAGTTGGGGAGTGCGATCGTAGAAGTTGAAGATTTCGGGTGCGTCGCCTAAGTCGATGTGGGGTTGGGTTGGGGTTTCTTGGGAGTTTTGGGGAGATGAGGGCGCTCGCGTTTTTTTTGGGCAAATGTTGACGTTATTAACCGTTACATGATCTCTGCCAATAGCTGATGAAAAATTAGTGTAAAATTTGGCTTTTTCTAATATTGCTCTAAAATTTCTTTTAGTAATATTTTCTCCGAATCCCTCTGAAAGTATTTTCCATAACTCCGAACCGATATCCCTGAGATGACCTTCACTGGAGTGAGTTGCTTCGGCAATTTTCAAGTATGTTTGACCTTGGAATGTCCCTTCAAGGATAGCCTTTTGCAGATAGTCTAGGTGTTCTCCCGTCTTGGCGAAGATTAGTTCGTCTGCGAGTTTTAAGACTGCTGCGATGTCCATAGGTCAGCGATTGGGTGGAGTTTGCCCAATTATATCCGATCTTTCCGACATTTCCGACATTTTTTCCGATCTTTCCGATCTGGTTGTCTGGAAAAAGTGCAGACATTACTTGAGTCATCATTGTACTACACTGACGTTTAGGTGAGTAAGTAAGGTAAATATAAATGTCTAACAAGCCACTAGAAGAAGGAAGAGGCAAACAAAATCAACAATCAGCAAACAAAGATGTAGATAACGTAGTTAAGGATTTACACTTAACAAAAAATGAAAGAAAAGAACTACATGACCTACTGAAAGAGGATTATCTTGGCTATCAAGAAATTCTTACCAGGGCTAAAGAAAGATTCCCTAAACGTCATAGTGAATATAAAGACGGTGAAAAGGATCGTTGGTAGCCAATGACTTAGGATACCCAAACAAATGCTTTCTGGAATATACACTTAATAGTTAACACCCTAAAGAAGTGAGGAAAGGTTAAATGAGTTACCCAAGAACGGCATCATATCAAGCTGACCCAGACGCTGATAATTATGTCTGTGGTAGTTGCGAGAGAACTCAAGATCCTCGCGAAGGCGATCCATGTATCAAGTGTGGAAAACCAACTGTCACTTGGTTAAAATCTCAGGGCGAATCCTGGGATGAAGTCTTGAAAAAATGGGAACGGTATCACGGTTAAGTAAAACTAGATATTGAATGCAAAAGGAGTGAAATTATGGCTAATGAAAAACCACCAAGTCAACCAAAATCTAAGGAAGAAATGGAGAGAGTCTGCCAAAAATGCAATGGGACAGGAAAGATAACTTACGAAGATGCAAAACGAGAGGTTGATTGTCCTAAATGTCGCGGTAAAGGTTGGACTTTGTAAATCATCAGGGAGTTGCGATCGCTCTCTCGAATCTACTCTAAGGATTGATTGAGAAAAGTTGCGATCGCCAACATTTATACGAAAGGCTAAAGGTTAGGCGATCGCACCATCGAATCTACTATCCGGTAGTGGGAATGATGGGAGAGGGTGTAGGGGGCGATGTTTCATCTCAGTATCATTAATAATTTTAAATAGGAGTGTAAATATGTACAATATAATGGAAGCATATGGTATTAATCAATCCGTAATAGCGACAACAGAAGGCAAACAATATCAACAAGCTGGATACTATGATAAGGCTCTCAAAGAATATAATTTTGCTTTAGGTATGTTTATATCTAATCTTGCTACATACGAGGATTCTGAAGTTTTG
The DNA here is from genome assembly GCF_029167235.1 of Kamptonema sp. UHCC 0994. Lineage (GTDB taxonomy): Bacteria > Cyanobacteriota > Cyanobacteriia > Cyanobacteriales > Microcoleaceae > Kamptonema. The sequence continues at coordinate 1,610 of NZ_JARFTR010000132.1, read as the reverse complement.
CTGGAAGATGAAATTACTCTACTTTTTTTGCTTTTTGACTTAGTAAAACAAATCGAGATTTGTTATGGTGAACTCAAGGAAATTCATAAGCACTTTATATTCGTAGAAAATTTGATCGAAATAATAAAAACTCTTGGTAAATACGAAGATAAATTAAAGGTTGATGAATTTATTGCCTATAAAAATATAAGTAAATTAATAGAATTATCAGATGAAGACGCTTCCCTACTAGCTGAATTTAGAGCCGAATTTAAAAACCCATCTCAATTCATTGAGAATTCAGATGATCCAATATTCAGAGAACTGTGTTCAAACTTTGATAAATGTTGCTCCTATAGCAAATGTCTTTTATCATCCAGAGGAGTTAGTATTAGTAGTTCTAGTAGCTCTAGTAGCTCTTGCTTCATCGCCACAGCAGCTTATTCCACTTCCACACACCCAGACATCGAAACATTTCGCAATTTCCGCGACAAAAAACTTTTAACCAATCCTGTTGGTCAAGGTTTAGTCAGCCTATACTATAATATCAGCCCTAGCATCGCTAACTATGTGAAGAGGCAACCAGTCATCAAGAGCTTTTTAAGGCAGCAGTTAGAGCGTTTAGCTGAGTGGATGCGTAGCCAAGGAATTAAAAGTTAGTAGTAGAGTTTTAAAAGGAACTATCTAAGAAGCAGGGAGGAAAACCGATCGCGCCTCTCTTCTCCAACGTGCGTAGGCGTAGCCAGCCGCAGGCATCGCCCTTCAGTTAATCATAAATTTCTCTTCGGTGTCCAATCTGGTGAATAGTAATAACCCTTAAATCATCATCAAAAGAATAAATCACCCGATAATCTCCCACTCTTAACTTAAAGAAACCTGCCAGATTAGCCGACAAAGGCATAGGAGTAATTTGTTCAAAGTTTTCAGCTAACCAATTGATTTTATTGCCTATACGCTGCTGCACAGGCTGAGTCAATTTTTCTTGGTTAACCAAAGCTTCTGGTGTCAACTCAACCGAATAACTCATTACGATTTTATGCCTAGTTTTTGATAAAATTCCCCACTTCAATGCTGCTTTCTCTTACTTGTTTGCGCTGCATTGACTCTAACAATTTCTGCTTGACTTCTTTCTTAACTTCTAAACCTGCATCAGGATCGCCCAAATATTCTTCTAAGCACTGTTCAACGGTATGCTGAATCAAGTCTCGCAGTTGTTCAACAGTCATGTCTTTGACTTGCATATTCATCTCCTAATCTGTGGAATTCTCAATAAATTATAGCAATTTTATTTTCTAAGTTGCAACTGGAATTCCAAAGCATCCACACGATACGGCAAAAAACCGCGCCATCTCTTTAAATTGTTACTAAGCAATTTTTCACTACTACCCTGAGTCTGGGTTGTTACCCGCTGGCGAATCAATGCTGACAATACTTCTAAAAGTTGCTGTTGCTCTTCAAGAGTGAGATTTTGAGCCTGACTCAGTACCTCGCTATAAGTAGACATAGGGAGCATCCCGATTTTGCAAAAAGACTGGCAGCAGATACAATAAAGAGACTACCGAAGGTAAAAAAATGAGCATAACTCCCGAAGAACAATTGCGCCTATCAGCTTGTATTCAGGAGATTTCGCA
>NZ_JARFTR010000112.1 GCF_029167235.1 Kamptonema sp. UHCC 0994 | reverse complement strand
CGTTAAAGAAACCGCCCAGAGGGCGGCGTTACAGATAGAATTGATTAAAGTTTCTAACAGTTACAAACGGCTTTAAATATAAATAAATCTATAAAACTATTAAGTCGATCTCGCCCTTCGTTTTTGCGATAATATGATATCAAAACTAAAACAATTGCAGCCTATTGACCGTCTTGCTCTCTCTCTTATACTATTGCTAAATCTACTAATTGGATTATTGATGCTTACTGGCGATCGCACTCGCCCAAGAGTCCGAGATTTTAGTTGGCAAAACAAAGTTGTAGGATCTGTAGATACCGCTTTTATTCTCACTTTTAGCCGACCAATGGATCGGGATAGTGTAGAAGCAAATTTGCAAATTGAGCCGCCATTACCAGGAAAAATTAGCTGGGTTGGCAAACGATTAGTTTATACCTTAACAACTCCTGTTCGCTATGAAACAACTTATCAAATAAAATTAGATAAAGCAATATCTAGTATAGGCAAGGAAAAATTCGGTAATCCTATTCAGGCGTTTGTTGGTAAGTTTCGCACTCCAGATAGAGCTTTTGTTTATATAGGTGTAGAGGGAGAAGAAAAAGGAAGATTAATTTTATATAATCTTACTGTCAAACAAAAAAAAATCCTGACTCCTAAAAATTTAGTAGTTAAAAACTTTAAACCTTATCCTATAGGCGATCGGATTTTATTTTCTGCTGCCGAATGGTCAAATAATAAGCGTGGTTTGTTAGAACAAAGTTTATATGCTGTTAATACTGGCAGGCTTTCTCTGCAATCAGAACCAACGGCAGAAACCAGTAAGATTGACCTAATTTTAGATAGTAAAATTTATCAAAATCTAAAATTTGACTTATCCTCTGATGGCAAAGCAATTGTAGTTCAGCGAATCAATAGAAACAATTTAGGAGATACTGGCTTGTGGTTGCTGCGCTCTAATATCGCACCCCAACAACTGACAAATAGACCAGCCGGAGATTTTTTAATAACCCCAGATAGTACATCTATTTTGAATCCGCAAACGGAAGGTATCGATATTTTACCGCTTACTAAAAATGCAAAACCTCTAGATTTTATCCCTTCTTTTAGGAGAGTCCTTGATATTAGTATTGACGGCAGAAAATCGGCAATGATAAAATTTAATAGTGATGCAACACCATCGCTATTCTTAGTAACAAATCAAGGGAAAAAGCAAGAGTTAGTAAGCACCCAGGGGCAAATTTTAAACTGTAAGTTTAATGCTGCGGTAGCCTTTCTCTACTGCTTGGTAACTAGACCCAAACCAGGGAAGAAAGAATACTCTGAACAGCTAAATCTTGAGGCTATTGACCTAACAACATTTAAAATATCAGTGCTATCGGTTTTACCCGATCGGTGGGAAACAGTAATTAGCTTATCACCAGATGGGACTGCCTTGCTATTCGATCGGGTGGTTGAGAAGAATGAAGAGCCGAAAATAGGAGATTTAAGAACAAATTTAGGAACAGCGATCGCAACTTCTAGTATAATGCTGTTGGGTCTGAATCAAAACCAGCCTTATAATGGTGGCGAATTACAGCCTCAAGAACTACCTTTGCGAGGATTTCACCCTTGCTGGCTGCCATGACAAGGTAGCGATTAAAGATGCTTTACCAATGAAACCCACATTGATAATATAGTTTAGTTGACATATTTTTTAAAGCAATTGTAGGCGCAAAACATCTTGAAAACTCGGTCTAATTACTGGCAAATACTCCCTTATCTCCGTCCACAACAGCAAACTATTGCTAAGGCATTAGCTTGTACCTTAGCATTTACCGTTTTCTGGCCGATTATCGCGTGGCTAATTGGCCAAACAGCAAAATTTATTGGCGAAGGGGATTTAAAAGGATTCGCTCAAATTGCTGGTCTAAGTGCCGTCATTTTCTTAATTCGCGGTACTGTTCAATACGGACAAGATACGTTGATGGCAAAAGCTGCATTGACTATTGCTTTAAACATTCGCAAGCAAGTTTATACACATTTGCAGCAACTTAATCTCAGCTACTTTGAAACATCTAAAACTGGAGATTTATCCTATCGTCTCACTGAAGATATTGACCGCATCGGCGAAGTTATCAACAAGTTTTTTCACCAGTTTGTACCTTGCATTTTGCAGCTAATTGTTGTCCTGGGATATATGATTTATCTCAATTGGCAATTAACTTTAGCTGCATTAATAATTGCCCCAGTAATGGCGATATTAATTGGCTGGTTTGGTGAAAGGTTACTTACTTACTCCCGTCGGAGTCAAGATAGAATATCTGATTTATCGGCAATGTTAACTGAAGTATTCAGCGGTATTCGCCTGGTAAAAGCCTTTGCTGCTGAGGAATATGAGATTGCTAGATTTGTGCAGGAAGCGGAACAAAACCGCCGTGCTAAATATTTAGCAGAACGGGTAAAAGCGCTCCAATTTGTAATAGTTGGCTTTTTAGAAGCCATGAGTATACTGCTGTTATTTTTCTTAGGTGGCTGGCAAATTTCTCAAGGCAATTTAACGGCTACAGCCTTTATCAGTTATGTCGCAGGTGTGGCGCTTTTAATTGACCCAATTGCGATTACAACTAGCAATTATAGTGAGTTCAAACAGGGAGAAGCATCTTGCGATCGCATTTTTGAACTCTTACAAATTCAGCCGAGTGTAGTCGAAAAACCGGGCGCGATCGAACTTCTTCCAGTTAACGGTAAAGTTGAATATCGGAATGTGACTTTTTCTTACCAACCGGAAAAATCTGTAATACAAAACTTAAATTTGTTGGTACATCCCGGAGAAATGATTGCACTCGTTGGCCCTTCCGGTGCGGGGAAAACTACTTTAGTTAATCTCTTACCCAGATTTTACGAACTCCAAGCTGGAGAGATTTTAATTGACGATATTAATATTCAGAATGTGACTTTAGGTAGTTTGCGGCGACAAATTGGAATTGTACCCCAAGAAACAATCTTATTTTCTGGTAGCATTGCCCAAAATATTGCTTTTGGTCAAGCTTATTATGAAATGAAAGATGTAGAGGCGGCGGCAAAAATTGCTAATGCTCACCAGTTTATCAGTCAATTTCCCGATGGATATCAAACTTGGGTAGGGGAAAGGGGGGTGAATTTATCGGGGGGACAGCGACAAAGAATTGCGATCGCACGCGCAGTTTTGTTAAATCCCAGAATCCTGATCCTCGATGAGGCTACCTCGGCTTTGGATTCGGAATCAGAAGCTTTAGTCCAGGAAGCCTTGGAAAGGTTGATGCGCGAGCGTACTGTTTTTATTATCGCTCATCGTTTGGCAACTGTGCGGCGGGCTGAAAGAATTTTAGTAGTAGAAGGTGGCAAAATAGTAGAATCAGGAACTCACGAGGAATTGTTGGAAAAAGGCGATAGATATGCTCGTTTTTATGCTCAGCAATTTAGTTAAGTCGAAGGAAGAAGGAAGAGGCAAGTTTTTCCTCTTCCTTCTTCCTTCTTCCTTCTTCCTTCTTCCTTCTTCCCTCGATTTACTATTCCTCTGGAGACTTCAATTCAACAGTAAGATTCGGTAAACCAGAGAGCTTTTCAGTCTCTGGAATTTTTTCAACTAATGGTACAATAATCGTTAATCCTCCTGGCACGCACTCAATTGACAGCGGAGTATTGCCCATCAGTTCCCCATCTAAGACAACTTTTTGAGGCGGATCGGTGGTAATTTTAACCTGTTTTGCTCGCAAATAACCAATGTCATCTCGTTCAGAAGCACTACCTCTCAAAGCACTTTGCAATAAGTGATAAGAAAGTGCGATCGCGCCTGCTGCATTTTCAGGTGCTACCACTGTAATATCTAACAAACCATCATCGACAATAATTCCCGCAGGCCCTTGAGCTAAAATAGAAGTAGGCGGTGCTGCATTAGCAACCGTTACGGCAGCAGCAGTAACATTAATAATCTTATCTTCAGTTTCAATTTGCACATCAAAACTCTCCATATTGTTCAACTGTTTAATGCCAGATAAGATATAAGCCAACATTCCCCAGCGATTTTTTGACTCCCGATCCGCTAATTCTATAGTTTCTGCTTCAAAGCCAATTCCTGCTAGTAAAACCATCGGTTCTTTGCCATTGCACATGGCTGCATCCACTATGCGCGTTACTCCTCCTAAAATCACTCCGCAGGCAGATTCTATCGTAGTGGGAATTTCTAAAGCATTGGCAAAAGCATTAGCAGTTCCGCGCGAAATAATTCCCAAAGGGATATTACTTCCCACTACCGCCGCTGCAACGGCTGACAAAGTGCCGTCACCCCCAGAGGCAATAATAGTTTCCGCACCTCTAGCAATAGCTTCGTGGGCAAGTTGAGACGCGCTTATTTCTAGAGTGGTCATGCGAATATCGAGGTCAATAACCGGCTCTAAAAGTTCTCGAATTTTAGCCAAATCTTGATCGGGGTCGCTTTGACCGGCAACGGGATTAAAGATTAGGCAGGCAGAACGTTTTTCACTCATTTTTAGTTGATTTTAAATTGCTATAGCTAGAGGCTAGGGGCTACGATGCTCAGGGCTAGGCGAAAGAACGGGAAGAAGGGAATAGAATCTATTAACAGTTAACAGTTAACAGTTAACAGTTAACTGTTAACAGTTAACAGTCCCAAAAATCAAATAACAAACGGTTCAACTTCACTGTAATCCCACTGTCTCCTAAAGCGTTCAGCGATCGCAGGCCGGACTAGAAATTTAGGCGGGTTCCCGGCCAAAACATCAATCTGCAAAAACGAGTAAGGACGGCGTTTTTGCGAACCTTGACCGTTGCGGCCGACAAAAAGCAGGGATTCGGCAACGGGGATGGTACCCTTATCAGGCCGATTTCCCCGATGCGATCGCGCCAACTGGTAACTCTGGGCCCGATCGACGGCCTCCACCAACACAGGCCCTTCCTCCCGCTGACGGCGCAGACTGTGACCGCTACCTCCGCAAATCAGCCAATTTGTGTGAGAATCAGCGTGTCCAGTGTCCCCAGTGCGTATATATTCTAAACAGTGAGCGTGACCTGAGAGAATCAGATCCGCTACGCCTCGCCGCCCCCCTAAATCCCCAACTGCATCCGCTACGGCATCAAATACCTCGCGGAGGCGGTAACGAATTGCCAAAGTTTGACCTTGATTCCACTTCGTCGCCTCAGTGACATAGGGAGGGTGATGCAAGTAAATCACCCGCCCTCGCACATCTGGATTCTGCCAAGATGCAATCAGTCTTTCTTTGAGCCAGTTAAGCTGTTCAGAGTCAGTTACAGTGGTTTTGTCCGCTGTCAGGTGTTTGTCAATGTCTAACCTTTGCTCATCAATTTGGGCTAACTTGGCCCGGAAATCGTCCAACTGTTCGGCCTCATCGGGGCGATCGCGATTCAAGGTTGCCGAAGTTTCCAAGATTTGCAACTTTTCCTGCTCTAAATCCTGCCTTTGAGCTTCCAAAGCGCGGCGGTAAGAGTCTCCCGCCTCCGTCGCTGGTAGGGGTAGTGGCGCATTAAAAGTATTCGAGTCCAGAGCAAAAAAATCAATGCCCCCACTGCGGAAAGTATAATAACGGTTGGGTAAACGGGTAAAGCGTCCAGGTTCGTAGTGCAAACAACGACCAGTGTTAGTTTGGGCAGTGTAGTGAGTATCTAAGTGGCGATCGAGTTGGCCTGGAAGGTTAAAAGCTTGGAGACAGTCAAGAAATGCTTTAGCATAAGCATGACCTTGGCGCGATCCGTGCCAACCAACATCGAAATCTAATTTTGACTGGAACAGGCGGCGCAGCGGTAAGGCACTCTGTGCGAGAATGCCGTAAATCAGAGGTAAGTCATAGTAATCGTGATTGCCAGGAACCGGCAGAAACGGCAGATTAAATAACATTTTGTCATAGGCAATACGGGAGGGTGTCTCGCCTCCAACTAGAAACTCGCGGTAGGGGCGAATAAAATTTTGCTGGTAATACTCGCTGGAACCTACTAGATAAACAACATCTCCAGTGTGGAGGATGAAGCGGCAACTATCGCGGCGGGCAGCCATGATTTTTGCAATCCGACGCTGGGGGTTATGCCCGCCCTGGTTTCCCGATCCGCTGTCTCCTGCGACTAAAAATGAGAACTCCTCACTATCTGGGAAGCGATCGCCCAAAACCAGCCGCGTTTGATCGATACCCCGCTGGACAATTAATCTGTCTTGCCACCGTACCCGCTCTTTCATCTTGCCGATTTTAACGGGAATTGGCGGGTCAGATACAAATTGCACGCCACCTATCTCCTAGATTTTTCAGTTCTCAGTTAATAATGCTGCGATCGCTGAAGTTTGTACATCCCTCCAAGGGAAGGCTACCGTGTAATAATTTAGTGAAAATGCAACAAATTTAGCAGGAGTGAAATCTCCTGTAATGTACGATACTAAGTCACAGATGGCATTCAACTACCGCTTTTGATAGTATGCAATCAAGCCGAGGAATCAGGGAAAGCAGTGGAGGTGCGCGATGGAGCTTTTAGCTGAGCAGAAACGATGCTTAGATTGCTTGGTAACGTCAATCAGACAGCTAGGCGGTCAAGTAGAACCAGATCGACTTGAATATACAGCCGAGCTGATTATTCAAACTATGAGGGGCCCTTGGCGTTATTTTCATACGTCAGAGCACATTTTTGAGGTTGGGGGGTCAGTAGATCCCGTCGAGGTATTGGCAGCTTTATTTCACGACATGGTTTACGTTCAAGTAGATCAGGGCGTTGGTTTTAACATCAGTAGCTATATTTGTCCTTTTGTTAAGGAGGTGCGATCGCAGCTAGTAATCAAAGACGAAAATGAAATTACTAAAGACTTGATGTACGAGTTAGTAGCAGTCATATTCGGGTTTGTTCCCGGACAAACTCTCTCACCCTTCGCAGGTCAAAATGAGTTTTTGAGCGCGATCATGGCTGCAAAATGTTTAGAGCCTTTCCTACCTACCAATATCATCGCCAAAATCGCAGCCTGCATCGAAGCGACAATTCCCTTTCGACCAATTTCACCCTCTGGCTTGACTGCCAGCGAACTGCTGCATCAACGCTTAATTACCGCTAATATTCAGTTTAACCTTGGCTGGACAGACCCCGAAACTTGCGAAGTAGTCAGGCAATCAGTGAGATTGGGCAACCGCGATGTTGAAAATTTTGCCTATCCTAATTCGGCAGATTTTTTGGATAATACCTGGAATCTCATGCCTGAAACTAATCACGAACTGAGTAATGTTAATTCCTACACAGTTGGCGGATACCGTAGGTCTCTGCAAAAAATGGAAGGATTTATGAACTTCCTCAAACCCGAACTGGTTTTCCATCATTTTATGGGAGAACCAACTGATGAAAATTACTTAGGTTTAATTTCCAGAACCAGAAAAAATATCGAAGTGGCGAAGCTTTATTTAGGTGCAAAACTAATTACAATTGCCATTCTCGAAGCCCTTTCTTACCGCTTGGGGCGAGACATCCCCCTTTCAACTATGATGGGAGAATTACCCACGCCGGGATTTACAACATCTGCTTTAGAAAACTTCTTACCAGAAATACCTCTAGCGCATCCATTGAAAAGCCAACTGGAAAAAGAAGTGCTAGACCTGTTAGCTAAAGGGCGCAATCAGGAATCACGTTACGATATTAAAAACTCTCCAGTTGCTACGTTTATTATCAAATCCATTGGGTTTGCTGAAATTGAACACCTGCTGAAGAAAGCTAAAGATTTCTTTGCTGGTAATATGCGATCTGAAGAATTTCTATCTTATTGCGACCCTGATGTAGTTGGGACAATTGCAACTGGAGTTATGAAACTTTTTGAGAGCCGCAAAATGGCTTTGGGTAAAGTTAAATTAACAGAGAAAGCGATCTCCTAGAAATATAGCTAGGGACTACGATGCTCAGGACTACTCCCTAGTCCCTAGACCCTAGCTATAACAACCATTCAGAGGCTCTTTCGCCTAAGTCAAGGGGGATGCTGACGGCCTTACCAAGACGCGGGCGATCGCGAGTTGTGGCAATATACTCTCTAACTTGTTCTGTACTACCCCAAGCGTGCAGGTAAGTCGCGATCGCATCTAAATGCTCAATATAATCCGCTTCCCCCATCGGAAAAGAAGCCTGTTCCAGGTATTTCCACATGACTTGCACAAAAATCTTACCCCGCGTCCGCCGCAGTTGGATATCGTAGGATTTTCCCCACTTATCTAGCAATAGCTGCCGTAAATCCAGGCCCGTCATGGTTGCTCCTCAGTTAACCGCTTAAGTTTACATTTCTTAACAGTAAAATCCGTAGTTCAAAAAATGTAATAATGCTCTAATCAAGGCTGTAAGGCTTATTCTTCAAAGGAATTTTCGCCTTAATGCCTATTGAAAGCAGATTAACCGCAATTATCCCTGTTGTCTGCACATACTGATTCACAGATAGTTTGTAAAAAAACGTAACTTAACACGGCAAAGGCAGGTTATGGCTCAAATTTCTGCTCACAATCCAGATGTCCCTGATATGGGCCGTCGTCAATTTATGAATTTGCTCACGTTCGGAACTGTAACGGGCGTAGCACTGGGTGCACTCTATCCTGTTGTCAAGTATTTTATCCCGCCGTCGAGCGGTGGTACTGGCGGTGGCTTAACTGCTAAGGACAAACTGGGTAATGATATCGTTGTCAGCAAGTTTTTGGCAGAACACGCCGTAGGCGATCGCGTTTTAGCACAAGGCCTAAAAGGCGACCCCACCTATATTATTGTAGACAAAGAACAAAGTCTTGCCGAATATGGAATCAACGCAGTCTGCACCCACTTAGGCTGTGTAGTGCCTTGGAATAACAGCGAGAACAAATTTATTTGTCCTTGTCACGGTTCCCAATACAACAACGAAGGGAAAGTTGTGCGCGGCCCTGCACCATTATCTTTAGCCTTAGCTCACGCTACTGTCGCAGATGATAAGCTGACCTTTACCCCTTGGAAAGAAACAGACTTCCGCACTGGCGAAGCCCCTTGGTGGTCTTAATTATTGAGTTTTGGCAATTGGTTATTTGTACTCTGTCAAATTGGTCATAAGTCTTTATTTGTCTGTTGTCCAATTATCAACTACCAATTACCAATTACCAATTACCAATTACCAATTACGAAACTGTTTGACCTTTGAGATCGAAATACTCTGATGCCAAAAATTGATTTATCAGCGATATTGCACCGCACTGTTGGGGCGATCGCGAAGACCACGCTAGTTGCGATCGCAACCCTAGCATTTTTCATCACCAGCGACATCGCACTACCTCAAACAGCATCCGCCTATCCCTTTTGGGCGCAACAAACCGCACCCGCAACACCCCGCGAAGCAACTGGGCGGATTGTTTGTTCTAACTGTCACCTCGGCGCTAAACCTACGGAAGTTGAAGTTCCCCAGTCTGTTTTGCCAGATACAGTTTTTGAAGCCGTTGTCAAAATTCCTTACGACATTAACGTACAGCAAGTAACAGGCGATGGCAGCAAAGGCGGCCTCAATGTAGGCGCTGTCCTGATGTTACCCGAAGGTTTCAAGATTGCTCCTCCAGAAAGAATTCCAGAGGAAATGAAGGAAAAAGTTGGCGAACTTTACTTCCAACCTTACAGCGAAACCCAGGAAAATATCGTCATCATCGGGCCACTACCTGGCGAACAATATCAGGAAATAGTGTTCCCTGTTTTGTCTCCCAATCCAGCAACTGACAAATCCGTTCACTTCGGTAAATACCAAATTCACGTTGGCGGAAATCGCGGACGCGGACAGGTTTACCCAACTGGCGAAAAAACCAATAATGCTGTTTTCAACGCCTCTGTTGCAGGTACAATTTCTAAGATTTCCCAACCAGAAGATGGCGGTTATGAAGTAACAATTCAACCCGCAGAAGGTGCAGCAGTTGTGGATACAATTCCCGCTGGCCCTGAGTTGATTGTTGCTGAAGGGCAAGAAGTGAAAGCAGCACAAGCTTTGACTAATAACCCGAATGTGGGTGGATTCGGTCAGAAAGACGTTGAAATTGTCCTACAAAGTGCCGGTCGCGTTCAATGGCTGATTGCATTCTTTGCTCTTGTCATGCTAGCTCAAATTTTGCTAGTTCTGAAGAAGAAACAAGTCGAAAAAGTGCAAGCTGCTGAAATGAATTTCTAAGTGCGGCCACATCAATCCTGTAGGGCGTGTAATTCATGCCCTACATTTTTATTACTAACAGAACTGACGCAAAACAGTTTGTAACGCCGCCGTCTCGGCGGTATACTTACCGCCCAGAAGTCGGCATTATGTTAGTCATCAATAAGTCGTTTATTACTAAGAAATAAAAACAGTGTCACTTGATAAACAGACAATTAAAGTAGGAAATCTTGAATGGTTTTACCGCGAAGCAAAGCCGGTTAACGAATCCAATCTGCCGCCAGTTTTGCTACTGCACGGATTGCCTTCTCAAAGCCACACCTGGACTGCCATAATGCCAGATTTAGCAACATTTGGATTTCGCGCGATCGCGCCAGATTGGATCGGTTTTGGCTCATCAGCAAAACCCGATAAACTCGACTTTGCTTATACACCCGATGCCTTTGTTACCGCCTTTGCCGAATTTATTGAAACCCTAGAAATTGACAGGCTTTACTTAGTTGTTCAAGGATTTTTAGGTTCCGTCGGTATCCAATACGCCTTACGTCATCCCGATAAAATTGAGCGCTTAGCTATACTCAATACACCCATTTCTATCGAATCAAGATTACCTTGGAAAATTCAACAATTGGGGTTGCCTTTTGTAGGCGACATGATCGTACAAGACCCCCTTTTAGTTGACAGAACTCTAGAAAGTGGCTGTCGTTACCCCATATCTGATAAAGATTTAGATGTCTATCGTCGCCCCTTTTTGAAAAGTTCCGAAGCGGGGCGATCGCTATTAGCAACTGTGCGAAATCTCCAGTTACCAGAGTCAATGGCAGAAATTGAAACTGGGTTAAAAGAATGGAAGCGACCAACTTTAATTCTCTGGGGGACAGGAGATCCCTGGATTAATATCGACCAGGCAAAAAATTTAGTTAAATCTCTACCAAATGGAGAATTAGTTAAACTAGAAGGAGCCGCCCATTATCCTCAAGAACATTGGTCGGAAAAAGTTAGCAATGCTCTGTTATCATTTCTACGCCGAATAGAGATATAGAAATGAGTAGAGTGACAATTATTGGCTGTGGTGTAATTGGGGCAACAATTGCTTATGAACTCAGCCAATTTCCCGAACTAAAAATTACAGTTTTGGATAAAGAGACACCCGCAAAAGCTGCTACCGGGGCCGCCCTCGGTGTATTAATGGGTGTTGTTAGTCAGAAAATTAAGGGCAGAAATTGGCAATTAAGAGAAAATAGTATCAAGCGTTATGAAACCCTGATACCAGAGTTAGAGGCAATTACTGGGCGAAAAATTCCTGTTAATAGAGACGGAATTTTTATGCTTTGTCGGGAAGGAGAGGATTTAAGTAATTGGGAAAAGTTGGTTGCAACTCGCAAGTCTCAAGGTTGGAATTTAGAGATTTGGAATGTAGAAAAAGTGCGAGATCGCTTTCCTCAGCTAAACTTAGAGAGGATTATTACTGGTATTTATTCCCCTCAAGATAGACAAGTAGATCCAACTGTTTTAACTTTGGATTTAGTTGATGCTGCTCAGCAAAAAGGAGTTGATTTTGAATTCGATTGCACTGTTTTAGATATTAAGATTTCTCCTACAGGTAGCTATCAGATTCAAACACCAACAGAAAACTTAGAATGCGACTGGTTAATTATTGCGGCTGGTTTAGGTTCGACTCCTTTAACAGCAGCTTTAAAACAGTCTATCGATATTCGCCCCGTCTTAGGCCAAGCGTTACATTTACGCTTAGAAAATACCTCGATTAGTTCTAATTTTCAGCCAGTAATTACCTGCGATGATGTTCATATCGTCCCTTTAAGAAAGGGCGAATGTTGGGTTGGAGCGACGGTTGAGTTTCCTCTAAATGAGGGTGAAATTGTAGCGGATGATGTTAAGTTAAATGAAGTAATGGCAAAGGCAATTGCCTTTTGTCCTGTTTTAGCTGAAGCTAATATTATTAGGAAATGGTCGGGATTGCGCCCCCGCCCAGAAGGACAACCAGCACCAATTATTCGTAAACTTTCTGGTTGCGATCGCGTAATTATTGCTTCTGGACATTATCGAAATGGCATATTATTAGCACCGGCAACTGCACAGGTAATTCGAGATATCATTCTCAGCTAAAAAGTAGATAACCGGGAAAATACATAAGTATGTCATTGCGAGTGAAACGAAGCAATCGCAAGGTTACGGTTTGGGATTGCTTCGTTTCACTCGCAATGACAGAAAATCGTACTTCCTTCTTCCTTCTTCCTTCGCCTATACTTAACCTTTAGGAGTAGGATCGGCAATATAGCGGAAATCAGGCTCAGAATTCCAAGAACCTCGCTCATCTTTGCCATTAGTAGACAAATTGAAGTAAAGATTTACAGTCTCATCCGGCTGGATATTTCCAAACATTGGATCTGTGAGCTTATCCATCGATGAGAGCGCATTCATAAACATCTTGGTATGAGAAATTTCGCGGGTTAGTAGAAATACCAAGGTATTTTTTGTGCCTTCATCTGGTGCCAACTTAATTAACGCTTCATAGGTCTGACGAGCTCCCGCTTCCGCAGCAATATCAGCACGCAAATCGCGGACAACATCACCACCTTCATTGATATAAGATGCTGTCCAAGATTGACCTTGACTGTCTAAAAAGTGTGGGCCCATACCGCGCACTGTAAACAGCGTACTCTTGAAAGCTTCAGTTTGATCGACTTTTCGAGTGTGAGCTTCGATCAGTTTGCCGACCATTTCTAAATGGCTAAACTCTTCAAGTGCAATATCTTGAAGCATATCCCGAATCCCAGGATTTTCACAGTGAAAGGACTGCACCCAATATTGCAAAGCGGCCGTTAGTTCTCCGGTAGCTCCCCCAAATTGTTCTAGCAATAATTGGGCGAAACGAGGGTTCGGCTCGTCAATCTTCACCGTATACATTAGTTCTTTTTTGTGAAAAAACAAGGCTCGATTCCTCCTGTAAGTTGCGTCTGCTTTCGCCAATTCTTGACTTGCTGGGAGTGAGATTCCCAACTAGACTATTGATAGCTTTGAAATATATTGTCGGCAAATTAACCTGGTTTTACTTCGGCCGCTAGATACATCTAATATTTGAGTTTTATCTGCAATAAGATAGAGTTACGATCGCCTTAATTTTTATAGTATTTTGCATTTGGTGGATTGAATATATGGAGATTGCCCCGTTTTAGAGGGTTAAGCAGAGCTCGAATATCTATAGTTCAGTCAGTTATAATCTGCGCTCTCTCCGCCAAGGCTTGACAAAATTCATAACATACTCGTTAAATTTGTAATAATTCGTTTAAGTTCTACTTCTTCAACTCGTTTTACTGCCTTAGCAAGGCTTACCCATTCTCGCTTTCTTTTTTTAGCTTCCGGCCAATTTTCTAAGACTATTTCTACTTGTAATAAAAATACATCAACTCGACAAATACCTCCCCATTTCGGATACTCGTAAGTGCCAAGTAAAGTAGGTAAAACATTACCGATTAGTCCGGCTTCTTCCCAAGCTTCTTTGGCAGCAGAGTCTTGCGGAGTCATGTCAGGTTCCACTAATCCTTTCGGTATTACCCATCGTTTCCCTGTGGAAGAAGTAATTACCATGATTTCGATTTCCCCATCGACAATGCGATAGGGAATAACGGCTGATTGTTGAATAAATAAGGGTGGCTTTGGATTCATAAGCAATAAGTATTAGGCGATTGAAATCGCGCATCTACAAACAATGTCCGAGTTAAGAGGGACTGTAGAATTTTAACCCGCGCAGGCGGGTTTTGTCTGTGTAGACGCGGTTTCAACCGCCGGGTTTAAAAACTAATCTTTTTTAGATTTCGCCTCCAAATTCTCCAAACGACTCCGCAATTCCTGATTGTCTTTCTTCACCTGATCGAACTCCTCCCGTAACTGTTTAACAGCTTCATCAGAACCTACATTTTTCTGTACCTTTTGAATTGCTTCCTCAGCAATCCGACGCACCCGGCCATCAGGAGTTTGATTAGCCAAACCACGCAAAATGCGTATTGCTTTGCGATTTTCTATCTGTCCTAAAGCCACAGCTACAGCTACTTGCGTCAGGAAAAAAGTCTCCTTAGAAAGCTCTCCCAACCGCTGCAAAATCCGCTCTAAGTTAGCATGAGTTTGACCACTAGAAATAGAACCAATGGCGCGAATAGACGCTAAGCGCAAAGCTTGAGGAGTACCAGCCGCAGTATATTTCAAAATCAGATTTAACGCATCTTCAGAAGTCTTCATTTGCGCTAAACCCGCGATCGCACCAGATCGTACTACCTCATTCCAACCTTCCCGTTCCTTCAGAACAGATTTTAACTCTTTAATTACCTGTTCATCTGATGGCTTTTCATCGGCATTTGTTGCAGCAATTCCACCAATAGCACTAGCAGCAGCAGCTTCTACATAGTAGCTAGGATCGCCCTTTTCTACTATCGATTTTAACAGTTTATAACTCTCGTGGGTTTTAATTTTACCAAGAGCACCAACAGTAGCACGCCGAACGCGAGCATCTTTATCTTTCAACCCAATTGTTAAACCTTCAAATGCCTGATCGAGTTTAATCTCAACCAACTGATTAGCTACTTCAAACCGCACGCCCCAAAACGGATCGTTCTTGAGAGCTTTTGATAGCGCTTTTACTGCTTCTAAACCTCCTTTTTTTGCTAAAGCATGGACTGCATAAATCCGCGAAATTGGGTCTGGGTCAAATTTCAACTGTGCTTTTAATTCCCCAACTGGATATTCCAAGCTAACAGTTTTTAAGAAGTTATTACCAGCATCAAAACTAATAAAAGCTGGTTTTGTTTCTAAGGGGAAATAGAAACTTTGTTCTCGTTCGTGGACGCGGACTGTGAAACTTTTAACTGATGAATTAGTTGTTTCACCTTCCTGCTGGGTGTAGCCAAATCCAATGGGCAATTTTAAATCAAATAAATCTTTGCCATTACCATTGCCATTGCTATTTTTACCTTCTTTTACTTGTGTTTGCGTCACCGTAACTTTCGCTAACTTGCTGTCATTATCCCAGGAATAACTTACCTTATAATCAGGATGACCGCCGCGATAAACGTATTGGTCAAACAAAAACAAAAGATTGCGGCCAGTGGCTTTTTCTATTCCCCTTAGCAAGTCAATGGTTTCTACAGTTTTGTGCGCGTTATCCTGTACAAAAGTCTGCACAGCTTTCAGAAATAATTCATCTCCCAACTCAGCCCGAATCATGTGATAGACGCAAGCACCTTTTTCATACAAATGTCGGTCATAAAGCTCAATTGCTTCACGATAAACATGAGTAACAATGGGGCGGCGGTAGCGAGAACTATCCTCAGCTAAATAGTTACGAGCTTCCATTAATAGGTAGTAAGCGGCATCATCTTTGCTATATTCGTGTTCCGTCCACATTACCTCAGAATAAGAAGCCATTCCCTCTTTTATCCAAGCGTGCGACCAGTGTTTAATTACTACTAAGTCGCCAAACCATTGATGACAAAGTTCGTGAGCAACTAAACTTTCTGTGTTACGATTGTCAAGGGCGGCACGTTCATCTAACAAGCATCTATCTGTTAGCAATGTGGTAGAAGTATTCTCCATTCCGCCAAAAATGAAGTCATCTACACAGACTTGAGCGTATTTAGGATATGGATAAGGATAGCCATAAGTTCGAGAGAAATATTCAATCATTTTGGGCGTTTTACCCATGCTACGCCGACCATCGGCTTCGCGACCTTTTTCGACGTAGTACGTGACGGCTTTGCCATTCCATTCGTCTTTGATTTCCGCAAAATTTCCCACTGCTAAAGTCATTAAATAAGTCGGGTGAACTTGTTGCTGCGACCAGTGATAAATTTTATCGCTACCTTGGGTTTTTGTGTCGATTAATTCGCCGTTGGAAATTGCTAAAAATTCCTTGGGAACTTGTACTCGAATTTCTGATGTAGCGAGTTGTCCGGGGTAGTCAAAACAGGGAAACCAGAAACGGGAGTCTTCATCTTCGCCTTGAGTCCAAACTTGAACTGGTTTATCGGGGTAGTGCTTATCTGGGCCGATAAAATAGAGGCCGCGTTGGGGTTTTTCGACTGAGTAGGCGATATCAATTGTTATTGGAATATTTGCTGTTGTTGGTGATTGTAACTGTACCTCTAACTGTTCGCCATCATAGTCAAAAGTCTGTTCCGTTTCACCAACTTTAACGGATTTAATTTTTAAGTTGACAGCATCTAAAGTCAATTTGTCAATATCGCTGCGTACCGGGTTAAGGCGGATACTGCAAGTACCATGAAAGCTATGTTTGGGAATATCAAGCACTAAGTCTAAGAAAATATGCTCAACTTGACCAGGACGATCTGGGTTATAGTGGGGACGGGCACCAGGTAACTCGAAGGACTTTTTGCCGTTGGTTTCGGAATCGAAGAAAAAATGCAACATCGCGACTATCAGGGTATGAGAGAATAAAGGATAGCTGGTGCTTTAACTGCGAGCGATCGCACCGCTTATTACAGGGTAGCGCGTCTTAGCCTTAGTACCTAGGGTTTGGGCGCGATCGCTTGTAAATGGTAAAAGTGGTTCCTAGTGGACAGAGATTGCGATCGCAGCTACTCTTAGCACCCATCGTACCTTTTTTGTTACTATCTTACTTTAAAGTGCATAGTATTCATAATATCTAAATATGCTTTAATATATAGAACAAAACCAATACAAAGAAAAATTACTTGACGATTAGAGACGATCGGAATGAGCAACAATATCCCCCCAGAAAACCAGCAAGTCACAGCGGTGATTTCCCACTTTGTTAAAGAAACTCGTAAAGAAGGATATGAAGAATGGCTAACAGTAATCTCTGCTTTAGCTAGAGAATTTGAAGGTTATTGTGGTGTTAGTATCATCAGACCCACAAAAGAAATTGACCTAGAATATGTCATTATTCTTAGGTTTAACTCCTACTTGAATTTGCGAACCTGGATAGAATCGGATATTCGCAAAGAATGTATTGAAAGAGCGAAACCTCTGATTGAAAAGCCCGAAAAGATCCAAGTAACAACAGGGATAGAAAGTTGGTTTTCTGTACCGGGAAAGCAGCCAAAATCGCCGCCACCCCGATATAAAATGGCACTACTTACTTGGTTTGCTGTCTATTGTTGCTTGAGCCTAGTTCAGTTTGTATTTCGCCCAATTTTTAGCCTCCTCCCATCCCCACTCGTGCCTATTATTAGTATAGGAATTGTCGTAGCAATGTTAACTTATGTGGTCATGCCGCGTCTGACTAAACTATGTTATCGGTGGCTGTACCCGCAAGCAAAAGAGTCTACATAGTTTTTTAGATTATTTTAAGGGGTAAGGAATGGGAAAATCGAGAAATTTTTGTTAGAATTGCTACTAGGGCAGTGTCTTTAAAGGCAAAGCCTGAAACTGAAGTATTTAGGGCAAATTTTATGACCACTACACTATCAGTTCCCAAATTAATTGAGACTTCCCTAGGCGATGAAGCTGAATACTTACTCAGCTATAAAGCTAAAGTTTCCAAAGATTTGTTACACCTTCCGAGCCCCGATTGGGTAGACCGGATTTTTGCTCACAGCGATCGCTCTCCTCAAGTGCTACGATCGCTACAGCAACTTTATTCTAGCGGTCGCTTAGCAAACACTGGCTATTTGTCTATTTTACCTGTAGACCAAGGAATTGAACATTCTGCTGCGGCTTCTTTTGCACCGAATCCGATCTATTTTGACAGCGAAAATATCATCAAGTTGGCGATATCTGCTGGCTGCAATGCAGTAGCAACCACCTTGGGAGTTTTAGGTAGTGTTTCTCGTAAATACGCTCATAAAATCCCCTTTATTCTCAAGCTTAACCACAATGAATTGCTAACTTATCCCAATCAATTCGACCAAGTAATGTTTGCTTCTGTGGAGCAAGCTTGGAATTTAGGAGCTGTAGCTGTAGGTGCTACAATTTATTTTGGATCGCCAGAATCAACTCGGCAAATCCAAGAAGTCAGTCAAGCTTTTGCACTGGCTCATGAATATGGAATGGCGACAATTTTGTGGTGCTATCTCCGCAACGATATTTTCAAACAACCAGATAAAGATTATCACCTTGCGGCAGATTTAACTGGGCAAGCGAATCATTTGGGCGTAACGATTGAAGCTGATATTATTAAGCAGAAATTGCCAGAGTGCAATCGCGGCTATGAGGCTGTTGCTAAAGCCAGCGGTAATAGTTACGGGAAAACAGACAAGCGCGTCTACTCAGATTTAACCAGCGATCATCCGATCGATTTAACCCGCTATCAAGTGTTAAATTGTTATTGTGGTCGCATGGGTTTAATTAATTCTGGTGGTGCTGCGGGTAAGAATGATTTTGCGGAGGCAATTCGCACGGCGGTGATTAATAAACGTGCTGGAGGTTGCGGATTAATTTCTGGTCGCAAGACTTTTCAACGTCCGTTTGAAGAGGGGGTAAAATTGTTTCACGCAATTCAAGATGTTTATTTATCGCCTGATGTGACGGTTGCTTAAGAAGGAAGAAGGAAGAAGGAAGAAGGAAGAAGGAAGAAGGAGGAAGGAGGAAGGAGGAAGGAGGAAGGAAGAAGGAAGAAAAAAACCTTCTTTCATCAATTAGCAATTAGCAATTAGCAATTCCCAATTCCTAATTCAATTGTGCCCAGCCAAATTAGCCAGTACCGCCGCCAACAAAGCCGGCTCCACAGGTTTTGGAAAGTGCAACTGAAAGCCAGCCTGCATCGCCTGTCGTCGATCCTCCTCCCTAGCATAGGCAGTAAGTGCGATCGCTGGAATGTATCCCCCGCGCTCCGCCTCCAACTGTCTGACTTTGCGAATTAACTGATAACCGTTCTCACCAGGCATTCCAATATCGCTCACCAATAAATCCGGCCTCGCCTGTTCGATCGCTTCTAGAGCCAGTTTCGCAGAACTTACCGTCTTTACCAAAGCACCAAACTGCCCCAAAACCGTAGCAATCAACTCGCAGGTATCCGCATCGTCATCAACTACCAGTATTCGCACCCCAGACAGGGGAGTTGGTAAGGGGCGAATTGCTGTGGGGAAGGTTGCAGGTGATGGGGCTGGTAGAGTTCCCAGTGGGCGATCGCCTACTCCCTCTGCGATCGGTAGTCTAATAGTAAAAGTCGCTCCCTCGCCTATCCCCCCGCTAGTAGCCTCAATAGTTCCCCCGTGCAGTTCAATCAAATAGCGGGCGATCGTCAATCCCAGTCCCAGTCCACCGTGAGCTCTAGTAATCGACCCGTCTGCTTGGCGGAAACCATCAAAAACGCGGGGCAAAAACTCAGGGTCGATACCAATACCAGTATCTTTGACACGAATCAACGCATATTGCAACTTTCGATTTTGCTTTCCCCCAACACCTCCAGAGATAAATTCAGAAGATTCTGGATGCGCTAAGTAGCAGTCACTATCAACCCATCCCCAATCCTCATCCAGCCGCACTTCCACCCTACCTCCCACAGGCGTAAACTTAATTGCATTGGAAAGTAAATTCCCGACAATTTGGTGCAAGCGATCTGGATCGCCCAAAACTGCGATCGGGGAATCAACCTGTAAAAACTCGATTTCAATATTTTTAGCATAGGCCGCTGCCGAGTGCGTCTCTACTGCTTCCTCAATAATGGGCGCAAGGTTTAGAGGCTGCACCTGAAGGCGAATTTTACCGCGAATAATCCGAGAAACATCGAGAATGTCATCGATCAGCTTCGCCTGCTGTTTAGCGTTGCGTTCAATTGTCTCCAAGGCTTTACTGACCTTCGCTTCATCGATTTTGCGGTTGCGGAGAATGTTCGCCCAGCCCAAGATCGCATTCAGAGGTGTACGAAGTTCGTGGGAAACGATCGCCAAAAACTCATCCTTAATTCGGTTAGCAGCTTCCGCCTGTTGACGGGCTTTCTGTTCTGCTTCGTACAAATTAGCGCGGTCGATCGCCATTGCGACGCGATCGCCAGCCAATTGTAGCAACTGCAAATCCTCAGAAGTAAATCGCCGGACATCCACAGTCCCAACATGAACTACCCCCAAGACTCTACCTTCCACCAGCAACGGTACACCCATCAGCGACTGAATCCGGCGCTCTCGCAGTAGGGGACTATAAGCTTGAGTATAAGCGTCTCGCTCGATCGACAAGGGTTGGCAATCCGCCGCAATCCGTCCCGCCAAACCAACCCCTAGGGGAATGCGAACAAAGCAGTCTACTTCCGCCTCCAACCCCTTAGCTGCCTTTAGTGCCAGAGTGTCGTCCGCCTCCACCAGTAAAATCGCCGCTGTATCCACGCGCAGAATTTCGCTGAGGCGATTTAGCAACTCAGCAAGCAAATCATCGATCGCCAGGGGAGCGATCGCAGCATCTGTCAGCATTTGCAGACTGTGTACCCGCTCCGCAGATCGCTCCGCCAAGGCCCGCGCTGCTTGCTCCTGCTCTAAAAATCGATCGCGTTCACTTTCAACCCGTTGGCGTTCTATAGTTTCAGCCAAAATGTTTGCCACAGCTTGAAAGAAGTTAATATCATCTTTAGTAAATGTTCGCTGCTCCCTCGTGTGTGCACCTAGAACACCCCAAGGTTGGTTTCGACCAGCAATAATTACGCTCATTCCAGAAATTACCCCATGTTCCAGCAGCAGTGATGGGCCGCTGAATCGCGTTTCTACACGCAAGTCTGTAACGATGACGGGTTCAGAGGAAAATAGGGTGTAACCAGCTTGGGAATTAAGTTCTGCGCCGACTATGGCGCTACCTACGAGTCCTTCGTGCCAACCGATACCCGCCCGTAGTAGCAAGGCGCGGCGATCGGGCAGTAGTTCTAAAAGTTTGCAATATTCTACTTCTAGGGTTTTAGCGATTAGGGTAACGGTTTCATCCATGAGGACAGAAAGCTCTGCACCCCCAAGGGCTCGTTGACCCAGTAGAGCGATCGCTTCTTGCTGTTGCGTTCGATTTCTGACTTCTTCTAAGCTAGCAAGCAGAGTTTTTTCAGCTTTCTGGCGCTCGGCGTTGAGCCAACTGATGAACGCTGCTACAGTTATGAAGGCGCTCAATAACAGGATGTCGGCAACACCTGTAAAATGCAGCGTATTAATCGAGTCTAGAAAATAGTAGTTGATGGTAAGGGCGGACAAAACTGCGGCGATTAAACCAGGCCCAAAACCGCCATACCAAGAACTCAACATGACGATCGCAAAAAATGGCAGGGTAGGGGTGCGGTCTAGTAGCGGTTTGAGTAACAGTACGATTGTCAGCACGATCGCTACTGCTAATATAGCGACCCCGTAGCGCAAAAAATAGGGGCGCTTCACTGTCGAGTTATTCCACCTATGAGGGCGATGCAGGGAGAGCATTTTTTAATTATGAGACGTAGGTCACGCCTATAATTTAGGCGGCAACCTGATTTTATCTAAACATATCTAAGAGTATTGTGATTTGAATGCCGAAGGCTGCTAATCCTCACACGCTGGAGGGCTTTGTACAAGTTTATCTGACTTTGGGCTCGGCGATCTCCTCCCTTAAAAGCTAGAGTAGTGTCAAAATTACCTGATATTAGGGTTGAAGGTAGCCGCAACCCAATCTAAAATCTAAAATCTAAAGTCTAAAATCTAAAATCTAAAATCTAAAATAATCATGATCCAACTAGCAGCACGAGTCGGTGAAGTTCCCCCTTCTTTAACTTTGGCGATCGCAGCTAAGGCTAAGGCGATGAAGGCTCAGGGGATTGATGTTTGTAGCTTCAGCGCTGGGGAACCGGATTTTGACACCCCCGATCGCATCAAGGCGGCGGCGAAACTTGCTTTAGACTCTGGCTTGACTAAATACGGCCCTGCTGCTGGAGAACCGAAACTCAGAGAAGCGATCGCGCGTAAACTCCGGGAGGATAATCATCTCCTTTACCAACCTGAAAATATTATCGTTACCAACGGTGGTAAGCATTCTCTCTACAATTTGATGATGGCGCTGATCGATCCGGGGGATGAGGTAATTATTCCATCTCCCTACTGGTTAAGCTATCCAGAAATGGTGAAACTTGCCAGTGGTAAGCCTGTAATTGTTCCCACTGATGCTTCTACTGAATATAAAATCACGCCTAAACAGCTCCGTAAATCTATTACTGACCGCACGAAGTTATTTGTACTCAATTCTCCTTCTAATCCAACGGGAATGGTGTATTCACCCGCAGAAGTTAAGGCTCTAGCAGAGGTTGTGGTTGAGCGAGATATCTTGGTTGTTTCTGATGAAATTTACGAAAAGATTATCTATGATGGAGCCAAACACGCTAGCATTGGTTCTTTCGGAAAAGAAATCTTTGACCGCACAATTATCAGCAGCGGTTTTGCTAAAGCTTATTCAATGACTGGTTGGCGCATTGGTTATTTGGCAGGGCCCCTAGAGTTAATTAAAGCCGCAATCACCATTCAAGGACACAGTACATCAAATGTTTGTACTTTCGCACAGTACGGCGCGATCTCTGCTTTGGAAGGCGACCAAGAATGTGTTGAAAAGATGCGTTTAGCTTTTGCACAAAGGCGGCAAGTAATGTTTGATTTACTCAATTCTATACCGGGAATTAGTTGCACAAAACCTGACGGTGCTTTTTATATGTTTGTCAATATTGCCAAAACTGGTATGACTTCCCTGGAATTTTCTGATGCTTTGCTTGAACAACAGCAAATAGCAGTAATTCCTGGTATTGCTTTTGGCGCTGATGACCACATTCGCTTATCTTACGCGACTGATTTAGCTACAATTGAAAAAGGAATGGAAAGATTAGATAAATTTGTCCGGCAAGTTATGCCTTTGTAAAATAAACTGTTAGGTTGGTTGTTTGTTGTCAGTTAGTAAGTAGTCGGACATAAATAAACGCAACCATGTCCGAAGCGAAGGTCACTATAGTGAAGTGAAGCAATAGCAGGGGTTTGGGATTGCTAAGCCCTAACGGGCAGGCTACGCCAACGCAGGGGTTTGGGATTGCTTCGCTGGGCTCGCAATGACATTATTTATTTTTGTCCAACTACTTAGCAATTAGCCAGCCATTAGCCATTAGCCATTAGCCATTAGCCATTAGCCATTACCAATTACCAATTACCAATTACCAATTAGCAATTAGCAATTAGCCATTAGCCATTAGCCATTAGCCATTAGCCATTACCAATAGCTACCGCGAGATTAGTTACTTTACAGTTCGTCGGCATTTCAATAATAAACTGCGTTCCCTGTTCTGGCGTAGAAATACATTGTAATTGACCGCCGTGTTTTTCTACCATGATTTTTTTGCTGATTGACAATCCCATCCCTGTACCTTTTCCTATTGGCTTAGTAGTAAAAAAGGGGCTAAAAAGTTTAGAAATAACTTTCTCATTCATGCCAATCCCATTATCAGCAATTGTTACCCGAATGCGTGAACTGAAGCTAATATCGTTATGCAAATTACTCGGTAGGACTTCAGTACGAATCCAAATTTTGGGGTAAAAAACTGCACCCTTTTTTTTATTTCCCTGCTCTTCTAAAGCATCTATAGCATTCGCTAAAAGATTCATAAATACCTGATTAAGCTGACCTGCATAACAGGTTACAAGCGGTAGCGAACCATAGTCTTTAATCACATTAATAGCAGGGCGATCTGACTTAGCCTTTAGTCGATGCTGTAAGATCATCAAAGTGCTATTAATCCCTTCGTGGATATCTACTGATTTGATTTCGGTTTCATCCAACCGTGAAAAATTGCGTAGCGACTGTACAATATCGCGAATCCGTTCGATTCCTAACTGCATGGAAGAAAGCAGTTTGGGTAAGTCTTCTATGATAAATGGCAACTCTGCATTTTCTATTTCCTTGAGAATTTCTGCTTCTGGTTGCGGGTAATGCCGCTGGTAGAGATTTAACAGATAGATGAGTTCTTTGATATAGTCATTAGCATAGGAAAGATTGCCGTAAATAAAGTTAACCGGATTGTTAATTTCATGAGCGACACCTGCAACTAATTGACCGAGACTAGACATTTTTTCACTTTGAACTAGCTGGAGTTGTGTTTCTTGCAGTTGTTTGACAAAATGCTCTAAGGTAAGAGCTTTTTGGTGTTCTTTTTCTTCACTGATCCGAAGTGCTTGCTCTACTTGTTCGCGCCGCTCTATTTCAGATTGCAATTTATGACTGAGAAAAAAATTCCTCAAAGCTGTTAGCACTGTAGTGTATAGCTTTGATGTTGTCAATTCAGTTTTGGTTTTATAGTCATTAATATCATAATTGATAATAATGCTTTTTTCTGGCACTTGTCCGGGTTGACCCGTGCGTAAAATAATTCGCACTAATTGATTACCTAGCACTTCCCGAACATATTTAACAAACTCTAAGCCAGCATCATCTGTTTCCATGATTACATCAAGTAAGATGATGGCAACATCAGGATGTTCTTGGATTAATTCTTTGGCTTCACGAGCAGAGTAAGCACTAATAAAGGTTAAAGATTTATTTTCAAAGACAAACTTCCTTAAAGCAAGCTCAGTAGCCGTATGAACTTGCTCCTCATCATCTACAATTAAAATTTTCCAACTTTCAGTCACTCGATCTTCAGTGATTTCATCTGCAAACAATAGTTCGTCATCTGAGTTCAATTCTTCAGCAAAGAATACTGATTCTGGAGATGGTTTGGTTAACAAAAAGTCAAAATTATTTTTCATTGCTGTACACCTTTATTTTTCACTGATGTTGAGGGTGGAAGATACAAAGCCTGTTAATTATTTTTGCAAATAACTGGGAATTAAAAGCCTAAAGTTCTGCATCGATTTGCATTGGTAATTTGATGATAAATTTGGTGCCGATTCCCACTTCACTTTGACATTCAATTTCACCTTTTAGTTTTTGGGTGACTAAATTGTAGACAATATGCAATCCTAATCCACTGCCACCTTGACCACGCTTAGTAGTAAAGAATGGCTCGAAAATTTTACTCAGATTTTCTGTCGGGATGCCTTTACCTTCATCGGCATATTCAAACATGAGTCGATCGCCCTCTTGCTGCCAAGTAAAGATTAGATCCCCAGAAATGCCTGGTTCATAAGCATGAATCAGAGAATTCATCAGCAAGTTAGTAACAACTTGGGACAAAGCACCTGGATAAGAATCGATGGCAATCTTGCTATCTCCTTTAATTTTAAGCGAATGTTTGCCATTTTTCAATTTGGGTTTCAATTGTAATAAAATTTCATCAAGATAAGCTCTGATCTGGAAAGTTCGCCTTTCTTCACTAGAGCGATCGACTGCGACTTGCTTAAAGCTTTGAATCAATTCGGCCGCCCGATCTAGATTAATTAGAAGTGCTTTACTGCTTTGGGTAGCAATATCCACAAACTCTTCTAAATCGGAGCGTTTCATTTTGCCACTTTTATAAATAGAGGCAAATTCTGTGGTATGATCTGCCAAAGCTGAAGCAACAGTGACACCCACTCCGACGGGAGTATTAATTTCATGGGCAACACCAGCAACTAATCCTCCCAGAGATGCCATTTTTTCAGATTCTACTAGCTGAGTTTGGGTGGCTTTTAAAGCCTCTAGCGTCTTGGATAATTCTTGAGTGCGATCGCTAACTAATTGCTCTAAGTTTTGATTGAACTCCTGCAAATTTTTGTAAAGTTGGGCATTTTCAATGGAAATGGCAACTTGGGCAGATAGCAGTTTTAATAGTTCTAGCCTATCTGTAGTAAAAGCCCCTTCTGTGAGGTTATTTTCCAGATAAAAAATGCCTGTTAGCTTACCTTGATGTAGCAGAGGAGTGCAGAGAATTGATTTTGGTTGAGTCGCTGCAACATAAGGATCTTGGGTAAATTGTCCCTCTTGGGCGGCGTTATTTAAAACAATATTTTCTTGGGTGCGAATGACATAATTGGCGATCGCAGTTGCCAGCAGAGGTATTTCCCTCGAATCGGTTGTTGCATTTAGGGGAAGCGATCGCAACACACTCACCTCATTCTCCTTAACCGAACCTTCAGCCTCGATCGCCCAGTTTCCTGCTTTTTCTAAAATTAAAAAGCCTTTCTCGGCACCCGCATTTTCGATCGCAATTTTCATTAATTTAGCTAGCAACTTACTCAAAACTATTTCACCTGAAATTGCTTCTGCTGCTTTCATTACTGTCGCTAAATCTAATGTCTCTCCCAAACTATTCATGGTAGTATTAGGAGCAACAGTGACTTGACTAACTTTTGTTTTAGTGCTTTTGGGGAATGATGTTCTAGCTAATAATTGGGGATGTCTTTTCTCTAAATCTTTAACTTTACGTTTAGCACCCCAGTTTTGGTAGCCATAGTGAGCTTTTGTCAGATAGATTTGGGCAAATTCTTCTTTGTCTTTCGCTAACCAGAATTTAGCAGCGAGTTCGGCTGCGAGGGCTTCATTCTGAATAAAATCACCCTCTCTGGCTGAAGCGATCGCGCGATCGTATAAGTCCATTGCCTCTAAATCTTGACCTGAAATTCTGGCCATTTCTGCCGCTACTAGACAGAATTTATGGGCAAAATTTTCTGGGCAATTATCCGCCCAAATTTTTATTTGTTTCTGATTAGCTTCTAATTGCTGCCAGTAATCTTTTCGCTTTGATTCAGAAACGAATGGATACAGAGCTGTTAAGATCAGAGAACGGTAAAAGTTATGGTGAGCGCTGGAAATGTGACCCATCAAATAATCAATAATTTCTGAAGCGCGATCGGAAGCTTCCAGCGCCTCAGCATACTTTTCATAAAGATAAAAATTCTGTGCTTTTAAAACATAAAATTCGCATAGCGCCGCCATGCTTTTACGTCTGTGGAAATTTTCTAAATGCTGTTTTTCGCTAATTTCATCCTCTTCTCCCATCAAATTTAAAATTGCTAATTTATTAGCAATAATTATATCAATTGCCCACAAATTTTTCGTTTGATGGCAGAAATGGAGCGAATTGCCAATATCTTCTAACAGGTTATTCAAATTCATACCCTGAAAAACATAGGTAATCGTTTGAAACATCCGGTTGTAACCAGTCCATTGCAAATTGCCAGATTGCAAGCCAACTTTATAGCCTTCGCTATTAATTTCTACAGTTGTTTTAATTGGTCTAACCCAGCAGTTTAAATAATTGGCAAAAATAACACTATCTTGGCAATTTTGAGACAGGTTATTTGAGTTTTCGCTAAGAGCAAGGGCGAGTCTGCCAAACTCATAAGCAGATTGATAATCCCCTAAAATTGAATTCAGGATAATTCCATAACATGAGTAGCAGTAAGATCCTCCTGCCACAAAACCGTACTTGAGAGAAAGATTAATCGCTTTAATAACTGTCAGCTTCCACAGCTCTTGAGATGAAAAGAACGTTAGCGGCCCCATATTTCCCAATAATTTCAAGGCAATTCTTTTAGATGGATCTTTCATCTTTTCGGCATTAATTAATGAAGCAATTTCTTGGTTCGCTAAATTAGCTTTTACTTCAGCCAGTTCAGCGCTAACCGCCTCACTTAAATTATCTTCAGCTAAGTCTATTCCTAGCAAGTGCAGGGCTTTTAATCCCGATTTAATTGCCTCTTCATATTTAGTCAGTAGAGTGTACTGCACGATCAAAATATTGTAAACTTCGGCTTTTTCTATATCGGTTTTTGCTCGTGAAAAAGTCAGTTCTATTAAGGCTTCAGATTCTTCAAAATTCCCATTTAAATATTCGGCATCTACCAGTTCTTTATGAAAGGTAAAAGCTAGGTCGTAATATTCTTGCCAAATATCGCCCGGTAAAATTTCCAACCCGATTTTTAAGTAGTCTCTTGCAGCAGCATAAGCCGTTGCATCTTTGGCTTTGCGACCTGCTGTTAAATTTAAAATAGCCAGCTCAACTTTCTCCCGATCCTCAATGATTAAATTCCGACCTGAATTCAAATGATCGGCGATTTCAAAAATTCTTTCTCCTCGTCGTTCAGGAGAAATATTCGCTACTAATAGCCGACCAATTTGCAGGTGAATAGCTGTTTGAAGCTGTGGTTCAATCAAAGCATAGCCGGACTGCTGCACGCGATCGTGCAAAAATTTATAAGTAGTAATTACCAGGTCTGAATTAATTATTTCTTCTTCTATAGTACCTAATTCAGAAGTAGTTAGAATCAATCCATCTTGGATGGCTGGCAAAAGTTCTTGAAAGGTTTCGCCAGGAGATTTTTGATTAATGATTGAGAGGGTGTTTAAGTCAAAGCTATTGCCCACACAAGCTGCTAAACGCAAAACTTGCTGAGTTAATTCAGGCATTTTTCTTAATTTCCCAAGCATCAATTCAATGACATTATCGGTAATTCTTACAGCTTCTATTTCCGAAATATTCCAATCCCAGTTTCTTTGCTGGGGATTGAAGTTTAGCAGGTTTTCTTGATAGAGAGTTTTGAGAAACTGATTTACAAAAAAAGGATTACCTTGAGTTTTACTCACGACTAACTCGGCTAGAGGGATCGCTGATTTTTTGTCCTTACGCACGGTATCAGCAATCAAGTTACCAATCTGCTGAAGGTGTAAGGGAGTTAAAGTAATTCGATCGATTCTTTTACCTTGTTTTTGCAGCTCATCCAGAGTTATCATTAAAGGATGAGAGGGGTTAACTTCGTTATCTCGATAAGCACCAATTAGAAATAGATATTTCGTTTTCTCCTCTGACATCATTGTTTGCAGTAATTTCAATGTAGCGGAATCAGACCATTGCAAATCATCTAGAAAAATGACTAAAGGATGGTCAACTGAACAAAATACGCCGATAAATTTTTGAAATACTAAGTTGAAGCGGTTTTGCGCTTCTGTAGCGCCTAATTCTTGTACAGGATGCTGTTTGCCAACTATCAATTCTACTTCAGGAATAACATCGATAATAATTTGGCCATTAGCACCAATAGCAGCTAACAGTTTTTCTTTCCAAGTATTAAGTTCTATTTCGCTTTCAGTTAGTAGTTGTTTGACTAAGGATTGAAAGGCTTTGACAACAGCAGCGTAGGGAATATTGCGTTGAAATTGGTCAAATTTACCAGCAATAAAATAACCTCTAGCCTTAGTAATCGGTTTATAAACTTCTTGCACTAAGGCAGATTTACCAATGCCAGAGTAACCCGATACTAACATGATTTCTGTTGTGCCATTTCTGACGCGATCAAAAGCCACTAATAAGGTTTCAACTTCTCGTTCTCTACCATAGAGTTTTTGAGGGATTTGAAACTTATCCGTAATATCTTTTTGGGCAATTGCAAAATCTACAATTTTTCCTTTAGTCTGTATTTGTTGCAGGCATTCTTCTAAATCTGCGACAATTCCCCAAGCACTTTGATATCTTTCTTCAGCCGTTTTTGCTAACAGCTTCATTACAATATTGGAAACTGCTTTAGGGATTTGAGAATCGATCTCATAGGGTGGAATTGCTTGTTTAGCAATGTGACAGTGAACTAATTCCATTGCATCGCTGTAATCGCAAGGCAATTGCCCCGTTAGCAGTTCGTAAAAAGTTACTCCTAATGAGTAAAAATCAGTGCGGTAGTCGATTGCCCGGTTCATTCTACCTGTTTGTTCTGGTGATATATACGCAAGAGTTCCTTCTAAAATATTGGGGTTTTTAATGGTAGAATTCTCGCGCGATAAGACAGTGGAGATGCCAAAATCTATAATTTGGACTAACCCGGTGTCTGGGTTAATAATAATATTGCTGGGATTGATATCTTTATGAATAATATTATGTTGATGAATTTGACCTAAAGCCTTAGTTATTTTAATAGCTATTGATAAAAATTCCTCTAATGTAATTTTTTTAGAAGCAAAAAATATCCTTAATGATTCTCCCTTACCATCCTCAAAAATGATGACTAAACTATTTTTATATCTTTCTAAGCTGTAGGCTTTAGGAACACTTTCTATGTTGAGATTCCTCGTTATTTCGTATTCCTGCTTATATCTGACTAACGAAGCTGGCATCGGATAATCTTGCTTGAGAAATTTGAGAATGAGCGATTTGTTGTCTTGCTTTCTTAGTCCTCGGCAAACTAAAGAATTATTACTTTCATGAATTTGGTTGGTAATCTCGTAGCCAGCTAAGCTAATCATTTTTGTAGCCTCTTTTAAGTATCAATAAACAAACAAATTTTTTAGGAAGTGTTAATTTGTAATGTTTATATCTATTGATAATTATTAGACTACCCTAAAATTTAAGGAAAACTTAATTATTTTAAATAAAGTTATTTGTTTTTAACATTTCTTTAAAATAGGATTGGTTTGTTAAATCTTTCACAATGCAGCAAAGATTACTCACTCGCAAAGAAATAAGATTTAAGATTTAGCCACATCCATAGACATCTGCGAAAAAGAATCGGAAATGCTTTCCCTGTCTGGAAAAAACCTAAATTGGGTCGAGGTCTAATGGAAAGATCGTGGCGTATCCCAAAAATCTTAAATCTCTATTTCTTCAATCTTCTAATAGTTATTTAGTCATCATTTCCTTAAGCGAATCCAGTCCTTTCTTTACTCGCCGAGAAACTGTCACCGCACTAATACCCAAGCGTTCCGCTGTTTCTTTTTGCGTCAAATCGTAGAGGAAAACAAACTCCAATATCTCGCGAGTTCGTTCTTCCAGCTTAGCCAGAGCTTGCTGTAAACGAATTTGATCCTCTTGAGCCAACTGAAAACTGCGATAGCGATTATCTGGTACTAATTCTCCCAGACAAGTAGCACCTTCTTCTTCATCCTGTAGAGGAGCATCTAAACTCAGAGGGGCGCGATTGCGACAGGCTAATTTAATTTCTTGCCATTCTCCCACAGAAATATTCAGAGCTGTTGCTACTTCTATATCGGTAGGATTCCGATTGAGCCGCACTTGCAGATCCTTTACTATCGAGGATGATTGGCGTTCTAGGGTTAGCCAGTGGCGAGGTACTCGAACAGAAGGACTTTTATCGCGCAAGTAGTGCTGAATTTCACCTCTAATGTAGGGAATAGCAAAGGAACTAAAGGCATTGCCCTTTGACATATCAAATCGTTCAATGGCTCTAATTAAGCCAATAGAACCTACTTGTAGTAGATCGTCATAGCTTTCAGTACATTGGTGAAGCCAGTGGTGAACTTCTTTCCTCACCAGTCCGATATTGAGTTGAACTAATTCATTGCGTACTTCGTTTGACGGAGCATTTTGGTACTCCCGTAACAACTGTAAGCTTTCAGTTTTTAGATCATTGTTAACTCTGGTAGACATGGCGAGGTTTGGGTTGGTAGAGCAGACCACTGAATTGTGCTTGAGCTTCAGTATGAGCAAATTTTGCTTAAACTGGTGCGATCGCAGCACTTAACAGAAGTGATCGGAAACACTTTGAGAAAATACAAGATGCTTCAGGCTTTCGCTCGATCGGGCTCGACCTGTAGTTTTTGCCTTTTCCTGTAAGTCCTTAACTGCGTATCTTACTTGATTAGCGCTGCGATCGCAAGACCCTACTTAAATGGACTTAGCAATTAGCAATTAGCAACTAGCAATTATCCTGTTCTCAGACAACAGCCAAACCGCTATATTGCCACAAAAAAGAGGGGCTAATTGCCCCTCCAAGCATTTGATGCAGAGTCAGTAGAGAAAATTTAACCTCAAAACCAGAGACTAAATATTTTGCCTTAGTTTGGAGGGGGGAAGCGATCGCCCTAAGCTGAGAAACCTTTCTTCAACACTGAGCGATCGCCCACCTCTGCCCAGCCCCAAAATTAGGACTCAGAGGGTTCAATCCGAGCATAAAACAAACCGCGAATTTTCACATCAAGAGCAGGTCTAGCTCCCAAATCAGTATCAGAAGGCTGTTCGCTCTCAAAAATCCCACCAATTTCACCAGTGCTGCCATTCACCTTAGCAACTTGCAGAGAAATTTTGCCAGCTTTCGTTTGAGTGTCAGCTAATTTCACGTTCGCGCGACTAAGTTCGCCTTGTTCACCTTTACCTTGAAGAGCCACAGCATTGTCATAACCAGTAGACACGCCGCGAGCTTTTGGATCTAAGAAGCCAGCACTGCGGTAGGAAGGAACATTGAACACACCTTCCAAATCCGTAGAAGTATTGACAATAGTAGATCCTGGTTCCGATTTAGCAACAAGCTCTTTAATAGTAAAGAGAAAAGGCACTTGTTCCCCACCGGGAAGCTGAACAGTAATCGCTTGGAAATCTAAGCCATCCTGTTCCTTAAAAGTGAGAGTACCGTCAGAGCTAACCTTCAGAGTGCCTTGTACCTGGTCAATGCTAGACGTAAACCGGGTCAGCAATTTACCGGGAATATATTCAGCCTCTTGTCGCTTATTAACGGGTTCTTCCTTAACAAAAAAACTGGTTGGCTGTAAACACAAACCAGTCAGCGAATAGGTGCTATCTGAAGTCAAAGAAATTGACCCGCGAGCAGTTTCCGGCAAATTAGGGCAGTTATTAGCCAAGCCAGTGCCTCTAATTTGGTCGTAGGTTAGTGCCTCGCTACTAGCAACCGTCGGCCCTTCTGAGCAAGCTGTCAGTACACTCAAGCACAGAGCTAGGAGTGTAACAATTAAAGCGCGATACCTCATTGTCAACCTCAATATCCAACATCGGAATAATAAATGTAGAAAGCCCTACTCTGGGCAAGACGCTGTGCAGGCAGGGCAGGCTACGGCAACACAACCATCCAAAATACTCCCCTGCACTCGACTCAAAATTTGAGCAAGTGCGGTGAAGTTAAGCGATAACTTAAAATTTCTGAAAAGGTTCGGTTAATAGCCCAATACAGAATTGTACATGGCTTGTGCTCACATGAAGAAGGGAATAGAACGGCTCTCCCGGATGCTAGGTGTAAAAAGTAGTAATTGATACAATTTAAAGGTCGAAGGTCGCCTGAAAACCTTGATGTGGCTAAACTATAAGTCTACTTTATGACCACAAATACGGAAGAGCCCCTTTTCACTTGTGTTGAGCGTAGTCGAAACATCCCTAAACTAAAGTCGCAGGGTTTTCAGGGTAATTTTTATAAATGTTGTCTAAAAGAAACTAGCGGTATGGACAGGGACACAGATTTGGAGTCGGGAAAGTTGCAGTCTGAGTTGCAATCCCTTACTGAAGAGGTTTACGGTTTGGCTGAGAGTTGTCAAGGGAACAGTCTGCTACTTTTAGCTGTGCTGCGAACTTTGGAAGGTTTGCACCGGGAAATTCGGGAGGGTTTGTTTCAAGCGTCTTTGCCAGATAACCGACAAGCACTTTATCAACTACTAAGGAATATTGAAGCGGAAGGTGGTTGGCCTTATATTCACCGCATGAAGTTGCGATCGTTTTTGGGTGGTGGCGATCGCCTCTCGCTTCTAGAAGATGACCAGCATGAGTCTGAGTGGGATGGCACTCAGACTCCTCTGGAACGTTAAACTCTACAGCCAGAGAGTCGGTATCGTTGGGTTGGATATTAAGGGTGTCAGGTTCGGCTGCACCGGCAGGATCGTTGGTACTTGACCAGGAATCACTGGCAACAAGCTATGCTCAGACGCGGGGCTGACTGTTATACCTGAGAGCGGCAGTGTTGCTGGCGGATTAATCTCAGGTGGGGAAGTCAGCCTCGAAGTTGTGGGCGTGGGAGTTGGCGTGGCTGTTGGGGTAGGAGTGGCTGTTGGTGTCGGTGTGGGCGCTGGGGTCGCTGTTGATTCCGGTGTCGGTGTCGGTGTAGAAGTTGGCGTTGGCGTTGGCGTTGGTATTGGTGTGGGTGTTGGCGTTGGCGTTGGTGTTGGCGTTGGCGTTGGCGTTGGCGTTGGTGTGGGTGTCGGTGTGGGTGTGGGTGTCGGTGTGGGTGTGGGTGTCGGTGTGGGTGTGGGTGTGGGTGTCGGTGTCGGTGTCGGTGTCGGTGTCCTCGTCGGTACTGATACCAAGGTTTCGCCAACATCTATAAAATCATCTACAGTGATCAGCGACGAAGGATTGTCTACAAAAATTGCCAAAATCTTGCCACCTATGGAGACAATTGTATCTCTGCGATTTAAACCATTTCCTTGCTGGATTTGGAGATCGTTAAAAGATAAATTGCTGGGCAATCCGATAAAATCTGCGGTATCGTCGTAGTCAGTAATTATAGACAAACTACCAGCACCAGCTCCTAATACAAATAAATCGCTACCACTACCGCCAGTCAGGGTATCCGTGCCCTCGCCTCCAATTAGGATGTCATTATTTTCTGCTCCCAATAAATTGTCATTGCCAAAGCCGCCAATGATAGTATCATCGCCGAGTCCTCCTGACATAGAATCGTCACCAAAGCCGCCATCAAGAGCATCATTAGCCTTACCGCCGAAGATAAAATCGTTATCGTCATTTCCAAATAACGAGTCGTCACCTTCACCTCCTAGAATGGTGTCCGAGTCAGCGCCACCGAAGGCTGTATCGTTACCTTTGCCGGCGTAGATTTGGTCATTGCCAAAATCTCCATTAAGTAAATCATTGTCAGCTTCGCCAAAAAGGGTGTCTGCGCCGTCGCCTCCAGTTAGGAAGTCTTGACCATCGCCACCGAAAAGTTGGTCGCTACCGCGATCGCCACTGAGAGAATCGTTACCCGTATCTCCATATAGGTAATCATCGTCAGCATTTCCAAACAAGCTATCGTCATCTTCACCGCCTCGGATGGTGTCATTGCCGGTGCCGCCTGTGACGATATCAAAGCCGATGTTACCGCCGACGAAATCATCTCCAGCGTCTCCAAACAAGGTATCGTTACCATTTTCACCCAGGATGATATCGTTACCCAGACCGCCGTGAATGCAGTCATCACCAACTCCGCCGAAAATTAAATCCCGACCGCTGTTGCCTACTAAAGTATCATTGCCTTCAGCGCCTAGAATTGAATCGGCCCCATCCCCGCCAAAGAGCAAATCTAAGCCTTGGCCTCCTTCTAAAGTGTCGTCTCCGCCTACTCCGAAGATGGTGTCGTCGCCATCTAAGCCGCGAATTCGGTCGCTAGCTGGATTTCCTACAATTTCGTCGTCGCCGTCAGTGCCGAAGATATTTGCCATAATTGAATACGTTACTCCTCAAAAAAACCACAGTTGATGAATATCTCCAGTTTTAACTGAATTTGTCAATCCCGTGAGATTAAATCATATATTTCCCAATTAAGACTAAGACACAACCATATTTTGAGCAAAATCACAAATAAATGTTAGCAATCTCTTCTGATAAATTATCTCTTTGGGTTAGCCAAGTTTTAATGGCAACGGGTATGCCTGAAACTGCCGCAGAAATTGTAGCATCTAGTTTAGTACAAACAAGTCTTTGGGGAATAGATTCTCACGGTGTTTCGCGAGTTCCCCATTATCTCAATCGTCTTACTGGTGGTACTCTTAATCCGCGTCCTCAACTACAATTTACTGAGACTGGGGCGGCGACTGGTCAATTAGATGGAAATCATGGTTTAGGGATATTTGTGTGCCATTTTGCTATGGAAAAAGCGATTTCTCTTGCTAGAAATGCAGGAGTAGGAATTGTGGGGATTAGTAATTCTTCCCACTGCGGTGCGATTGGACTTTATACCAGACAAGCTTGCTTAGAGGGAATGATGGGAATTGCTTTTACTCATACAGATGCTTTAGTAGTTCCCCATTTAGGAAAGCAGGCTTTTTTTGGTACTAATCCGATTTCGATTGCGATTCCTTCAACGATTGTAGATCGACCGTTATGTCTGGATATGGCTACCAGTATAGTACCTTGGAATCGAATTGTAAATGCCCGTCGCGATGGGGGATCTATTCCGCTAGGATTGGCAGTTAATGAACAGGGAAAAGATACTGAAGAGTTAACAGAAATGGTGGCGCTTAAACCCATAGCTGAACATAAGGGATATGCCTTGGGATTTATGATTGATATGCTGTGCGGCCCGTTGAATGGGATGGCTTTTGGGCCTCATGTTACTAATATGTATAAAGACTTGGATCGGAACCGCTGTTTGGGTTCTTTGATGATAGCTATTGACCCCCAAAGGTTTGCTGGAGGTGCGTTACTTTCGCAGGTTGTGACTCAGGCGATTGAGGAAGTAAAGGCTCAAGGGGAGGCGATTCTTTTTCCTGGTGAACTTGAGTATAAATCGGAAAAGAATCGCCGGGAAGTAGGTATTCCTATTGAACCGGCAGTAGTTTTAGAGTTCAGTCAGTGGTCGGAAAAGTTGGCTGTTGCTTCACCTGAATATCTGAGTTGTTAGTTGTTTTTTTGTGTAAATAAGCAAGGGCATCTACAACAGATGCCCTCACTAAAACTAACTACGCGCCCACAGCTTCCTTAGCTGCGTATAACACCTCGGCATTAATTTGAGCAATACCGCGATCGCGAGCAAATTTCTCAGTGTTCCGCTTCACCTTACCGCGCACAAAACCAGGGATTTTATTCAACTCAGCTTGTCCATCTTTCGTCCAATTCATATCAGAATCAGCCGAAATCCCTTTAGTAATTACTTCCTTAGTATCGTGACCACCGAAGATTTCTAGCAAGTGATCTTCCATGCCCAAAGTAAAGGAATTATACACCAAATCCACACACTGATTAGTTCCCTCATAACCCAAAAATGGCTTATAACCAATCGGGAAATTCTGAATGTGAATCGGTGCAGCAATTACCCCGCAAGGAATATCTAACCGCTTACCGACGTGCCGTTCCATTTGCGTACCGAAAATAGCAGAAGGTTCCACACGCGCGATCGCATCTCCAATCGCCCCGTGATCTTCGGAGATAATCACCTCATCGCAATACTCGCTTACCTGTTCCCGGAACCAGTCAGCATCATATTTGCAATAAGTACCCGCCCAAACCACATGAATACCCATTTCACGAGCTAGAATCTTAGTCATCGCCGCTGCATGGGTGTTATCACCAAATACCACAGCCTTTTTGCCAGTCAAATTCTGACAGTCAATCGAGCGAGAAAACCAAGCAGCTTGAGAAACAAAACGAGTTTGTCGATCGATAAACTCCTCGTAATTAACATCAGCACCCTGAGCATTAAGCACTTGCTGAATTTTGCGGATACAACGAGCAGTTTCTACCACACCCATCGGCGTGATATCTACATAGGGCGTTCCAAACTCTTTCTCCAAATACATCGCCGAAGTTAGCCCCAATTCGCGATAAGGAACTAGGTTAAACCAAGCACGAGGCAAATTTTTTAAATTGTGAACCGAAGCGCCTTCTGGGATAACTTCATTAACTTCTATGCCCAAATCTGCCATCAACCGCTTCAACTCCGTGCAGTCATGTTGGTTGTGGAAACCGAGGGTAGAAATGCCGATGATGTTAACAGAAGGTTTCTCCGTTTTTCCTTCTGGCAAATTACCTTTTTTCCGAGCTTTGTTGATATAAAACTCTACAATTTGATGCAGAGTGCGATCGCCAGCTTGCAGTTCGTTGACGCGGTAGTGGTTAACATCCGCCAGCATCACGTCGCCTTTGGCATCCAACTGAGCGCGTTGCACAAAGTTTTCTAGGTCTTCTTGCAAAATGCTGGAGGTGCAAGTCGGGGTAAGAACGATTAAATCAGGCTGTTCTTCTTTATCTTTGCGGGTGATGTTGTCCACTACTCGCTCTTGGGAACCCCGCGCGAGAACGTGGCGATCGACAATACTGGTGGTTACGGGGGTGAAGTCCCGCTCCCGCTCTAACATGGAGCGCATGACGTTGAAATAATCGTCACCCAGCGGCGCGTGCATGATGGCGTGGACGTTCTTGAAGGAACTAGCGATGCGGAGAGTGCCGATGTGAGCGGGGCCTGCATACATCCAATAAGCTAATTTCATACAGTGTTCTCCCTTGTGATAATTCAAAATTGCCCATTATTGGGCGATGATTACTGATTTGTGAACTCGTTTCTGATTTTCACTCTAGTCAACTATTACCATAAGATAAAGCCCCGCAGAGAGAACAATCCTGCGGGGCTTAACTTTTAAAAAAAATTAATTACATATTTCGTAAAGATTTTTATATACACGATTCAATAACAATGTCAATAAAAAACTGTTAAGATTGTTATCGATCGTTTAAAAAAAATAGTTGTATTTATAGCAACCCCTAAGACGGTTAGGACACTCGCTTATAGCTGAAACATTGATTCTATTCCCTTCTTCCTGAGTATCGTAGCCCCTCTTCTTCGCCTTCTTCCCTAGCCCCTAGCCCCTAGCCCCTAGTCCCTCTTCTTCACTATTGGCACTTTTTAACAATTGTTAATACCACCCCTTGTCTTTCAACTTTATGTACAACTGGACATTCTGGGAATTCTTTTGGGAATCCCCACCGCCCCCAAGGTAAATAGTAAAATGGCTTAGAAATTTCCTTTTTTTCTGCCTTTTTATACTTACTCACATTTAGATTTGGATCGGCAAATATATTAGCTGAGTACAAAAATCCTCCTATTAAAACAGGCTCTTTGGGATCGGCATTTTTGTTGATCCACTCCATACCTTCCCGCATCCCCAATCCCCAATAATCAATTTCGTACCGATTAGGGGCTGCTGCTAATCCTCCTGATAACCTATTAAAGTAAATATATTGATAGGGATGTAGCTGAATCATCTCAATGATAATTGCACCAAAAACTGTCAGAATAAATGCTACGCCTGCTATTTGTACAGGTTTTTTGATTGCGACTGCTTGGTAGATCCAAATCAAAGCAGCAGTAGCTATACTGGCAATTCCCGGCAACACAAACATAAAGTGCCTCATGTCGTCATAGCCTGATGCGTGTTTAATTATTGCAATAATTGGGAGCCCAAATACTTGGCACATAATTAATAGAGAACAGGATTGCTGAAGGGAGGAGAAATTCTTATATTTTGATGCCAGTAAACCTAAACCTGCTAAAAAGGAAATTTGAAAAATAACGGGAATTGTCATTAATAACCACTGAGATGTGAAGTACCAAGGAATATCTTGGATCGGATATTCAATGCCATTAAACAAAGTTTTTATAGGCAGAGGATGTTTGGAGAGATATCCAATTGTTTCCAAAAACCAGCCCAGGGGATTAGACCAAGATGCAGGCTGTAAGATAGTAACAGTTGTCGCCCATGAAAGAAACATTAAGATATAGCAAATTGCATATTTATAAAGGTTTTTTACTTTACTGACACCTTGTCCCAAGGTAATTCCTACGTGAGCAATAAAGATAAAAAACATCATCAAAAATCCGCCAATTCTAACGCTGGTAAGCATTCCAGCTAAAATTCCATACAAGATTGAAAAGAGATGAGTTTGATTAAATCCAAGTTTTAATTCAGGCTGATTCTTTTGATAGTAATTGAGTAAATGAGCGCCGGCATAGGTAGAAAGAGTAAATAAAGATGCAAAGGGAATATCTTTAGGATTAAAGAAACTATGTCCCCAAAATCTCGGAAAAAGTGCTAGCACTATGGGAGCAAACCAAGCGTATTCCCAACCACAAAGTATGCCAACAATCCCCGCGACTGAAAGATAGGCGATCAGAGAAACTAAAAAAGTTAAAGGGTGCTTAATCTGAATTCGATCGTAGAGTGCTTTTGCTTTCCCGCGATCGTTATTAGCATCGCCTTCGTAATTAGTTGGACTGTAGGATAAGCCTTTATGAAGATATTGATTAACTTGAAATATTGCTTCGGCAGTAAAATTAAATAAGGTTCCAAAGTATTTTAGATCGCTGGGAATAGGCTGACCTTTGGTAATCAGTTCATAGTTTCTCCGCACCATAGCGATCTCTGTAGCTTCATCAATGGAGAATCCATACTGACCAACTGTTGAAAAGCCAATGAGGGCGATTGTTACAATTACCATACCTATCTTGAACGCAGAATGTTTCAAGGCAGCTTGACATTTAGAGAAAAATGTGGTTGTCATGATTATTTGCTACAATCTAGATGGTACGATTGTAGCAGCGATCGCTAAAGGTAGGCAAGTGAAAATTAAATTTTCTAAAGTAAAACGCAAAATAAATTAATCTGAAATTTATAAAGGTACAATTAGTAGGGTGCGTCAGCAGCAGCACCCTAATTCTCTCGTTATAGCCTTGGGTCTGACGCACCTTACAAGCTGATGAAGTGTGACAATTGCTTAAGTAAGTTAGGAGCGAGTAATGTCAACTAAACAAGATTGGGAATGGTTAGCGGCGGGTTCTGAATATCAAACTGCTGTGGCGATTCAGCAACTCTTAGAGGAGGGTAAGGTGATAGAAGCTAATCAAGGGCTGTACGAATTAATTGAATCAATGGGAAAATCTAAAAGATTGGCAATGAAAAGCCAGCTAATTCGGTTAATGGTTCATATTATTAAGTGGAAATCTCAACCTGAACGACGCGGATCTAGCTGGGCAAATACCATTTTTTTAGCCCGTCAAGAAATTGAAGATATTTACGAAGAAGTTCCTAGTTTGAATAGAGATTTTATTGAATCAGTCTGGGAGCAATGTTTCCAGAAAGCTGTGAAGCAAGCTGAATTTGAAATGAGGAAAGCTAAATGTCACTTACTCTCGCTTTCTTGGTCAGAAGTGTTTGAGGAAGAGTATATTTTAGAAGACAATGAGGAAAATTTGGAACAAAATTGACTTAGATAGAGGTAATGCCTAAACCTTGCCGCTGAAACTCTAATAATTCTTTAATTCCTGTTTCTGCTACATCCAAGATTTGATTTAACTGAGTGCGGCTAAAGTTTCCTTGCTCGGCTGTCCCCTGCATTTCGATAATGCTTAAATTTTCTTTCATTACGACATTAAAATCCACCTCAGCCGCGACATCTTCTGGGTAATTCAGGTCTAAAAATGGTTCTCCTTCCAAAAGTCCAACTGATACGGCTGCCACTTGGGAAACGATGGGAGATTGTTCTAATTCTCCGTTTTTTACCAGCTTATTTAAGGCATCAGCTAAAGCTACAAATCCGCCAGTAATTGATGTTGTGCGAGTGCCTGCATCGGCTTGCAAAACATCGGCATCGACAATAATTGTGCGTTCTCCTAATAGGTTCATATTTAAACAAGAACGCAAACTGCGACCAATTAATCGCTGAATTT
Organism: Kamptonema sp. UHCC 0994; assembly: GCF_029167235.1. GTDB lineage: Bacteria > Cyanobacteriota > Cyanobacteriia > Cyanobacteriales > Microcoleaceae > Kamptonema. The sequence goes on along the minus strand of NZ_JARFTR010000112.1, from coordinate 24,410 downwards.
CTTGGGTACGTCCCGATAATTTCATCAATTCTCTTTCTTGTCGCTGGGGTGTCGATCCCGGTAACATTCGATATTCAGCAGTTAACCAACCTTGTCCTGTGAATTGTAGAAATTTAGGTACTCCTGGCTGTATAGAAACAGTACAAAGTACCTGCGTGTCGCCACTTCTAGCTAGAACTGAACCAGTGGCAAATTTGGTGAAGTCTCGCTCAAAACTGATTGGACGGAGTTGGTTAGGTTGTCGGCCGTCGGGACGTTGCCAAGACATAATAATTTTGTTAGTTGTTGGTTGTTGGTTGTTGATTGTTAGTTGTAGGATTTATGCAAGTGTCACAAGACTAGGGTGAATTTTTAGGTACGTTGTTGGGCTTCAGCGTGTAAGAGGCGTGTAAGAGGGCTAAAGCCCAACTACGTACCTATTAGCCATTAGCCATTAGCTTTTTTAAGATTTCTTGATGTATTTGGTCTGGGGGTTGGTCGCCGCTGACAGTTAAGAGTTTTTGGCGGTGTTCGTAATATTCTAGGATGGGGATGGTGCGATCGCGAAATAAATCGATCCGGCGTTGTACTATTTCTGGTTGGTCATCAGCACGCGATCGCCCCAGAGAACGACTCATCAATACAGAATCAGCTACATCCAAATATATCGCTCGATCTACTTTTTGCCCAAACTCATCCACTAAAAAATCTAACTCCTCAGCTTGAAAAGCAGTGCGGGGATAGCCATCCAACAGCCAGCCCTTAGTGACATCAGGAAGTAGAAGCCGTTGGCGGATGAACTCGATCATAGTCTCATCACGAACGAGATCCCCTTTTTCTACACAGGGTTCCGCAAGACGACCTAAATTAGATTGAGATGCGATCGCCTCTCGCAGGATATCACCCGTCGCAATGCAAGGAATACTCAAATAACTGCATAATTTTTCAGTTTGAGTCCCCTTCCCAGCCCCCGGCCCCCCCAGAATCACTAATCTCACTGTTTCCTACTCCTCATGCCCTGATATTAAAAATTTATCTTTCGGAAGTGTACCTTTGATGCTGTCTCCCTGCCAAAAAGCTGAGATCGAGACAGCAACTAGGTTAAAGCCGTCGCATACATCTAGTGTGTACAGAGCTTTGCAATCAGCCAACTACACTATATATTGTTAAGTAGCGTGGCTCTGTTTCAAACTCGGAGCCGCCTGAAAGACCCACCGCTAATTTCGAGATTGCCTTATGGTTGCCCAGCTTGAAACCCCCACTCTCAATTTGCCTTGCAGCTTACCCCACACAGTCGAAGGACTCGTGCAAGTCTTCAGTTGCCATCACCGGAGCTTTTTTACCAGTGTAATGGCTCAAGCGCTCAGAATTGCGGGACAGGGGACAGGAGTGCTAGTGGTGCAGTTTCTCAAGGGAGGAATTAATCAGGGACACGAGCATCCCGTGCGGTTGGGGCAAAATTTAGATTGGGTGCGCTGCAACTTGCCCCGCTGCATTGACACGCCGCAGTTGGATGAAGCAGAGACTAATTCTTTGCGAGATTTGTGGCTGTGGACTCAGGATGCTGTCATTGAAGGACGTTACAATCTGGTAATTCTAGATGAATTGAGTTTGGCGGTTAATTTTGGCTTGATTTCAGAAGCAGAAGTTTTGACCCTGCTAGAAAAGCGCCCCCGTCAAATCGATCTCATTTTGACAGGGCCAGAGATGCCACAGGCACTTTTAGATGCGGCAGATCAAGTAACAGAAATTAGGAAAAGTCACAGACCTTAACTGGGAAAACCCTAAAGAGGGTGAGGTTAGTTTACCTCCTTTATCTATTTTGTAGTGCAGGCATCTTGCCTGCAATTTTGTAGAATAGCAGGCAAGATGCCTGCACTACTCTATTAATGATGCTACCGAGTTTGTATCATGCAGGATAGATCATTGTAAATGGGGTGACTCTAAAAGGTTCCATTTTGCCAAATAAAACTCTATTCAGGGATGTTACCCTGCAAAAATCTTGTTATCACACTTATTGGTTGCTTTATCTGAAAATTTATGTAATATTCATCTTGTATAAATATTTATCTTGTAATCTGCAAGATAATATATAGTTATGCCTACTTACCAATGAGGATTAGCGAATGCTCTCTTTCGACGAGGCAATGGCAACGGTTGAAGATGGTGATAAGCCTTCAATCTTGTTGGGTAACGGCTTTTCTCTCGCTTGGCGGAACGATGTATTCAACTACGCAAACCTGCTTGATGTTGCCAAGTTCACTGATCGTGAAGCCGAAATTAGGAAGCTTTTTACGCTTAGTGGAACCTATGACTTTGAAGCAGTGATGAGATCACTTATAGCAGCAAAGGCAGTCCTTGAAGCCTATGGTGGCAACGAAGTTTTGGTCGAAATGATCGAAAGAGACCAGCAACTCCTGAAAGATGCTCTCATTAGTGCGATTTCGATCACGCACCCAGAGCGACCAAGAGATGTTACCAACGAGCAGTTCATATCTGTTCGTCGCTTCCTTTCTCGCTACGAGCAAATTTTTACGGTGAACTACGATCTCTTGTTCTACTGGGCGATAAATAAGGATAATTTGCCACCCGAAGATTATTCGACAGACGATGGATTTCGCATCGGTTGTGAATGGCAAGGATACGGGACAAATCAAAAAGCTCACTTTTTGCACGGAGGCTTGCACATCTTTGATAGTGGAACAGCAATCGAAAAACACGCTAATGCTGAAAGAGGTATTGGCATCGTCGATCTAGTTAAAGCCAATTTGGAAAAAGGGAAATTTCCTCTCTTCGTTTCTGAGCCAACTTCGACCAAGAAAAAGCAGAGAATAGAACACAATCCGTACTTGAATTTCTGCTTTCGCGAACTTGGAAGAGTCACTGGAACTTTCTTCATTCAGGGACATTCGATGGATGAAAATGATAAACATATTTTTGACCAACTGAGGCGGAGCAAAGTCCAGAAGTTTTTTGTAAGCATTTTTGGTGACGAATCCAGCGAAGAGAATAGAAGGGTTCAGGCGAATGCTATTGCATATCTCAAATCGCCCAGTTCAAATGTTGAGTTTTTTGATGCTCAGTCCGCTCCAATCTGGTCATAACAACCCGATTCACACCGACCGCGAGTATGCGGCAGGTTAGCGATGACGTTATAGTAAACCGAAAAGTCCGCTCAGATTATCTGTTTTTGCCAAGATTAGGTGACTCAAAACGCTCTACTTTGTTGTTGAGTTCCGAGAATTTATAAGCGATCGCCTAATAATTACGACTCACAGGAATAGCGATCGCCTCGCCTACTTTTGCAAGAAGTCTATTTAGTAACAAAATTTGAAAATGAACTGACATCTGTTAAAGGCTTTGTCTGTACAGAAGTGGGATTAAGCAAATAAACAGCAGCCATTTTTGCCGTAGCTTCCGATAGCTGAACTTGTTTGATAGTCACAATACCTTCACTCACGAAAGAATCTCTGACTTTAGCCTTATCTCCAGTATTGAAAACAGCCTCGTAAAATACTTCCCTAATTCCTGCTGAAATGATTAATTTCAAACAATAAATACAAGGTTCTAAGGTGACATAAATGCTACCGCCAGCGGTACTAATGCCGTGTCTGGCAGCTTGCGCGATCGCATTCGCCTCCGCATGAATAGCACGGGATGGCAATGCTTGACTAGCATCGCAACTACTCAACCCCGGATAGCAGAATCCTTGAGCAGTGCAGTGAACTGAACCCGACGGGGAACCATTATATCCTGTAGCTACAACTTGGCGATCCTTAACTATTACTGCGCCTACGGGAAAAGCGAGGCAAGTTGAGCGCGTGGCCGCGAGTTTTGCCAACATTAGAAAATATTCATCCCAATTTGGTCTATGATGGGGTTTATTCTCAATTTGATTTAGTACCTTCTGTTCTATAACTTCTTTAAGTTTGACTAAAGCATCTTCATAAAGATTAAACTCAATTTCCGCAATCACTGTAGGAATACCGCGTGGAAATCTTGATATATTCTTACCTTCTTCGTAGAGAAGAATAACAGGTATGTCATTTGTCTCTGCATAGGCTAGTTCCATCCCTACGCCGAAAGAGAAGGAGCCTAGATAAGCAATAACTAAATCCGATCTACTGACCTGTTGTTTATCATTCTCAAAGACTAGGCTAGGACTGATATCTGGATTGTTAATAGGATCGGTATAAAGGTGGGGAACATAGGCTTGGAGTCCTATACGATCACAAAGTGAACCAATTGCCTCATAGAAAGCTTTGATTTCTGCGGCTTTCTCGATTCCTGTTAAGGCACCTGAGATATATACTTTGAGCATTGAGATTTACACTTCCTAAACAGTATTATTTAACTATCGCCACTATTACATTAATAGCTGTCACTCCTGCTATGATAATTTGCACCCAAATGCTTGTATCCCAATGAGGCAAATACTTAAAAAAGAAACGATAGCGGATAGATTTTTTGGCAAGTTCATTTTTAGCAACCTTATATTTTTGCGACTGTTCCAAAATTTCTTCAAGAGCACTTTTATCGCCATTTCTCCACGCTTTTTTATAAAGCCAAGAAATAAGCTCAGGAGGGGGTGTAAAACCTGGAGGAATAGCATCTTTAAGCTTGCCAGCAGGATCTATTCTTTCAGAGGATGAAGATTTAGAGCTTAACCTATAAATTCTTAAATAAGCAATAGTCTCACCATAATCCTCATCATTTTTGCCAATATCAATTTCTATATCTTGGTCTGATAAATTATGAAGAGCTATAGCCATAATACCTCCATAATTTGGATTTACTCTTGTTCCAATATGACCTATTCCCTTAGACACTAGCTTTACTTTTGAATGAATTGAGCCACATAAATAATTTCCCAAAAGTACAGATTCATTAGTCCATACTACAGCAGTTTTTCTTTGAGGTATTATCAAAAATTGATGTAGACTTTCTGAATCAGTTTTAATCTCTAAAGGCTTTGTTTTTTTCTCTCCATTCTGCTCAACTTCAAATCTATAAGCATATCTACTTGCCGTTAGACATAAACAGCAACCTGTTATACTTTCCTCCCTTCCTCTAAAGGGATAAATGAATAGTCCTCTACCTAGTTCATTAATGATGTCCCACTCACTGAGAACTGACATAAACAACTCCTTGCACTTTAATTTTCACTTAAATTTACTGATCTTGAACGTAGATTTTACCGCTTCTAATGCAGTCAAAAGCCTTTTGTAACTCCAGACCTAAGTAACCCGAATGTTCAGGCTGAATTGCCGGAGAACTAGCACAAATCTCTCGCAATAGTTTGAGTGGGTCTTTACCACGATAATACATGACAACCTCCCCACTACCAGGAGTTGTCTGGCAAACTAACATTTCTTTCCCTTCTACCTTGATTAAAAAGTTGCCAACGGCATCCAAATAACGCTTACGTTCCTCTTCAATAATATGATGGTAATGATCGTTAATAGTCCGATCGACTGAATCGAAAGTATCATCATAAATATGAGCGCTTTGACTGATCGTAATTAGCGGTCCCATTCTTAAGTTATACTCAGATTTCTTAGCGATTTCGTCTCGGATATGTTCTTGTAATTTACGCAATCCTATCGCATTAGCAGGCCAGGCGCTAAACATATCATTACTGCGAAAAGTAGCAGTCATTGACAGTTCGTTATCCACAACTCTCAACCAAATATGATTAAGGCATGGACTACCACCTGTATCGTGATCCTTAACATCCCACAAAGACATAACTGCACTAGCAGCGTCAATCTCTCCTATCAATTTATGGATAATTTGTTCAATTTGATCGCGTCCAAACCAAGAACGCAATCGTTGACCATAAGTGTATTTTACTCCTTGTCTATAAGCACTATCGTCAACAACTTGATGGACGTATTCTTCAATAAACTCTCTATCTAATGGTAAATAATTGGGTTCAGGGAAATAAAAGTCAGGTGGTTCATCAGTAACTATTGCCATCAAATCAATTAGTTCCTGCCATTGCCCATCATAACCTGTTGGTCGCAGTGTACCTGTTGTTTTAATTCGATGAATAATTTTTACCCAGGTTTCCGCAATTGTTCTTCCTTCAATGCGATGACCATAGCGTGTTCCTGGCAGTACATTTGGGATAATTTCTGCTAGAGGAAATTTTAATTCTTTACCCCAAGGTTTAACTTCTCTAAGTTGTGAATAATCTTTAACTATACTGACTGCATCAGAAATTGATTTGGCTTCTCGACATTGCACAGATTGTCGCAGTTGTTCTAAAGCATTGGCTTCAATCTCGATATCAATGTATCCTGAAATGCGAGATTCAATTATCCAACATTTGCGCCCAGTATCACTTTTGCCTTCGCTAAAACCTTGACGAAAAAAGTCTAGTAAACATTCACATCCACCCGCGTTAATGTCTTCTTTTGTAGCGTTAAGCACTACCAGAAAACGAACATGAGGGTTAGCTAATAAATTCCTAATTAAAAAACTAATTCCGCGAGTTGGGCTGTATAGCTGCCCAATCACAGCAAACTCATCGGAAGATAAATGCTTAGCGATCGCTCCTCTGACAGTCCAACCGGTTACAATTCCAATTTGACCCGTACCGCAAATTAGTTGATTGGGTTTGTACAGAGGTTTGTACGGAAATTGAGTTAATTGTTCGGTTAGTACCATTAATTTATGCCCACAAACTTATCACCTTAGCACAAAAATTATAATATAACGCAGAAATTACAAAGTCACCCTAAAATAGATAGAAAATTCAAATGATAAATTAATTGATTATAAGTAATCATTATAATATCAATAGGCAAATTTTTGCTTGAGATTATAAATCTCATTTCATAAAATGGATCTTTTAGCAACCAAGTCACACCAATAATTCATTCACTGCCACGCTAAACCCTAAAAGTACATTTTGAGTGCTGACAATTTCCCCCGAATTAAATAATATCCACCGCTGCCGATCGTTAACTAAAATCAACTTAGCTTCAGGAAATAATAGCCACACTTCCTGACAACCTGATTCTAAATATTCCTGAGCTTTGGCAAATAAGTCTTCAGCACTATCATCAGGAGAAACAACCTCGGCAATCAGCGGAAAACTTTGAGGAAATATTGTCAAATTATCTGTTGGTATCAATTCAGGCGTAAGATAGGCAACATCAGGCTTACGACCCTGTTTTTGAGTGCGACAAAGAACTTCTGTAATAACTTCTCCCCCTTGCCCGCTAGAGTTTTGGTAATTTCTCCAGTAAGTAGCTAGTTTAGATTGAGCAAGACCATGTTTAAAACCCATTCCTGTTTTCTCCACTAATTGACCGTCAACCCATTCCATCCTGTCGGGAGGGTGTGCGATAAACTCTTCTAAGGATAAAACTTTTTGCGGCTCTTCTACTTGCAATTCTTCCGATTTATCTGCTAAAATTGGATTAATGGCAATTACCATTTTGTTACCTCGTTTCCAGAAAAAACTGACCATTACTATTAAAACATAAACTTGAGTAAATAAACACAAAAAATGCTATCAAATAGATTTACAGAAGCTCTCATTTATGCTACCGAACTCCATGCTAATCAAATCCGTAAAGGTTCGGGTGTTCCTTACATTGCTCATTTGTTAGGTGTTGCCAGTATTGCCTTAGAATATGGCGCAAGTGAGGATGAAGCGATCGCGGCCCTCCTCCACGATGCGATCGAAGACCAAGGCGGCGACGCTACCCGCCAAGAGATTCGCCGCCGCTTTGGGGACGCTGTAACAGCTATTGTAGACGGGTGTACGGACTCAGATGTGACCCCGAAACCCCCTTGGCGATCGCGCAAGGAAGCCTACATCGCCCACATCCCCACAGCTACGCGATCGGTAAGATTAGTTTCAGCCGCAGATAAGCTGTATAATGCCAGGTCAATTCTCAATGATTACCGCCAAATTGGAGAGTTAATTTGGGAACGCTTCAAAGGCAGAAAAGAGGGAAGTCTCTGGTATTATCGGTCTTTAGTCGAGGCATTTCGCAAGGCTGAACCAACACCTGTTGTTGAAGAATTAGACCGGGTAGTTTTAGAGTTAGAAAAATTAGTTAATGGTTAATTCCAACAGTTTGTAACGCCGCCCTCTGGGCGGTAATTTTACCGCCCAGAGGGCGGCGTTACGCGATGTTCGTAAGTCCTGACTAAATAACCAACAACTAACAACCAACAACTAACAATTACCAAATGGCAAACCTGCGCTTAGAAAACATTACCAGACGATTTAATAACGTCACCGCCATCGAAGACATTACCTTTAAAGTTCCTGATGGTGAATTTTGGGTTTTAGTCGGGCCTTCCGGTTGCGGCAAATCTACAATTATGCGGACAATTGCAGGTTTAGAAACCGCTACCTCTGGCAATCTCTACATTCAAGATATATTAGTTAATAATGTCCCCGCCCGACAAAGAGATGTCGCAATGGTGTTTCAAAATTACGCCCTTTACCCACACATGACAGTAGCAGAAAATCTGGCATTTGGGTTAAAAATGCGTAATTTTGAAGCTACAAAAATCAGAGAGAGAGTTGAAAATGTAGCCCGTTCTCTTTCTATCGATCACCTCCTCAACCGCAAACCCAAACAGTTATCAGGAGGACAACAACAGCGGGTAGCATTGGGAAGAGCGATCGCACGAGAACCGAAAGTATTTCTATTAGATGAACCTTTATCTAACCTCGATGCCCAATTGCGAGACGATACTAGGGCAGAACTAAAACAATTACATCAACGACTAGGAATTACTACAGTTTACGTTACTCACGACCAAGTAGAAGCGATGACATTAGCTGATAAAATTGTAGTATTAAATCAGGGTAAAATTCAACAAATTGGCGAACCTCAAAATATTTATGCTAAACCTGCTAACCGAATGGTTGCCACATTCTTAGGCAATCCTTCAATGAATATTTTGCCTGCCACTTATACTAATAGCACTTTTCAAATAGGAAGTCAATCTTTAGCCTGTCCGCCATCAATTCGAGAGAGATTGCAACCCCGTGATGGGCAAGGTTTTGATTTAGGGATTCGCCCCGAATATATAGAAATATTTGGCAGTTTTAGTAAACAGGAAGACGACTTAAATAGCGATCTTTGGGCATTGGAGAAATTGCCGCTAGAAGTTGAAGTCAAAGTAGTTGAACCTCTGGGACGAGAAACTTTAATCCGTGCTGCTTTACCTATTTTAGGGGGAGATAATTCCGTAACATCTATACAGATACAAGTACCAGCAAATGTGCGTTTACATCCAGGCGATCGCATTTCTGTGGAACTAGATTTTAATCATCTCTTTGTCTTCGATCCTACCACTGGCGAGGCGTTATATCCATAGCTTCGGGCATATCTTCGTAGAATACTGTACAATTAATTAACAAAGCTGAAACTAACCCCTTAATCTCAGTATTAACTTAATTTTGAGTTTAAACTAGCTAATTTTCCACATTGGTGTATTTATAGGCTAACTTTTGTCGTATCAGCACCGCAGACTAAAACACCATTATTATTAATTGGATTAGCAGGTTGAATCGTACCCGGAAGATTAGCAACACATAAAATTCTATGAGTAGCAGACATTTCTTTGTCACCAGTTCCTAGTAAAAATACACCCCCCACGTAACTTTTAAAGCCCGATTCCCGTGAAATTCCATAATGAAATACAGCATTGTTAGTCAGGTGAATTGAGTAGTTGTAATTTGGAGTTTCAGCCTTAATGCCAACCCCTAGTTTTTCAAGAGAATCTGTAAAACTATCGTGCCTTACATAGTAGAATTGCTGAGCGATGTTCATTGAAAAAATATACTGCTTAGCATCAGTATTTAATGATCGTGGTGGATTGCTTACTTCCACAGTATCAGCACCGCAGGCTAAAACACCATTATTGTTAATTGGATTTGCGGGTTGAGTCGTACCTGGAAGATTAGCTACACATAAAATTCTCTTAAAAAAAATCCCATTATCAATATTTGGTAGTAAAAATACACCTCCTACATAACTTTTAAGGTCAGATTGCCGTGAAATTCCATAATGAAATACCGTATTGTTACTTAGCTGAATTGAGTAGTGGTATTGGGGATTTTCAGGACTAATACCAAGTCCTAGTTTTTCAACTACATCCGTAAAACTCTCGTTTTCTGCATAGTAAGCTTGCTGAGCAAGGTTCATTGACGAAACAAACTTTTGAGCACTAGGTAAATTATTGTTTACTTCCGTAGTATTAGCACCACAGGCTAAAACGCCATTATTATTAGTAGGATTGGCGGGTTGAACCGTGCCTGGAAGATTAGCTACACATACAATTGTCTTAGTAGAAATATCGGTGTTAACATCTCTTACTAAGAAGACACCTCCTACATAACTATATAGGTCTGATTCCCTTGAAATTCCATAATTAAATACAGCTTCGTTGCTGAGGCTCATTGAGTAGTTGTAATTAGGATTTTGAGCCCTAATACCAATTCCTAGTTTTGGAAGGGAATCTGTAAAACTACCATTTTCTGCATAGTAAGCTTGCTGAGCATAGTTCATTGATGAAACAGACTGTCTGGCATTTGAGCGCAGCGGTGAATTGCTTACTTCTGTAGTATTAACACCGCAGAGTAAAACGCCATTGTTATTAATTGGATTAGCAGGTTTAGTCGTCTCTGCAATATTAGCTTGGCATAAAATTGTTTGAATTTCATCACCTACCAAAAAGACTCCGCCTACAAAATTTTTTAGGTTTTGTTCTCGCGCTGTGGCATAATTAAATACAGCTTGGTTCCCCTTGCTTATTGAGTAGTTATAATTGGCAGTTTGAGTTTGGATGCTACTCCCCAAGTTGGGAATAGAATCCGTAAAATCACCATTCTCTGCATAGTAACCTTGCTGAGATATATTCATAGCCCAAATATATTGTATTCCTTCTGATTCCTTGGCGTTAATCGCTTCTTTTTCTAACTGTGAATGACTGGTTGTAGTGAAAAAAACTGTCATCAGAGCCATTAAAATAGCTTTGATCTGCCGATTGCAGTAGCTATAAGCATTTCTGAGTCTTATAGAAATCCGATTGAACAAGTGGTTTAGTGACATACTATAGCTAGGGACTAGGGGCTAAGGACTAGGGAAGAAGGGACTAGGCACTAGGGAAGAAGGGAAGATAATTAAGGGTTTGGTCGAAACTAGAATGTCCTAACTGCCAAGAAGGTTGCTATATGTAAACTAATTGCTTAACCTGAAACTGTTTTTAGCCTTTGTAAGGTGGGCATTGCCGGCGATGAATATCGGCTAATAATCAACGATTGTCTGCGGCAATGCCCACCCTACATTTAAACTGTACCATTATAACAGTTAACTGTTAACCGTTAACCGTTAACAATTAAACTAATTGCTTAGCCTGAAACTGTTTTAATTCCCCTGGAGTAACCGCGCCATACTCTGTAATAATTGCAGTAATTAATTCAGCAGGCGTAACATCAAAAGCGGGATTATAAAACTCTACTCCTACGGGACAAATCCGCGTATTGCCAACTTGATAAAGCTCAACTGGATCGCGTTCCTCAATCGGAATTAAATCGCCATTGGACAACTCAAAATCAATCGTAGATAGGGGCGCAGCTACAAAAAATGGTACATTATGAGCCTTGGCAACAATTGCTAAACTATAAGTACCAATCTTATTAGCAGCATCACCATTTGCGGTAATTCTGTCAGCACCTACAACTACAGCATGAATTAAACCTTGTTTCATGCAGTGAGCCGCCATGTTATCACTAATTAAAGTGACCGGAATCCCTTCTTGCACGCATTCCCAAGTTGTTAATTTTGCACCTTGAAGGCGGGGGCGAGTTTCATCAGCAAAAACTCTTGCTAATCTTCCATCTCGCCAAGCGGAACGCACTACACCTAAAGCCGTACCATAGCCAGCAGTTGCTAAACCACCTGCATTGCAGTGAGTTAAAAGAGTTAGCTTTTCTGGGGTTTTTGGCAATACTTCTAAACCTTTATCGCCAATATCTTTACAAGTTTGCAAATCTTCTGCATGAATGGTTTTCGCCATTTCTAACAATGCTTGTTGCACTTGTTCGACAGAACCGCTAGTTTGACGGGCAGTTTTTAGCATTCGCGATATTGCCCAAAACAAATTAACAGCAGTAGGACGAGTTGCAGCTAATAAATCGCCGATTGCTTCGAGTTTAGTTAAAAACTCATCGCGGTCAGTTGTGTCAATTTCTCTTGCACCTAAATAAATGCCGTAGGCCGCCGCAATACCAATCGCCGGAGCACCTCGGACAATCATGGTCTTAATCGCCTCTGCCATATCTTCGCAGCAGCTAATTTCGACAAGTGTATATTCGCTGGGAAGTCGGTTTTGGTCAATGAGATATACGCGGTCTTCTTTCCAGATGACAGGAGAAACTTGAGTGGCTTGGGAAGTCATAGACGTGAAGGGAACTTAAAAATATCACAGACAAACCTAATCATGCCATATTAGCGGTACTTCGCCAATGTTGCCAGGGATACATCCAGGGTAGCATCCCAATTTTGTAGGGGCGAAGCATAACCGCTGATAAGTTATTGGTTAGACGCAGAGATTTACTGCCGGAATGCTTGCCTTACAGATATTTTTACTAGAATTGGGAACGAATTTGTTCTAGTTGTTGTCCTTGAGCTTTAAGTCAGGCGATGACTCAAGTATTTCGTTTTGCCGCTCATAAACTTAGTTCAGCCATTACTGTCAAGTTAATGGTTATTTTTCAATACTAATTTGCATTGTTGGCAAGGCGATCGCTATTTGATTAGGACTTCGCACAGAAACCGGGATTCTCAGAAAAATAATTGGTTTCTCGCTAGAAATTTACGAAGAAACCAGGTTTCTGACTTCAAAGTGCATAAGTCCTGTTCATCTGGCTGTATTTGTATTTACTGGGAAAAGTCATCATCAATCCCATTTGCATCTATCAGGAAAACTCATCATGGAAAATACACAAATAGTTTTTATTGACTCTACCGTTGAAGATTACCAAAGTCTTGCACAGAGTGCGGAATCAGGGAAAGAAGTATTTATACTGGACGCAACGGGAGATGGAGTCGAACAAATTACACAGTTACTTGCTAGCTGTACTAATATTTCTGCCATTCACATCGTTTCTCACGGCGGCCCTGGAAGTTTGCAACTGGGCGCAATTCAGCTAAATTCTCACAACTTAGACGTATACGCTAGTCAGTTTCAGCAGTGGAAAAATGCTTTAACTACCAAGGCTGACATCCTTCTATATGGTTGCAACGTAGCGGCCCAAATAGAAGGGAAAAATTTTATCTCTCGCCTCAATCAACTTACGGGTGCAGATATTGCGGCCTCCAAAAGTCTTACAGGGAGTGCTGCATTAGGCGGCGACTGGGATTTAGAAGTGAAAATTGGTTCGATTGAGACACCTTTGGCATTTAGCCAAGATGCGATCGCAGCTTACACCTCTGTACTGACAACTATTAATGTAAATAGCACAGCAGATACTATTGCTGTTGACGGCACGATCACTCTGCGCGAAGCAATTACTTCTCTCAACACCAATACACCCGTAAATGCCGATCTCGCCGCTATTGTTTTCAACAATACTAACGACACTATTGACCTGACTGGCATTACTGGCACAATTACCCTCACTGCGACATTACCAACTATTAATGAAAGCGTCACTCTGAACGGCCCAGGTGCAGCTACTTTGACCGTTAGCGGCAGCAACGCAGTGCAGATACTTAGCACTGCTAACGGCACTGTTAGCATCTCTAACCTGACCTTTGCTAACGCCAATACTGCTGCTGGTGGCGGTGGCATTAGTAACGGCAATGGCGTTACGCTAAACCTCACCAACGTTACCTTTTCTAATAACACTGCTGGAGGAGGTGGTGCTCTTTTCAATAATGGCGGTGGTACGGCCACACTCACTAATACCACCTTTACTAATAATAAGGCAACTGCATTCGGTGGCGGTGCGATCAGAAACCAAGGCACGATGACAGTCACTGATAGCAGCATCACCAATAACGAGGTGACATCGCAAGGTGGCGGCGGCATTTACAGCGAAGGTACGCTTAATATCACTGGCAGCACTTTTTCTGGCAACAAAGCCAGCGACGCTACTTGGGGAGGCGGCGCAATCTACGGCGGAGGTGGCAGCACTCTCAACCTCACCAATACGACTCTCTCCGGGAACACTGCACTGGAAAAAGGGGGTGCTATCTGGTGGATTGGTACTGCGGGGACTATCACTAATAGCACTATCACGAATAACACTGCTGATTCAGATGCTACCAATGGCGCAAATGATAACGGGGGTGGAATATTCAGCAGTCTGGCTACGATCGCTCTCAGAAATACTATCATCGCCGGTAACTTTGATGCCTCTCCCGCAGCAGGAACTATCAACCCCGACGTTTCTGGCAACATCACTGGGAATAACAATAACCTGATCGGGAATCTAACGGGTAATACGGGTACGCTTGGCACTGGCAGCGATATTGTTAATCTAACTCCCGGACTAGCAACACTAGCAAATAACGGCGGCCTTACACAAACTCACGCCTTACTCGCTGGAAGTCCTGCTCTTGATAATGGTAATATTGCGATCGCACCTGCTACCGATCAACGTAGCTTAACTCGACCTTCTGGCAGTGCTGCTGATATTGGTGCTTTTGAACTACAGCAAACCGTCAGCATTACAGCCCCAACCGCTACAGCTATTGAAGGTGGAAGCCCAGGTACTTTTCGCATTAGCCGCAGTGATAGCACCGTAGGTATTTTAACAGTTAATCTCGCTATTGATGGCAGTAGCACCGCTGTTGCTGCTGACTACAATCTTAGCAGTAATTTTCCTGTTACTATTCCCAACGGACAAGCTTTTGTTGATGTTACTCTCACCCCGGTTGACGATACTATTCCTGAGATTGGAGAGACGCTGCGACTGAATTTAGGTACTGGCAATTACACGATAGATACCACTAATAGCAATGCTACAGTTACGATTTCTGCGAATGACCCGATTTCCTATGCGATCGCGCTGACAAATCCCGCTACAGGTTCTCTAACTGAAGGCAATTCTGGCACTCAAACTGTCACCTACACTGTCACCCGCAGCGGCGGTATTGGGGTAGCGAGTACGGTAGATTATGCGATCGCAGGCACGGCTACTAACGGCGCAGACTACAATAACATCAATGCAAACCCCGCTACTACGGCAACAGGAACGATCGCCTTTGCTGCCGGCGAGACAAGTAAAACCATTACTCTCGATGTTTTGGGAGAAACATTAGGTGAAGCTGATGAGACAATTACTGCCACTTTATCTAACCCGAATTTGACCGCAGCGCCGGAAAGTTCTACAGTCACCACAAGTACCGCAACAGCTACTATCACAAATGATGATACTCCCAGTATTTCTATCAATGATGTAGTTGTCACTGAGGGAAATTCTGGTACTGTTAATGCCGCTTTTACTGCAACTCTTTCAGCAGCTTCTAATTTACCTGTTACTGTTAATTACGCCACATCAGACGGTACTGCTAGCACTGCTGATAGCGATTATACAGCAGCCACAGGAAGCGTTACTTTTGCCGCAGGAGAAACCACAAAAACCATTAATGTTGCTGTCAATGGCGATACTAAGTTTGAAGCTGACGAAACATTTAATGTCAATCTCAGCACTCCTACGAATGCGACTATTAGCAAAGCGATTGGCCTTGGGACTATTACTAATGATGATACTCTATCTACTCAACCTAGTATCAGCATTAACGATCTCACGGTTACAGAAGGCAACAGCGGCACTACAAATGCTGTATTTACTGTTAGCTTAAATAATGCTAGTTCCCAAGCAGTCAGCGTTAATTACGCTACGTCTGACGGCACTGCTACTATTGGTGACAGCGATTATACAGCGGCCACAGGAAGCGTCACTTTTGCCGCAGGAGAAACCACAAAAACCATTACTATTGCTGTCAATGGCGATGCTAAGTTTGAAGCTGACGAAACATTTAATGTTAATCTCAGCACTCCTACTAATGCGACTATAGCAAAAGCGACGGGCATTGGCGCGATCGCAAATGACGACTTGCAGACACCAACACCAACTCCAACCCCGAATCCGAATCCGACACCAACACCAACTCCAACCCCGAATCCGAATCCGACACCAACACCAACTCCAACCCCGAATCCGACTCCAACACCAACACCAACTCCAACCCCGAATCCGACTCCAACTCCAACTCCAACCCCGAATCCGACACCAACACCAACTCCGACAAATACTCCAACTCCAACTCCAACAAACACTCCAACTCCAACTCCAACAAATACTCCAACTCCAACTCCAACAAATACTCCAACTCCAACTCCAACAAATACTCCAACTCCAACTCCAACTCCAGAACCTCAAGATCCTGATTGCATTTGCAAACAGATAACCTTCCCTAGCTTAAGTGATATTCCCGGCCCAAATGCAGTCGAGAATATACTAAATGGTAGCGATCGCAACGACAACATCATCGGCGATAATGCCAATAACAGCATTAATGGATTAGATGGTAGCGATCGCCTCATTGGTCAAGCAGGAAACGACAATATTTACGGTGGATTTCCTAACATTGTCCCCATTGGCCCCGACGTAGACCCCGATTTGCTGTTTGGAAATGAAGGCAATGACTACCTCAACGGCAACGCAGGCAACGATGCTATCTTCGCAGGTAAAGATAACGATATCGCGATCGGCGGCAAAGATGACGACCTGATTTTTGGCGACAAAGGAAACGATACCCTACTTGGCAATGAAGGTAACGACACCATTTATGGCGGTACTCTTGACCCTTCAAATCCCGATTTAACAGGCCAAGATTTACTTTTTGGCGGTACTGGCAATGACTACCTCAACGGAGAGGAAGGCGAAGATACTCTTTCTGGCGGTGATGGAAATGATACAGTACAGGGCGGCAAAGGCAATGACATCGCCGTAGGGGATTTAGGCGACGATTTACTTTTCGGTGATGAAGGAAATGACACTCTTTGCAGCGGCGACGGAAATGATACCATCTACGGGGATACAGGCAGTCCCCTTGCCGTCGGTACTGCGGGTGGGCAAGACCAAATCTGCGGCGGTTTGGGCGATGACTTACTTTATGGTAATGAAGGTCAAGATACACTCAATGGCTATGTTGGTAATGATACTCTTTACGGCGGTAAAGATGATGATTACCTGATTGGTGGTGCTAATGATGACTTGCTGAAAGGCGATGAGGGCAATGATTCTCTGTTGGGAGGTAGCGGAAAGGATATCTTCGCTTTAGTTATTGGAGAAGGAAGCGATATTATTTTGGACTTTCAAACAGGTCAAGATTTGATGGGATTAAGTAATGGTTTAAGTTTCTTCGATCTGAGTATTACTCAGGGCAATAATGCTGCCTTAATTCGGCTGGCGAGTACCAATGAATTGCTTGCCTCTGTGAACGGAATTTCGGCAAATTTAATTAATGCCACAAATTTTGCCATGATCTAGAGTCTGTCTGCAAACTATTTAGGACTTACGCACTCACTACTATTTCTGTCATTGGCGTTGGCTGTCATTTTGATACCTTTGACTGCTTACACCTACGCATTCAAGCAATCTTATACCAAATCAGGGTTAGTCATCCCCTTTATTAGCAATAATCCGTCATTGCGAGCGAAGCGAAGCAATCGCCTAGTCTCTGCGATTGCTTCGGGCTTGCTTCGTACCCTCGCAACTGCGCTTCGCTTGGCTCGCAATGACAATAGAGGGGGTAGTAAAGTCGGATTTGGTATTAAAGGGTGATTTTTTAGTTATTCTGTGCGTAAGTTCTACACTTATATATTTGAAAAAAAACTTTAGTTCGCTCCCACTTCAATTTGCACCTAATGTTAATATACCTAACGGCATATCAACTATCAAACGCCGAGTTTTTAGCCATTGCCTACCGATTAAAATTTCCGGGACTCCATCACGCACATGGACGGGAATATCAAATTCTTGTCCATCTATTCGTACCTTTCCTGCATAAAGCTCGAAAATGAATTCTCCCTTAGCTGTACGCATCCTTTCCTGCTTAACGTAAATCCAATCAAGGCCTTCTAAATCCTGATTTTCTATCGCTAACCAGCCTGAAAAACCTGTATCTAGCATGGCATCAACTGGTAACTCTAAGTCATCAGGAGTTATTAACTCAATTTCAAAAAAAAGTTCATCCTCATGACCAAACCTTCCCTCTATCATATTGTGCCACAAACTCCTGTCTCGTTAATCCGAAAAACGTGAATTTTAGCATGGGAATGCTTCTCTTTTGCCATTTTTGTCACTAATTCATCATCGTTGGCAATGAAATAATCACCACTATCAGGCTCAACTGCCATATACCAGTTATAGTGTGTTTTAATCAACTCCGGTTGAAGGCGATCGAACACTATTTTGCAACGCTGGTAAATATCTTCTATTTCAGCTCGCCACTGGGCTTTCTTTTCTTCAGACCACTGGATTTCAGGAAATAATCGACCTCGCCTTACAGTCCGAGTTGTTTTTGCTTGAGTCATAGTTGATTTTCTCTCTTTTTCAAATTGCCGTAACGCCGCCATCTTGGCGGTTCTTTGACCGCCCAGAGGGCGGCGTTACAATTATAGCTAACTAGACGCTAACTGTTGATAACTTTGAGCTGAAGCTTGCCCGCACACGCTCTGCAATTTGAGATGGATTCAGACCTAATTCTGCAAAAGATTGCTCAGGAGTTGCATGATCGACCAAGACATCAGGCACGCCAATTCGCATTACTGGTACTAGGATATTATTATCCAGTAAAGATTCGGCCACTGCTGAACCAAAACCGCCCATAATACAGCCTTCTTCCAAGGTAACAACCCGCCCAATTTTTTGAGCTAAAGGTAAGATTAATTCTTCATCTAAAGGCTTAGCAAAACGGGCATTCACGACTGTTGCTTCAATGCCATGTTCGCTCAAAATTTCAGCGGTTTGCATCGCTGGTTGTACCATAGATCCATAACCGAGTATGAGTACATCGTCGCCTTGACGCAAAATTTCACCTTTACCAATTGGTAGTTCTTCCCATCCTTCTTCCATCAGGGGTACGCCGTAACCATTACCGCGAGGATAACGCATCGCAATCGGGCCGGAAGTATGATTAATGCCAGTAACAATCATCCGCTGCAATTCGGCTTCGTCTTTTGGTGCCATTAATACGATATTTGGCAAACACCGCAGATAAGCAATATCGTACATTCCCTGATGAGTGGGGCCGTCTGCGCCGACAATTCCTGCCCGATCTAAACAGAAGAAAACTGGTAACTTTTGGATGCAAACATCGTGAACTATTTGGTCATAGGCTCTTTGCAAAAAGGTAGAATAAATGGCGACAACGGGTCTAATTCCTTCGCAGGCTAATCCAGCGGCACAAGTAACGGCGTGTTGTTCGGCAATGCCAACGTCGATGTATTGTTTAGGCAGTTTTTCCTGAAGTTTATCTAGACCTGTTCCTGTTGCCATTGCCGCAGTAATAGCGACAATTTTAGGGTTATCTTCTGCTAGTTTGATTAGGGCGTGGGCAAAGACTTTTGAGTAAGCGGGAGGCTTGGGTTTACTGGAGGGTATGGCTTTGCCAGTAGCTAAGTTAAAGGGAGATTGGGCGTGATAGCCTACTTGGTCTTTTTCTGCGATCGCATATCCTTTTCCCTTCACTGTCACTACATGAACCAATACGGGCCCTTGTATTGTATGTGCTTGTTTGAAAGTAGTAATCAATTCTTCCAAATTGTGGCCGTCTACTGGCCCCATATAAGTAAAGCCCAATTCTTCAATCACAGCGCCAACTTTCGGTACTGCTAACCGTTTCATTCCTTCTTTTAGCCGTTCCATTTCTGGGGTGAAAGTTTCACCGACAAAGGGAATGTGCTTGAATTGTTCCTCTAGATTATCCTTGAGAAACTGGACTGGAGCACTGAGGCGCATTTTGTTGAGATAGCGGGGAATTGCGCCGACATTGGGCGAAATTGACATTTCATTGTCGTTGAGGACGACTAATAAGTTAGTTTTCGGTAAGTGACCGGCGTGGTTGATGGCTTCTAGGGCCATACCGCCAGTTAATGCGCCGTCACCGATTACGGCTACAACCTTAAAGTTTTCACCTTTCATGTCCCGCGCTAGGGCCATACCTAAACCGGCGGAGATGCTGGTGGAAGCGTGACCGGCACCAAAATGGTCAAATTTGCTTTCGCAGCGTTTGAGGTAGCCAGCTACGCCGTCTTTTTGGCGTAGAGTGTGAAAGCGATCGTAGCGACCGGTTAGCAATTTGTGAGGGTAGGCTTGGTGGCCGACATCCCAGAGGACTTTATCGCGATCGAGGTCTAGGGTCTGGTAAAGTGCGATCGTTAGTTCGACGACTCCTAAGCCGGGGCCGAGGTGTCCGCCGCTAGTTGCGACTGTTTCTAAATGTTTTTCTCGAATTTGCCGCGCGATCTGCTGCAATTGGTTAATGGATAGACCGTGCAGTTGATTCGGATGAGTCAGTTCGCTCAAGTGCATAAAGTTTAATTACCCTGGATAGCTATTACTTCAAGCAATTTTAACTGACTTGGTTTGCCCCTTCTAATTTTGGTTGGTCTGGGGTACAAAAGTTAACCACTTTTATACTAACGATATATTGGAGTTGTGCTAAGCCTGATAATGCGTTCTCACATGGTTGCGGAAAGGATAGTTAATCGGCATTAACAACAGAAACTTATCAGTAATTACAATAGAAGTTCAAAAAGCAGCTCTAATTGCTGAACTACAACAGGCAGGAATTAAGCATACACCAGAGAAAATCCTGCGGATAGCTAAGCTAGAAGATGGTAAAATAGTATTTTTGGAAGAAGGAAAAGGCGGTGAAGGTGGGCGGGGTCTTGCACACATTTTGGAGAACCATCAGGAAGATTTTATGGAACGTGGAATTGGTGCTACTCAAATTATAGATGCAGTGATGGCCGCTGTCACTCAAGGGCAAATAATTGGGTATCAAAAAACGCGATCGCCTACCCCTCGCACTATTTATGAAGTGTTCTTTGATGGCAACATCCAGTACATAAGTGTTACAGTTGGAGACAACGGCTACATAGTCGGTGCTAATCCAGCCCATAGACCTTAATTTGATAAATGAAAAATATGCCGGAAACTATCAAACTGATGCCTGATTATGGATGCTATCCGCTGTGGTGGAAAGTACCGGGTAAAGTTGGTAACATTGACCCAGAAACTTTACCTCTGAGTCAGGAAACGATTAAGCGGCTAGATGCTTGGGCGAATGTCTATGACGCTACTTTAAATATGGCCGATCCTGCTAACTCTGTTGGATTTTCTAGTAGGGAAGCTAAGGAGGATTTTGAGCAGGAGGGAGTTAGTTTGTGGCTACAGCTTAGGGAAGAACTAGCCCCTGATTATGAGGTGGTTTACTTTGATAAGCATCGTAGTAAGCTCTTAACTCACAAGAGCGAAATTGTTGCAAAAGATTTGGTTATTATTGAGTGATAGTCAGATTTTTATCAACAGATGAAGTCCGCGAAGTCTGAATTCTAACCCTCGGTTGATTTAAGCTTTTCTTAAACTATGATAAAACTCCTTAAACTTTTGGATTATAGCGATCGCGCTAAGGAAAAAAGAGCGATCGCCTAATAAAACGGAGGCTAGGTACTAAAGAAAATATTTGTTGATGGATTAAAAAGCCGATGGATTTGATCGCAGTTATTGCCTATGCAATTCTAATTTAGTTTCTTCGCTAGAAAGCTGCTTACCTGTAGAATCCAACTTCGGCAAAGGCATATTTCTCATTTCCCAAACTTTAATTGATATTAGATATTCATAGAAAGCTTGTAGCATACACCAAGCAAATCCCGGTTGGCCATCCAGAAACCCACCTAGCAAAAAATACATATAGAAAAAGCGTACTAATGGTCTTAAAGGCAAACGCAAAGAGATGTCTTTTAAAGCTCTACGCCTGTTTACTTCAGTGGCCCCAAAAAACAAATCCCACCAATTCACCTTACCCGCTTCTAATTGGCGTAAAATTTCTGCGGCTTCGTCAGTAGAATAGCGATTGTGTTTCTCAATCCAGCGGGAAAGACCTTTGCTACAGGTATAGTGCGGATAGGTTTCTTTCAAAAAGCTAGTGGGGCCTTCGCAAATTTCTCGTTCGGCGTGACCGTAATCGCCAAACCGGACTTTATCTTTGCGAAATAGGCGCATTTGGTGGCGAGGATATTGGGTGCTGCGACGAATCCACCGCCCCATAAATATTACCTGCTCTGCGACATAATAACCGATGTAGTTCTGATTTTTTATGGCTTCAGAACATTCATTAAAAAGTTCTGGGGTCATTCGTTCGTCTGCTTCGAGAATGTAAACCCATTCGTTTTTAGTGGGTACTTCCTCTAGCATCCAAGTCCGCTGCTTCCCGTGAGTTTCAAAGGCGTGCTGCACGATTTGCACGGGATAGCGGCGGACTATTTCAATGGTGCGATCGGTGCTGAAAGAGTCAATTACAATGATGTCGTCGGATAGCAGCGCCGATTCAATGCAAGCGGCGATGTCAATTTCTTCGTTGTAAGTCAGAATATAAATTGAGAACATTCCAAGCTTTCATTGAGGGCAATGCTAGGCTGGTGACGATATTTCAGGATGCCCTAATTTTCGTACTGCCATCCAGGTTACTTTAAGCTTTGCGGCGACCGGCTCGCAAAATCCCCATACTTCTTAATCCAGTCCAGCCAATAGTAATGTAGCCGATCGCTAACAATAAACTGCTGATTCCTGTCTGTAAGCTAGAATTGCGCGATCGCATTCTGATCTCTTTTTCTTTTTGCTGTTTGCGGGTGGTAATCTCTTTAATAGCCTGAGTTGGCAGGGATTGGGCTTGCTGGTCGAGAAATGTTTCCAGGGCTTTCGGGTTACTTTTGGCCTCTTGAAGTAATTTTTTTAACTCTGGTGGGGTTTGTGGGTTCTGGAGTACCTCCTTTAATTTTTGTTCGTCGCTAAGTACGCTAGTGATTTGGCTGCGGCGTTGGCTTTTGAGTTGTTCGACCTGAGTTTTGAATTGATCGCTGCTAAGTTGGGCATTAAGTTGATTTTCGGCGGCGGTGGCTTCGCGATCGATTTGAGCAAGACTTTCGGTGACTTCTAGGCGAGTATTATTAAGGTGGACGGGAACTACCAGCAGATAGAATAGCCCGACTAAGCTGGAAAACAAAATTGCCCAAAATCTGAGATCGAGGCCAATATTGCGCGGTTCTTGGACGACTCCAGAATTGCTGTCAACCCAAAAGCCTGTAAATAGAAGGGCGATACCTGTCATGGGCAAAATTCCTCGGTCAACTACTTGAGTTGTTAAGGCCATTTGCCAGCCTCTAGTAAAAAAGTCAGAGGATTCGCCGGGAAGCGACAGGATGATACAGTCGAAGACGGCGGACAAAATCAATATAATACCCACTACTTTTAAAGTCCGAGCGGCCATTGAGGAAAATTGACGACTATTAGTTGCTTTCATTTAGATTGTGCTTAATGAGTTAGGTTATTTTGCACCAAAATAGATTATCTTTGCTACGGGCTTACATCCTCTCTGAGGATACATAAGACTTACGCAATCTGACCTCTCCCCCCTACCCCCCTCCCCTACGCCGACGGTTTGGAGAATGAGGGGCTAAAGTATCCCCTGTCTTATAGTAACGGAGAGTGAGCTGGACAAGAGAATGGATGCGGGAAGTCTGGGGTTGGCCGAATTGGAAATCTAATGTCTAAAATTCTATGATTTCAGGTCTTTATACTTTGACGGAACTTGAAGAGGCGATCGCGGCTGACCCGCTGCTGTGGCGACCTTTGGTCTTTACTAATGGCTGCTTTGATATGATCCACGCGGGTCATGTCCGATATTTGCAGGCGGCGAAAGCTTTGGGGCGATCGCTGGTTGTGGGATTAAATAGCGATACTAGCGTGCAAGCTATCAAGCCGCAACAGCTTGGGTTTCCATCTCGTCCTATTGTACCGGAAATGCAGCGGGCAGAAGTGCTGGCGGCCTTAAAACCAGTGACCGCAGTGGTAATTTTTGCTGATACTACGGCTATTAAATTGATTGAGAGGCTAAAGCCCGATATTTATGTTAAAGGTGGTGACTATTTAATTGAAACTTTGCCGGAAGGCCCGGCCGCACAAGCGATCGGCTGTGAGATTTCTTTTGTGAAAGTGGAGGTTCCCAGTTCTACAACTGCCCTAATTAACCGCATTTTGGAGCATAGCCAGAGAGACAAAAGTTAACTTTTCTCAATAAAACTGTGATGTTTTGTAAACAGGACTTACGCAAAACTATCCGTAACGCCGCCTTCTAGGCGGTATCTTTACC
>NZ_JARFTR010000149.1 GCF_029167235.1 Kamptonema sp. UHCC 0994 | reverse complement strand
GCGGGGGAGAGGGGGAGAGGGGGAGCGGGGGAGCAATTTACATTCTTCCTTGATTGCTAGCCAATTACCAATTACCAATTACCAATTACCTATTTTACGAGTCCAAGATTTGCAGCAACATTATACTTTAGAACGCAATTTATTAGACCAGATATTTTCTAGAACAGGACAGATAATTAAAGCAGTAGATGGTATTAATTTAGAACTATATCCAGGGGAAATATTGGGCTTAGTAGGAGAATCTGGCTGTGGTAAAAGTACCCTTTCACGCACGATTTTACAGCTAATTCGCCCTACATCCGGCAAAGTAGAATTTTTGGGGACAGATTTAACTGCACTCTCCCGCGATGCTGTGCGATCGCACCGTCGAGATATTCAAATGGTATTCCAAGATCCCCACGCTTGTCTCAACCCAATGATGACAGTCGGTCAAAGTATTGCCGATCCTTTGTTTATCCACAAATTAGCGACTCCAGACGCAGCTAAAAAACAAGTATTGGCTATGCTAGAACGGGTGGGTTTGACACCATCTGAAGATTATTATCAGCGCTATGCAGGCGAGTTATCTGGGGGACAACAGCAGCGAGTGGCAATCGCGCGTGCTTTAATTACCCGCCCTAAATTGTTAATTTGCGACGAACCTGTGAGTATGCTCGATGCTAGCGTGCAGACGCAGGTATTAGAGTTAATGTTGGAATTAAAAGCGGAATTTAACCTTACTTATTTATTTATCACCCATGACCTTTGGGTAGCAAGATTTTTTTGCGATCGCATTGCCGTTATGAACTCTGGTAAAATTGTGGAAATCGGCGCGACAAAAGAGATTTTTACCAATCCTCAACATCCTTACACTCAACAACTTTTACAAGCTGCACCCTTGCTTGCTCGCACATAAGAAGCAGGGCTGTATCGGAATGCTCCCTTTTAGCTGTTATGGCAACCGCCAAGGCAGTTAGGGCAACTTCAACTCTTACCTCTATTCTGCATTTACACGACCATATCTCGCTACAAATTGATGACTATTATCCTCTTTATTCTTCAACCAAGCCCACATTTGATCGCCCAGGGAAAAATGCCACCACTCATTAAAATGCTGTTTAAATCCTGCCGCAAACATCGCCTCTTTCAATAATTGCCGATTTTGATGATACTGTTGTTCTACGACACTATTACTATTAGCAAAACGATCGGGATAGGAACGGGGAGAAACTTCATCAATGGCTGAACCCATATCAATTCGCTGATGATTTCGATCTACTATTGTCACATCTAAGGCTGCACCGGTACTGTGGGGCGGCGGTGTAGCTGGGTCGAGGCTGGGAACGGCCCAAAATTGATAAACTTGTTCTAGGATATCTTGGCGTTTCTCTTCAGAAATAGGCAATTTGTAGCCTTGAGATTTGGCGATTTCGGTGAAGGTATAATCTACCATAAATTGTTGTACTTCGACGGGGCGATAAGCATCAAATATCATAATCTTTAACTCTGGATGCTTTTGCTGAAGATAGGTTTGAGCCGCTATCAAGCTATTAAGAACGCCTTGGCGGAGGTAGTAAGGTGAATCTGCTTTGCTAGGGGGATAGGGTGCGCCTAATTTTTGATAGGCGTGGGGAATTTCGATAGCAAATAGTTCTAAGGGAATGGCGATGAGGGGTTCGTTGCAGTCGATAATTGGGATTTTTTGATAGGGTTTCATTTTAACTTCTATAAACGTCTTTCCGATGTTTGCAATATGGTATCTGCAATTCTACAGTTGTTTGTGTCATATTTTTTCTTACCTTAATTAAACCAGCCATTGGCAACTACTTTATTAAATTCTCAACGAATATGATATGATAGATTATGATAGATAAAAATTTGAGGATAATTAGATGAAAGCCGTTGAAGTCACAGGAACCCTGGATGAAAAAGGTCAATTGTACCTCGATCGACCTATTGAAAAATTCCCACCTAGTCGCGTGCGAGTGATCGTACTTTTTCCCGAAGTAACTGAGGAAATTGAAACCGATCCTGATGATACTCCCATTGAAGAAATAAAAGCCAGTCTCCGGCGAGCATTACAGGAAGCTAAATCTGGACAAACTAGACCAATTTCTGAGTTATGGGAGAGGATCGATGGTGAATGAACCGCCGATTTACCCCCCAATTCTCAAACAATTATTAACTCTGGCGGTAAGCAATAACTGCATAAAAAGGATCGCCACCACCCATCCCCAACATTTGCAGAAAACTCGGAACATTCGACTGCTTTACAATTACTTCCGGTTGACTAAAACCGGGAATATTTACCCCTTCTACAGAATCAAAATAACGCTTTACCAATTCTACGCGATCGCTCTCCGAACCATCCCGCCAAGCAGCGATCGCTTTTTGATGAAACATCCGATTAGAAAAGCTAATAATTGCCAATCCCCCCGGCTTCAAAATCCGTCGTATTTCCGCAAAAATTGCATCGGGATACTGCAAATATTGAACAGAAACACAGTTAATAACGGCATCAAAATCGGCATCGGGTAGCGGTAACTTCGGATTAGCATTCAAATCCTGCACAAAATAATGATTTAACCGCTTATTCTTCGCCAATTCCTCCGCATTCAACCCGTGTCCCTCAACGTGAGCAAATTCTATCTCCTCCGGTAGATGCGAAACCCAACTACTCATCATGTCCAAAATTCGAGTATTCGGTTTGAGGCGATCGCGATACAATTGAGTCAATTGCTCGATAAATCCCTCATCTACATGAGTCACAAAGCGAGGGTATGAATAGAACAACGTATCATCGGTATCGTCTAACTTAGTGCGCTGATGACCTTGAAGTAACATAATTGAGAATCTAAGTAGCTTTACTCTTTCTAGTTTAAGAGTATTACATATAAAGAACTTATCGGATACCGATTTCCCTATCCTTAATCAGGTTGAATCGCCGCTAAAATTTGTCCAGCAGTCACCGTTTCGCCCTTTTGACAAAACAACTCTACCACAGTTCCCGCCACATCCGCAGTAATAGCAATCTCCATTTTCATCGCTTCCAAAATTAACAAGCGATCGCCTTCTGCAACCACATCTCCAATATTAACTAATACCTGCCAAACATTAGCTGAAACGTGAGCAACAACCGCCTCAGAACCGGGAGGTAAATTGATTTCTGCCGCGACATCATTAGCCATACTCATCGCTGTTTCTGATGCCGCTTCCACTTCAAATTCCCCAGACGCAGCCCAGCGATCGCGCTCTGCATTAAATGCCGCTTGTTGTTTCCCTTTAAACTCAGCTACATCATCAGCAATAGCATCCAAGAATTGATTATATTCTCTCAGATTAAACGTGATTTCCTCAACTTGTAATTTAAACTTACCTTCGAGAAAATCTTCTCGGTAGCGCCGCAATTCCTCACCCGAAACAGGATAAAACTTGATCTGGTCAAAGAAGCGTAAAAGCCAAGGTTTACCCGATTCAAAATCCGCCGTTTGTTTAAACCGATTCCACATTTGAATCGTGCGACCAACAAATTGATATCCTCCTGGCCCTTCCATACCATAAACACATAGATATGCACCACCAATACCCACTGCATTTTCAGGAGTCCAAGTGCGTGCGGGGTTGTATTTAGTCGTTACTAAACGATGGCGAGGATCGAGGGGAGTAGCGACAGGTGCGCCTAAATAAACATCACCTAATCCCATCACTAAATAGCTAGCAGTAAAGACAATTTCTCTGACTTTTTCAATACTATCAAGTCCATTAATGCGGCGAATAAACTCAATATTTCTCGGACACCAAGGCGCATCAGATCGCACTGACTGCATATATTTTTCGATCGCTAATAGCGTGGATTCATCTTCCCAAGATAAAGGGAGGTATAAAATTCTTGCTGGTACTTCCATATCCTCAATTGCAGCTAATTCCTCTTCTGCTGCAATTAAGGCATCCATTAACTGTTGTTGTGAAATCTGGCGACTATCAAAATGAATTTGTAGCGATCGCATTCCTGGCGTTAAATCGATTACTCCCGATAGCGGATTAGCCTTCAGCAATGTCATTAACCCATGCACTCGAAAACGTAGGTTTAGATCCAAAACCAAGGGGCCGTATTCAACTAGAATATATTTATCGCCAGCTTGGCGGTAAGTAACAGCAACTTGCCCCATTGATGCCGAAATTTCATGCAAGATTGGCGAACCAACCTTTGGGATTGATGTCTTGATTTCCTCCATAGAAAGATTAGGAGAAAGAGTAGCAATTTGCCGATCTTGCTCTAATTCTAGTTGCAATGCTTCCGCAAAACTTAAACAATAAAAATGAATACTATCCCCTGGTTTCAGTTGTCCAATTTTCCACAATTCAGCCTGAATAATTGTAGCAGGACAAACAAAACCTCCCAAACTAGGGCCATCAAGACCGAGAATTACAGGCATATCACCAGTAAAATCGATCGTCCCGATCGCATAAGCATTATCATGAATATTAGACGGATGTAAACCCGCTTCTCCACCATCTTGACGCGCCCATTTTGGCTTAGGGCCAATCAGCCTAATTCCCGTCCGAGTTGAATTGTAATGCACCTTCCACTCAGTTGAGAAAAACATTTCGATGTCTTCCTCAGTAAAGAAATCTGGCGCTCCATGCGGGCCATATAAAACCCCTATTTCCCAATTATTACTGTAGGTAGGAATAAGTGAAGGATGCAAACTTCTTTCTGTATCTATTGTCGCAGATTGATTAAGTTTTAACACATCTCCCGGTCGTAATGTTCTGCCTGCGTGTCCCCCAAATTTACCCATTACAAAAGTAGCTTTACTGCCTAAATAATCTGGAACATTGAAGCCATCTTTTACTGCCAAATAAGTACGGTAGCCATCACCTTGAATTGCTTTTAATTTGAGAGTGCTACCAGCTTTAACAGCAATTGCCGTCCAAAATGGTATGGCTTCACCATTCAGCGTTGCCTTCATAGTTGCACCCGTTAAACTAATAACTGTATCGGCATTAAAGTGCAGAGTTGGCCCCATGACTGTACACTCTAATCCGGCAGTTGATTCGGAATTTCCGACTAAACGATTTGCCAATAGAAATGCTAAATTATCCATCGGCCCAGAGGGGGGTACGCCCACATCCCAATATCCCAAACGTCCCGGATAATCTTGAATTGTGGTATAGGTTCCACTATCTAATACATCGATAGTTAAAGGAGCATATTTGAAAGCATTTAAAAAGCGGGTACTAAGTTCAGCCTGATTAAATCGGGAATCATCTAAAATCTGGTGAAGGTAATCTAAATTAGTTTCAATTCCCGCAATTTGGCTTGCATCTAAAGCAGATTTAAGTTGCGCGATCGCGTCTTTTCTATTCTTACCATAAACAATCACCTTTGCCAACAGCGGATCGTAAAAAGGCGTAACTTCCGTTCCCGTTTCTATCCAAGTATCGCAGCGGATATTTTTAGGAAAAATCACCTGATTTAGCAACCCAGAACTCGGCTGAAAATTCTTGTTAGCATCTTCTGCATAAATTCGCACCTGAATAGAATGTCCTTGCGGCTGATAGCGATACTCTTCTAGAGGAAACAAATCTCCAGAAGCAAGTTTTATCATCCATTCCACTAAATCAATTCTATTAACAGTTTCAGTTACGCCGTGTTCTACCTGTAAGCGCGTATTGACTTCTAAAAAGTAAAATTGCTTTGTATCAACATCATAGACAAATTCAACGGTTCCTGCGGATTGGTAATTTATCACTTTTCCCATTTTTACCGCTGCTGCATATAACTGTTGTCGTAATTCATCGTTAATTCCGGGTGCGGGTGTTTCTTCAATCACCTTTTGATTGCGTCGCTGTACGGAACAATCCCGTTCACCCAAGGCTATGACATTTCCTTTGCCATCTCCAAATATTTGAACTTCAATATGTCGAGCAGTTTGAATATATTTCTCTAAGAAAACACCACTTTGTTTAAAATTACTTTGACTTAAACGCTGTACTTTCTCAAAAGCTTCTGCTAAATCTTCTTCGCTTAAACACACCTGTAAACCAATACCACCACCGCCAGCGGTACTTTTGAGCATCACTGGATAACCAATTGCCTTTGCTGCCATTGCTGCTGCTTCTAAGCTGTTTAAAAGTTGGCTACCAGGGGTTAAAGGCACATGATTTTCTGCTGCTAGTTCCCGTGCGGTATGCTTTAATCCAAAGGAGCGCAATTGAGCCGGAGTTGGGCCGATAAATGCTATATTTTCTCGATCGCAAGCTTCAGCAAATTCTGCATTTTCGCTTAAGAAACCATAACCGGGATGAATAGCTTGAGCTCCAGTTTGACGCGCAACTTCGAGGATACGCTCAAAGTTTAAATAACTTTCTGCTACTGCTGGGCCACCGATACAAACTGCTTCTGTGGCAGTAAAGACGTGCTTAGCATGAGCATCAGCTTCAGAATATACTGCTACTGAAGCAATTCCTAAGCGGTCTAATGTGCGAATAATTCGGCAGGCAATTTCACCGCGATTGGCAATCAGAACTTTGTTAAACATGAGTGCTTGATTGAGTTGAATTTGAAGAATACGGAACGAGTATTTATGCTAACTTAAGTAACGTTTATCCCCTTGTTATCAGATTTGCCAGGGGTTAAAACCCCGGTCTTATAGCTAAAGTCCTCTAAAAGAGGACTTATAGATCGGTAAAGTAAAGTATTTTACTTAGTCGTCTTCAGACGACTTTTACTATTAGACAGGGGTTTTAACCTCTGGTGGGTTGGGTTGTGGAAGAATGAAACTACCTTGCTTTTTAAGGTTGGGGCAATTTCAGATTTGTTGCCATTTATCAAAAATTGGGTATTACATCACATCCCAAATAATCAACCGAATTGGCGTAGGATTGTAGGCATTACAAGGGTTATTCATTTGCGGACAGTTAGAAATAGCTACCAAGGCGTTCATTTCTGCTCGCAAATCGACTGTACTACCTGGATCGGAAATGCCATCAACAATCTCAAGTTTGCCATCTTCACTGACTGGCACATTCATAAAGAAATTGATGTTACTGACTAAATCCCGTTTTCCTAAACCATAGGGAGTAATTGCAGCTAGGAAATTTTCAACGCAGGCGTGTTGGTATTTTTTATCCAGTCCAAATCGCACGGAATTACTCTCACAACTACAAGCACCACCAGAGGTATCATGTCGTCCACAAGAGTCGGCAATAATTGTCATTATCGCTCGTCCTTCATTGGAAATAAGTTTACTGCCAGTAGTTACAAAGATGTTACCTTGACGGACAATAGTATCGGGTGCACTGTAACGTTCTGAAGGGTCATCGGCGTTGTAAACTAGAAAATCTACTGCCTGATTTCCGCCTAAATCGACAATCCGAAGAATCTGTCCTTTTTTGAGGATGTGCGACCAAGGATGTCTCGCTGATAACACTTCATTGTAAATTGCTGTTGCTGGATCTAGAACTCGTTGTGACGTTAAAACCATGATGCAATTCTCCTTAATAAATGTCCAATTTTTCGGGTTTAGCTTTGATTTACCCAAACTACAAATTAATTACTGAACAAACAAAGCATCGGTGTTAATGAATCCGCGAATTACTTCCGGGTTGGCGGTGCGGCATACATCATCGGGTGATGGTGTTGGCGATTTCCAAACTTGAATCTGAATTGGTTTTGGATCGTAAGTTGAACTAGAATGCAAGATATGAGGACAGTTAGAAATCGCTATTAATACATTCATTTCTGACCGTAAATCGATGAAGCTACCGGGTTTCTCGCAGCCTTCTACATATTCCATTGCCCCATCTGGCTTGACAGCAATGCGAGTAAATAGGTTAAAATTAGGCATAATATCTTTTTTGCCTAAACCCCGCCTTGTCAATGCTTTGATAAAGTTGTCTCGCGAGTTTTTCCAGTCTCCATCGCCGTATTTTTCACTATTACTAGCAGCATTGCTGCATCCTGATAGTAAATCGTGATAGCCAGATGTATCTTCAGTAATGGAAAATAAAATGCGTCCCATATCTGTGTAGAGTACCATACCTTTTTTTAGAAAAGCATTAAATTGAATTTTTGCGGTGTCTGCTACGTTTAATCTTTCTATGGGGTTGTCGGCGTTATAGCACAGCATAGAAACGCCTTGAGAGCCTTCTAAATCGGTGATGCGGAGGGTATTTCCGCGTTTTATAATACCTGACCAATAAGCGCCGCCGGGAATCACTTCCTCCATCAGTACAAGGCTGGAATCGAGTTTAGAATTTGTGTTAATTGGTGCTTGCACCATGAGCTCCTCCAGATAAGATATGAGGTGAATAATCTGTGGTGTGAGCTTTACTCAAATCGCAAAAGCCCAGGAATTTACCAACAGTTAATGATAACTGTGTGATTCTCCCGGGCTTTTCTCCCGCCGTGTGACCAATTTAATTTCCCCCTCGTATTTTTTAGGGATAATTGAATATTGGCTGCTTCTCTTGGACCAGACATCTAGTTATCTCACTAGATCGGAACCCTAGAAGCGATTCCTATGCAATTTTTAGCTGAAGTCAGTTTGTAATTGTTAGCCTAGCCTTTGTTTTTTTGGCTAAATAAATGCTGACTTAGATGTTTTGAGGTTTAGCTGAACACCTTACTTGCTTGTAATTTATTTTAAACCAGAAAATCCGATAAAAAAGTATCTACTGTTACATTTATCTAGATTTTTTGAGATTTTTTGAGGGAAATTTTGAGATGCGATAGCTGGGTAAGGTGGCGATCGCCACCCTACTTTTAATTATGTTGACCATCGCAAAAAATGCTGTTTTTATGTGAGTATTGTCTCATTCCTAATTTAAGCAGCAATTGCAACAGCTTCCTGTCCATGTTTCCGCAGCAAATCCATCAATTCATCGCGGTAGTCGTGAAATCTGGAATGGCGTTTAATGCTATGAGTACGTTCTGGCAGATGAATAGAAATTTCTTTCCTCACAGTACCAGGACGCGAACCCAAAGCATAAATCCGATTAGAAAGAAAGACTGCTTCTTCTACATCATGGGTAATCATAAAAACTGTGATTTTAGTGCGCCGCCACAAATCTAACATGAATTCGTGCATCGATTCTTTAGTATGAACGTCTAAAGCACCAAAAGGTTCATCCATTAATAATACTTTTGGTTCTGAAGCAAGAGCACGCGCGATCGCGACTCGTTGTTTCATCCCACCTGATAATTCCTTCGGCAAAGATTGAGCAAACTTAGTCAATCCTACTACATTTAAATAGTAGCTTGCTTGTTCCCGTCGCTCCTTTTTTGGTACGCCTTGAAGTTTGAGGCCAAATTCGGCATTTCCCTGCACATTCATCCAAGGATAAAGAGTGTAGTGTTGAAATACCATGCCGCGATCCGGCCCTGGTGCAGTTACAGTTGTGCCATTAATTTTAACTTCCCCAATTGTTGGTCGATCTAATCCAGCAATCTGCCTCAGTAATGTAGATTTTCCCGAACCAGATGCACCTACAGCACAGATAAATTCGCCTTTTTCAATGGTCATATTAATGTCTTTCAAGACAACTAATTTACCATTTTTAGTTTCAAAGTGTTTGTGTAGATTGTTGATTTGCAGAAACATTAGTTAATCCTCGTGTGAGTGGTAAATGGTAAATGAAAACTAGATCGAGTCCGGTAGCATTAGTCTTGTATGTAATTGCGAGAGAAGAAGCAACCTGAAGCAATTTCTTGGCTTTGCGATTGCTTCACTGCGTAAGCGCTACGCGCAGGCTACGCCAACGCAATGACACTTTAATACAATACAAATATAACTGGAGATGATGTTATCAATTTATTGGCAGTTGTACGGTAAAGTACGTTACAATTTCTCAGTAATTTTGGCAGCAATTATTTTTTCTGGCTGGCCCATTTGCAAGAAACTTGCAGCATATATTGAAATAACAAGTCAAAGGTGAGTCCGATCACTCCAATTACAATCAACCCCACAAAAATTTCATCAGTTTTGAGAAATCGACCGGCGACGCTGATCCGGCGGCCTAAACCTTCGGTGGCTGCAATTAATTCGGAGACGATTACCAGTTGCCATGCGGCGGCAAAGTTGATGCGGGAAGCATCAATAATTCCTGGTAAAACGTGGGGTAGAATTACATGAGTTAGGGTTTCCCAGCGATTGCCACCTAACATATAAGTTGCTTCAATTAAATCTTTTGAAACAAACTTAACGGTATCCATTACCATCAAAGAATTGAAGAAAAAGACACCAATAAAGATCAGGGTAATTTTGGGTTCTTCACCAATTCCTAGATAAAGAATTAGCAGGGGAATAAATGCCGGTGCAGGCATATATCGCATCAAGCCGAAAATGGGTTCTAGCAAGGCGCGAATACTCGGAAAACTGCCCATCATTACGCCAATGGGAATTGAAAAAAGGGAGGCAAAGAAAAATCCAACTCCTACTCTCCACAAACTTGCTACGGTGTCTTTTAGGAGATCGCCGCTACTCCACAACCGCCCAAAGGCTTCTAAAACGTTAGCGGGAGATGGTAAAAATTTGGGGTCTACTTTAATGAAGGTTGTTACTAACCACCATAGCAGTAATGGTAATGCAATGGATGTCAGAATTAAGCCAGTATTTAGAGGTTTGGGGATGTCTTCAGCCAGTCGCCAAAAAACGGTTGGATTTAGGCTTTTTGGCTTGAGATGGGATTGGATCGATTGTGGTTCTGGATTTGGGGACATGATGAAATTTCCGATTTCTAACTAGGACTTTTTGACTTTCTCGGCGTAGGCTTTGATGAAGCGATCGTCAAATAGTTTGCTCATGTCTGGCTTTGTTTTTGCTAAACCTACTTCGGTGAGAAATTTGCTCATTTCTTCAGCGGCAAATGATAAGGATTTCATGGTATTTCCAGGTTGAAAAGCTTTTAAGTTTTCCTCAATAGTGAAGATTTGAGTACCGTCAGCGTATTGTTTATATTCATCAACGCTGACTCCCGCTCGTTTCGCCATAATCTCGTAGGCTTTGTCTTTATTAGCTTTGATATATTCTAATGTGGCAAACCAGGAATCTACAAGAGATTGTACGCGATCGGGGTGTTCTGTAACGAATTTGCGTGTGAATACAAGATGATCGGAAATTGAGCCAGGAAAATCTTTAGAACTAAAAAGTTCTTTGCTTCCTGTGCGCTTTAATGCTTGTGTTGTAAAGGGGGCAAATACTGCAACTGCATCGACTTGTCCGCCGACAAAGGCGGCTGCGGCTTTACCAGTTTCTAAGGGGATAAATTGAATATCTTTGGCTGATAATCCGGCTTTTTTTAGCCCTAATAGTAAGAGGAAATGATCGACTGTTCCTTCTTCAGCGGCGACTTTTTTGCCTTTGAGATCGGCAACAGAGTTGATACCTTCGGCAACAATTATTTTATCATTGCCAGTAGAGTTATCGTTGACTAAAACAATAACTTGATCG
Source organism: Kamptonema sp. UHCC 0994 (assembly GCF_029167235.1). Taxonomy (GTDB): domain Bacteria; phylum Cyanobacteriota; class Cyanobacteriia; order Cyanobacteriales; family Microcoleaceae; genus Kamptonema. The sequence goes on along the minus strand of NZ_JARFTR010000149.1, from coordinate 526 downwards.
GCTCCACCAGATATAGAGCTAACTGTATCTCCGAGGGTTTGGCTGTTAGCATCTATCTGTTCGGCATTGAGGGTGCTGATGGATTCTAGGTAGCCATCAAACCACTTTAAATCTACGGAAACTTTGTTGGTTTCAAATATCTTTTGTTCTTGGGAAACTTGCCAGGGAAACCAACCAGGCCAAGCACTAAATCCTAAGCGTACAGCGCTGACTGTACTATTTGCGCTGTTAGGTGTTGAGTTGATTTGGCTGGCAGGATTCCCACAACTTACTGTCAGAGATAGTGTGAAGAAAAACAGAATACAGTAGGATAGAAGCGATCGCGTTAATTTTGCGGAGCAATATTGTATCTTCATGGCATATTCTGGTAAAAACGGTGGATTGTTCGAGGTGAATATGGTGATTGAAGTTAGGAACTTATAGCGGTTTTCTATTGGTATCTGCTATTTTTAGTTAACAATTACAGGACTTACGGGGATTACGTAACGCCGCCATCTTGGCGGTAACAATACCGCCAAGATGGCGG
>NZ_JARFTR010000089.1:7706-12225 GCF_029167235.1 Kamptonema sp. UHCC 0994 | reverse complement strand
GGTTAGGGCACCGCCTAGAAGGCGGCGTTACGTTCAACAAATAAAGTTGTCCTAACCGTCCTGGCGGTTGCTATAATTGGTAATTGGTAATTGGTATAGCAAGCAATAATAGTAGTAGGGCGAATATAATTCGCATCTACACAGACAAAACCCGCCTGCGCGGGTTGAATTTCTACAGTCCGCGTAGGCGGACTTTGTTTGTGTAGCCGCGAATTATATTCGCCCGACTTTGTTTGTGTAGCCGCGAATTATATTCGCCCGACTTTATAGCTATCATTTCGGCGATGACGACGCTTTAGGAGATGGAGAAACTGCGGGTTTAGGAGAAGATTTAGGAGAAGCTTGGCCAGCGGGAGGCTTCGGAGAAGCCGCAGGACTAGGCTTAACAATAGCTGGCGCTAACGAAGCCGCAGGACTAGGCGAAACCGTCGATTTTGGCGTAGCAGGAGCCGTAAGGGGAGCAACAGCCGGGGCCGTCTTTTCACCTAGAATACTTGCATCGCCATTATCAAATACACCAGCGATACAAGCAATCATCATTGTAGCTAAAGTACCGACAAATAAAGCCTTCCAACCTAACTCAGAAATGTCTTTACGACGAGAGGGAATTAAGGCAATAGTACCACCGACGAAAATGCCTACAGAGGCGAGGTGAGCAAAGCCAGAAAGGGCGTAACTGACGATTAAAACTGTACGAGGGGTAATCTCTCCTTTGGCTGCTGCTTCTGCCAAACTTTGATAGGGAGGAATAGCAGTTTCTAACAGCCTCCGCCCAATAATTACAGAGGCTTCCCATGAGTCCTCAAAGGGAACGCCAGTTAACAAAGTCAAGGGATAAAATAAGACTCCTTGGATATTTTGTAGCGTGATGACGCTGAAAACTTGACCGATAGGTTGTAGGAGAGTATTTTGTGAAGTTTCCAAGGATGCCAAAGCACCGAAGGTTTGGTTAACTAAAGAAACTAAACCTAAGATTAAAATCAAGACGGCCGCGATCGCAACTGCCATCTTTACCCCATCTAAAGCACCCACAATCGCTGCATCCAAGGGGCTGACTCGCTCAATGGGTTCGCCACCGACTGTTTCTTGGGGGGTATATTGGGAATCTTCCTCTGAGATTTCTTCCCCAATAAACTCTCTACCTTGCGATTTTTTTTCCTCTTTGGGAATACCACCCATTGTTAAGGGAGTTCCCGTCTCCGGTACTAAAATTTTGGAGATGACAAAACAAGCTGGAATGGCAATAATTGATGCTGAGACTAAATGCCCTAAAATATTGGGAAAAACTGGTTTGAGGAAACTTACATAAATTGCTAGAGTTGAAGAAGCAGCCGTCCCAAAACAGCAAGATAGAATCGCACAAATTTCAGAGCGAGTCATGTCCGGCAAATAAGGCTTAACAACAATTGCCGCTTCAATGCCCACAAAAATATTAGCTGCACCACTGAGAGCTTCTGCGCCACTTAAGCGCATAGTATTATAAAACAGTTTCGCAAATACTTCGGTGATGATTTGAATAACACCGATGTTGTAAAGCAAAGCCATTAAGCCAGAAAAAAAGACTACTGTTGGCAAAGCTCGAAAGGCGAAAATATACCCTAAATTAATTGGTGGATCTTGACCTGGTACGGGGACAATATTTTTACCAAAAACAAACCGTGCTCCGGTATCAGCAGCAGTAAATACCCCATCTAGCAGGCCTGTAAACCACTCTAAGGCTGTGCGAGTTGGTGGGAACAGAAAGATTAAAAAACCCAAAGCTAATTGTAAGCCAATGCCCCAAATGATGACGCGCCAGGGTATGTACTGGGGTTTGCGATTTTCCGAAAAAGCCCAGGCGATCGCGCATAAACCAAAGATGCCCAGAAATGAGACGAGATTGTATATAGACATAAGCTTAGTCCTTAAGAGCGCTGTGAGGGCCCAGAGGCGGCCTGTGGGAAATTGGTTTGAGTCTTCCCCGAAGGGTGGAGACATCTCACATCAAAGAAATTAACTCTAATTGAACGCTTTGGCACAGGTAAGGCTGTAAAATAAACAGAGAAAACCATAATTTATCTCAACTTCAAGATTTTGTTAAGGTCAGCTCATTTATTGGCAGCAGCCGATCGCGACTTAAACGGATAATGATAGGAGTTTAATTTAAACTTGGACATGATGGAAGCTTTCGAGCCAACCCCTCCCGACTGGGCAGCTACGGCGAAACACGCTTTTGAGTTTTCCTGCCCCAAATGTGGCGCAAGCTGTACGGAGGCGGTACGGGTTTGGATTAATCGGCGATCGCCAGTCTACACCGAAACCCACCGCCGCAAATGGCAGGAATTTTACGAGTGCAAGTGTGGTTCTCCTTGGTGGGCCTGGAGTAGCGATCGCCCCCCCTCAGAACTCACTCCCCCCGATGACGGTACTATTGACGATGAGATTTTTTAATCGAAGGAGTGGGGAAGATGGGGCTAGGGGCTAGGGGAAGAAGGGGCTAGGGGCTAGGGGCTAGGGGCTAGGGGAAGAGGGGAAGAGGGGGAGCGCGGGAGAATTAGCAATTAGCAATTACCAATTAGCAATTACCAATTAGCAATTACCAATTACCAATTACCAATTTCTTTCAATTTTCATCCACAATATCTAGCAGTCCTTTTCTTACCCCATCAATCACTCGCTCGATCAAAACTAACTCTTTTTCATTGATGGAATCATCTAACAAGGCAAACTTGAGCTGCTGTCTGTCAATCCGACTCAGTTGACCAGAGGACAAGATCCGCTCAACTAATTTATCTGTCGGGAGTTGGGAACCTCGATCTTCCATCGTATATTTGGGTATTTGGGGAAAAATTAATCTAGCAATCGCCAAGGTAATAAGGATGTTCTCAATTACTGAAACTCTTGTTTTTATTGCATTTTACTTTTGCCCTTTTAGATAATTAAAGCCTTCTGCATACTTACCTTTTACCTTCTGTCTTCTGCTATAACTCCCAGTATGGAGCATTATTGCTCATAATAACCTAAAGACGTACACCTTTCGCTTCCTTCAACAGAAGCAGCATATCCACCATGAAGCGAGAGAAGCCAAGCAAAATAGATCAACAAGTCTGGCTTGAGGGTTCGCCCCTCCAAGAGTTAGGGGACATCCCCGAACTTAACATTAAAGCTGACTACGAAGCATGGCGCGATCGCTTTATTCTCAGTCGCATGAAACTGGGATTATGGCTAGCCTTCTTCGCCTTCGTGACTTTTAGCATCCTAGAACTAACAAACTTTGCATTCAATCGCCAGCAGTTCAACAGTTCTTTACTGCTAACCCAAATTGTAGTACAACTGGTTCTCCTCGCTGGCATCGCCTCCTTGCAAATCCCCGCAGTGCGCCGCCACCACGCTTTAATATTCTTAGGGCTATCCTGGTCAACAACTCTGATCCCGCAAATACGAGCCACTTTCCTCGGTATCGCCCAACCCGATATTATTGCTTGGAGTCTGATGTTTTTTGGTCAAGCTACTCTCACTCCCGTGCGATGGCCCCTACATTTGACAGCACAATTAGGCGTATTTATCTACTATTTTGGAGTTAATGCTGCACTAAACTTACAAGTCAAACCCGAAGATATGCCAGTGGCTCCAGCCATGCTATATCTTTACTTATTCTGGGCCTGCGTGACCTGCAACTTATCAGTTTACCTATACGAACGCTTAGCCAAAGCTGAATTTAAAGCCCGCCGCGCCTTAGAAGCAGAAAAGGATAGATCGGAGCGGTTGCTACTGAATATTTTACCACCACCAATTGCCGAACGCTTAAAACAAGACCCACAAACTATTGCTGACAGTTTTGCAGAAGTAAGTGTCTTATTTGCCGATATTGTTGGGTTCACACAACTTTCTGCCCGGATTTCACCTACAGAATTAGTTAAGTTACTCAATGAGATTTTTTCGATGTTTGACCATTTGGTGGAACGTCACGGTTTAGAAAAAATTAAGACAATTGGGGACGCTTATATGGTAGTAGGTGGTTTACCGGAAAACCATTTAGATCACGCTCATGCTATTGCTGAGATGGGGCTAGATATGCAGCAAGCTTTAGCACAATTTAATGCTAAAAAAGGTCAAGACTTTCAGATTAGAATCGGTATTAGCACTGGTTTAGTCGTAGCGGGAGTAATTGGCTGGAAAAAGTTTGCTTACGATTTATGGGGTGATACTGTAAATACTGCTTCTCGGATGGAATCTCACGGTATCCCCGGACGCATCCAAGTCTCAGAATCGACTTATGAACGCTTAAAAGGGGTTTACGTATTCGAGGAACGCGGAGAAATTGAAATTAAAGGTAAGGGGAGAATGAAAGCTTATTTGTTAATTGGTAATGGGTAATTGGTAATTGGTAATGGGTAATTGGTAATGGGCAATTGGTAAATAAGAGCAGATAATAGTAGGTTGGTGTAATGAAGTGAAACCAAACATCAAGATTGTAAGTAAATCCACCTAATTAAACATAAGATAAGGATGGCTAAAAAGCTGACTGTATAAACATTCT
>NZ_JARFTR010000089.1:0-7606 GCF_029167235.1 Kamptonema sp. UHCC 0994 | reverse complement strand
TCCTTCTCTCCTAGATAACTAAATTTTTCTTCCTTCTCTCCTAGATAACTAAATTTTTCTTCCTTCTCTCCTAGATAACTAAATTTTTCTTCCTTCTCTCCTAGATAACTAAATTTTTCTTCCTTCTCTCCTAGATAACTAAATTTTTCTTCCTTCTTCCTTCTTCCTTCTTCCTTCTTCCTTCTTCCTTCTTCCTTCTTTTACGAATGAGTTATTTTTACTTTTTATTATTTTTGAGCTTACCTTGGCTGTTCCCAATCGCAGTACAAGCAGAACAAATTATCCCCGCTGCTGATGGTACTGGCACTACTGTTAAATCTGAAGGCGATCGCTTCGATATTAGCGGTGGTAAACTGTCTGGAGATGGCACGAATCTTTTTCACAGTTTTAGTCAGTTTGGTCTTAGTGAAACTCAAATTGCTAATTTTTTGACTAATCCTAATATTAGGAATATTTTAACGCGGGTTGTCGGCGGAAATGTTTCCTCGATCAATGGCTTAATTTCTGTTAGTGGTGGCAACTCTAATTTATTTTTAATGAATCCTGCGGGTATTGTTTTTGGTCAAGGTGCAAGATTAGATGTACCTGGATCTTTTCTAGCGACAACTGCTAACGGGATTGGTTTTGGCGATCGCTGGTTTAATGCTACAGGAGTTAATGATTATTCAACCTTAGTAGGAACTCCTAACTCTTTTAATTTTGGTTCGCAAACAGGGGTAATTGTCAATGCTGGTAATTTGGCAGTTAGTGAGGGGCAAAGTTTAAGTTTACTTGGCGGTGTGGTAATTAATACTGGGCAATTGTCAGCGCCGGGAGGTGCGATTACTATTGCTGCTGTCCCTGGGGAAAATTTGGTTCGCATCTCTCAAGCAGGACATCTTTTGAGTTTGGAAATCGCGACTGGGGCCTCGTTCAATGCGATCGCAATTCCCCAATTGATCGCAGGTATGGGTGAAAGTCACGCTACAGGAATTACTGTTAATGACGATGGTACGGTTCAGCTAACTAATTCTGGTATAACTATCCCACTTTCACCGGGAACTACGATTCTGTCTGGTTCCATCGATGTATCTTCCCCTTTTCTCTCAGGAGGAAGAGTTGCAATTTTAGGCGATCGAGTCGGTCTAATTTCAGCTAATATTAACGCTTCTGGTACTAACGGCGGTAATGTATTCATTGGCGGTGATTTCCAAGGTCAAGGCAATTTTAATGCCGCTGAAACTTCGATCGATAGCAATTCTAACATCGCCGCTAACGGCATTTCTTCCCTTCATCCTTCATCCTTCTTCCCTCTTCCTTCTTCCTTCAATAACGGTGGCCGCGTTGTGGTTTGGGCCAATGGTAGGACTAACTTTTTGGGGAATATCGCTGCGCGAGGCGGGATTCTGGGAGGTGATGGGGGTTTTGTGGAGGTGTCGGGTAAAAATTCTTTGAGTTTCGCGGGTAAGGTAGATACTCGTGCTCCTAATGGTGCGATCGGCACTCTTTTACTCGATCCAAGTGATATTATTATTGAAGCTGGATCGGGATTTTCACAAATTAATGTTTTTACGGCAAATCGCAGGGCGGCGCAATTCGGATCTAACCCAACAATTCTCTCTGAATCACAATTAGAAAGCATTGCTGCGGATAGTAATATTATTGTTGAAACTACTAACAGTATTGTTCTTAATAATTTACCAGATGATGCACTGACATTGCAATCTGGTAAAGGAAATTCTGTTACTTTTAAAACCGATGGGGTGTTTGTTGTCATCGATGCTAACGATTTGATTCAGACTCAGGGAGGCGATATTAATATTTCTGCCGCTAGTATTTCTGTTGGTAGACTTGATGCTAATGGTGGCAATATTACTTTAAGAGGTAATGGGATTGATTTCAGGGGTGGTGATAGTTCAACTCGTAGTATTGGCGGTACAATTCGTTTAGAAACACTTAGTAGCAGAGATATTAATCTAGGTGGGACAGCGGATATTTTAGGGGTTTTGGACTTAACGCCGACAGATATTGGTGCGATCGCTGACGGTTTTAGTGCGATCGCTATTGGGGGCTCTGATGGTAGAGGCGTGATTACTATAGTTAATCCTGTGACGTTTAACGATCCAGTGACGCTTCAAGGAGGGGCGATCGTTGTTAACGGTGAAGTGACGGGAAGGGGAGATGCGGCGATCGCGCTTAATGCTCTATCTTCCACTCTCAATGCTAATATTACTACATCTGGCGGCAGTATCACTTTTGGCGGCAATGTTTTACTGGGTGATGATGTCGCCCTCAGCACTCAAGGTCAGGGTAATATTATTTTACCAGGTAGGGTTGATGGCAGTCACGAACTCGCGATCGAGGCTTTGCGACTGCAATTAGGTGGTGGTGTGGGTGAAAGCATACCTCTGACAAGTTTGAATGTTAACGCTGAAAATGCGGAAGTTGCGGGGAATATCACCGCAAGTAGCATAACATTTAATAGTGCAGTAGCGATCGCGCGAAATGTGTCTTTGAGAGCATCGGATGATATCACTTTTACCAATACTTTTGATAGCAAGGGAGATGCGAATAACCTAGAAATCAAGGCGGGAGGCGATATCGCTTTTGAGGATGCGGTTGGTAATAGTGGAAGGTTAGGCGCGATCGCGCTTGAAAGTGGTGGTAATATAACGGCAAATTCGACAATTGCGGCGGGTAGTTTGCAGGTAAATGCAAACGATAAAGCGACTTTCGGGGGAAATGTTGCGGTTTCTGGCGGTAATATTTTAATTGAAGCTGGATCTGTCGTCTCCCAAGGTTTGAATGCTTCGGGAGTTAGAGGCGGTAATATTGAAGTGCGATCGTCTGGGGAAATTGTTACTGGCAATATTAACGTTAGCGGTACTGAGGGTAGCGGTGGTAATATCTTCCTCAATGCACAGGATAACATTAATATCGGTGCGATCGACGCTCAAGGTGGAAGTAATGGGAATGGGGGGACAGTTGCGATCGCTACTTCTGGTTTATTCCGCGCCAGCAATACTTTTAGAGACTTAGAAGGTATCGAGTCTAGCATTTCTACAGTTGGCGGCGAAGGTGGAGGCGCGATCGCGATTCGACACGGAGGCGGTAGCGAACAATCTTTTATTGTCGGAAATGCTACTACAAATGGAACTAGAGGCGCAATTAATACCGGAATTAGTAATGTTATTTTACCCGATCGCTCTTTTGAAGGAACTTACAGACAAGGAAATTCACCTAATCAGATTTCTTTAATTACAACAGGAAATTCTCCCAGTCCTACACCTAATCCTACACCTAATCCTACACCAAGTCCTACACCTAATCCTACACCTAATCCTACACCTAATCCTACACCAAGTCCTACACCAAATCCTACACCTAATCCTACACCAAGTCCGACACCTAATCCTATTCCAAGTCCAACACCTAATCCTACTCCAAGTCCAACACCTAATCCTACGCCAAGTCCAACACCTAATCCTACTCCAAGTCCAACACCTAATCCGATTCCAAGTCCAACACCTGAATCTTTACCTTTATCGACCACTTCCGAGGTATCAATTGTAACATCTCTTCAAGGAGAAACGCGATCGTCACAAAGCTCATCCGAAAGAGAATATGGCCCAAAACCAGATATTCCTATTCCAAACTTAGCGATTAATGTAGATTTAACGGGAGTATTAGCATTTGAAGAAAACTTCACGCGGGAGTATGAAAAATATTTAGAACTCCCCGCGAGAGAACCCGTCAGCAATATGTCTGTTGTCTACGATACCCTTCGCAGAAATGAAGCAGAAACTGGAATTAAATCTGCAATCATTTATATGAATTGGGTTAGAGGTAATGCGTCATCAACAGTACGAGAAAATAGCTCATTGCTCAAAATCAACCCAGAAAGATCCAACCAATTATCACTTAATACCGGAAATGATACCGATCGCTTAGAACTCGTACTCGTTAATCCTTCTGGACAGACTATCCGTGCTTTAGTACCAGAAGTAACTCGATTACAGTTATTAGAAGTAGCTGACAATTTCCAGAGTGATATTACCAATCCGCAACTCAGAAATACAGCCGTTTATTTGGAACCAGCGCAACAGCTTTACCGTTGGCTAATAGCTCCTTTAGAAGCAGATTTAAAAGCCTTAAACGTTCAAAACTTAATTATTATCCCCTCATCAGGTTTGCGGAGTATACCATTTGCCGCTCTTCATAGCGGTCAGCAATTCTTAGTAGAAAATTATAGTATTAGCATCATGCCCAGTTTCAGTTTAACAGATACTCGCTACGAAGATATTAGCGACCAAGAAGTTTTAGGAATGGGAGCATCAATATTTACTGACAAACCACCATTACCCGCAGTACCAGTAGAATTATCTGCGATCGCGTCCCCAGAACAAGGTAAATCTTTCCTCAATCAAGATTTTACTCTAGCTAATTTACAAGCTCAACGAGCAGCGCAATCTTTTGGAATAATTCACTTAGCAACTCATAGCGAATTTCAGCCAGGAGTACCGAGTAATTCTTATATTCAGTTGTGGGATACTAAACTAAGATTAGATCAAATGAGACAATTGAAATGGAACGATCCGCCAGTAAACTTATTAGTATTGAGCGCTTGTAGCACAGCATTAGGAGACGAACAAGCGGAGTTAGGATTTGCAGGATTGGCAGTTGCTAGCGGTGCGCGATCGGCTTTAGCGAGTTTATGGGAAGTCAGCGACGAAGGGACTTTAGGACTAATGGTAGAATTTTATCAGCAGTTGCGATCGCGTGGAGAAAATAATCGCCCAATTATTAAAGCGCAAGCATTGAGACAGGCGCAACTTGCGATGCTACGTGGCCAAGTGCGATTAGAAAACGGGGCCTTGCGCGTAGCGGGACGAGAGGATGTAATTTCTTTACCTTCGCCAATTGCAGCTCGTGGGAATAGACTTTTATCGCATCCTTATTATTGGGCCGCTTTTACAATGATTGGCAATCCTTGGTAAATTAAATATTATCTATTTAATTTCTCTCTTTTCTCTCCCTCTGCGTCTTCTGCTTTGTACTATGCTATAGCCATTTTAGATTTCAAGTCAGGAGATGCCGGTTCAAAGTGCAACACCATTATTTGCTCTGCGCGTAACCCAAGAGATTCATAAGTCCGTCCGTTGCGATCGCTAAATTCTACTTCAAAGGCTGCACCATTTGCTAATGTCTCAACCACTGTACCGACTTGCCCACGCCACAAATTATAATCTGGCAAATCTACTGTCAATGCTACAACATCGAGTAACTTGATGGTATTTTCGCTCACTTTTATAACCTTCACGAACTACATCTGTATTGTTAATTTAATTTTAAGGTTGGGTTGAGGGAACGAAATTTAACACCCCATAATTATCCAACTGATCGTAGCATAACGATAGCCCAACTATCAGCACCTACCTCATCTATAGTTTTCTTAAAAATTTCCTTATTAACGAAAAGAGGTTAGTTCTGATAATATAGGGTTGAAGGCAATTCAGTATTAACGGAACCAATAACAATGGTCAGTGGGAATAGAGCAGGTCAATATGAAGTTGAGCCAATAATTCAGGATTTGACATTTATTGATGCGCTTCCATGTATGCTCGCAGTAAAGCGTTGATCTGGGTGTGATAACCATGACCTTGAGATTGAAACCAATCCAAAACATCACTGTCAATGCGTAAGGTGACTTGAGCTTTAGTCTGAGTGTTGGGCAAACCTCGCCGAACTACTGCTTTAGCGAACATTTCAGGCGTAATTTCGGGGCAATCAGATAAATCAATATCTTCATCAGTCATGGCATCTAGGCGTTGCCAGTCAGTTTGAGATTTGCTCGAAGTAAATTCGTTGTTCATATTTGCTTGCTTTTCTAACAGATCTTTGCGAAAATTTAACTTCCACGATCATTCCTCTATCAGTTGTCTCAGTTCGTTAATATCAGAGGAAAACTTAAGTTCACCTTTTTGCTGTTCTACCTGCGCTAATTTGAAGTTATCATATATCCGATCGCGGCGTTCTTCCCGGATGTATTGGTTCAACAAGAGTTGAATTTCCTGCTTTTCATCCGTAGAAAGACCTTTGATTACCTCAACTACATCATTAAAAGTCATCATTTGCAAAACCTTATCTTAATTATCTATTCTCTAAGTATTTTCATTTCTCAAGGATGATCGTCCGAATTTTTAGTTATCTTCAGTTAACTAATACTCAACCAGATTAAATTACTGCGGATTCAACTAACTGATTTTCTTGCCGCAGATAAGCTTGAATATACGGCTCTAATTCACCATTCATCACATCTGCGATCGCAGTCGTTTCTACCCCAGTCCGCAGATCCTTTACCATTTGATAAGGATGAAAAACATAGTTGCGGATCTGATTTCCCCAAGCCGCCTCCACCATATCTCCGCGAATCTCCGCAATTTCCTTAGCTCGTTGTTCGCGAGCCACCACTAATAACTTAGCCTTAAGAAGAACGAGAGCTTTTTCTTTATTTTGCAATTGGCTGCGCTCTTCAGTACAACGCACGGCTAAACCAGTGGGAAGGTGAACTATCCGCACCGCTGTTTCTACCTTGTTGACATTTTGACCACCTTTACCGCCAGCGCGAGATGTCGTGACTTCCAAATCCTTTTCTGGAATATCCAACTCTACGGAACGATCGAGAATTGGCATCACTTCCACTCCAGCAAAACTGGTTTGGCGCTTATCATTGGCATTAAATGGCGAAATTCTGACTAGGCGATGGGTTCCTTTCTCCGATCGCAAATACCCATAAGCATAACGACCAACAATTTCCAAAGTAGCCGACTTCAGGCCTGCTTCCTCTCCCTCAGAAATTTCAGCCAAGTGTACTTTATAACCCTGGCGTTCTCCCCAGCGAGTATACATCCGCAGTAACATTTCCGCCCAATCTTGAGCATCCGTACCCCCAGCACCGGCGTTAATGGTCAAAACTGCTCCGCCTGCATCATAGGGCCCTGAGAGTAATTGTTGCAGTTCCCACTGATCGAGTTCGCGACTCAATTGGGAAAGATTAGTGTAAGCCTCTTGGAGCAGCGATTCATCGGTTTCTAACTCCAGCAGCTCCAAGATGGCCCCCGCGTCTTCAAGACTGGTTTGCCACTGATTATACTGCTCTAAGTGCGATTTGAGGTCGTTAAGTTCTTGGAGTATATTTTGGGCTGCGTTTTGGTCGTCCCAAAATTGCGGTTGAGCCGCGATTTGTTCTAAATCTGAGATTTTGGCTGTGAGTGCGGGAATGTCAAAGATAGTCCTGGGTTTTACCCAGGCGATCGCACAACGTTTCGATTTCCCGTTTGATGTCTAGAACTTCCACTACTACTACTTCTCCTACTTTTGCTGTGTAATGTAGATTTTAACTGCTGTTTGGCTATTTGTTAACGGTTAACGGTTAACTGTTAACTGTCACCACTCCCAAAACATCGGGGTCTTCCGTACTTACTGTGCTAAAATATTAGATAAGTACCCAACAAACGAGTGTATTATGAATAGGTTAATGACGAAGTTGCTAAATTTACCGAAAGTTTTAGTAGAAAATAGTCAACAAACAGAAGATACATTAATTTTATTCGTGAAATCGGATAAG
>NZ_JARFTR010000058.1:8756-12300 GCF_029167235.1 Kamptonema sp. UHCC 0994 | reverse complement strand
GGCGGTAAAGAAACCGCCAGGATGGCGGCGTTACGTAAAGTGTGCATAAGTCCTGAATTAGCAATTAGCAATTAGCCATTAGCAATTAGCCATTAGCCATTAGCCATTAGCCATTAGCAATTAGCCATTATCTTGCTCATCACTAGAAGGCTCAGAAGTATGAATCGATTCAAACACCGGACAAAACCCATCAGGCGTAACCTTAAAACCAAACAAAGGAGATAGAGGACTCCAACAACGCTGTCCTCGAAAGTGCTGACAATTACCACAACATTCTAACTCTACTGGCAAAGGGCGATCGCTACCAATACTAATCAACTCCCGCTGCGACAGTCCCCGCAATACTAACTCCTCACCCTGCCAACGAGCCTCTACCAAACCCGTATCTGCAAAATTTGACCAGCGCGGATCGGAGGCAATAGTATTCGGTAAACTAATTGCTACCTCCGTCCCCATCTCCGCCAACTCCCCTTCATAGTGAGTTTCTGGCATCGCCGGTTGCAAAAATGTCTCCCCAATCGGCAATTCCACCAACGTACCCGCCGCTGGAGTATGCAACTGGTAACGGTTCCGCAACTCATCCAAATTCGCCAAATCAGCTAAATAAGTTGGGGAGCCGTGAACGAAAATTATATGCTGAGGGCGCAAATTGTGGATGAGCTGCGTAGTGCCGGGGCCATCAGAATGCTCTGCGAGTAGATAACTTTCTACACTACGAAGTCCCGATCCCTGTAAACTTTCCGGCCACCCTTTCGGCGGGTATCCCGGCTTTTGAGGTAGCAGCAATATCCAAGGGCCATTTTGCTTAGTAACGTAGAGACTTAAATCTGCTGTTTCGTCAGTGATGATAATGCAGGGTGCTTTACCGAGACTACCACGCTGTTCTGGAGACAAGTGGCGTAGGCGGGGACGCACCCGTTCGTCCCAAAATAGGGGTTGATGTTGGGCAAAATTTTGAACTGCTGTAGGAAAATGGGGTAAAAGTTCTAGGTAAGCGTCGCAACCTTGGGCAACGGCCCCATCAACCCAGATATCTAAGTCTCGGCCGGTGAAGTAGTGATGACTTCGCAGTAGCATCAGCAATTCTTGCCCAAGTCCGAGAGTTGATGTAGGTAGAAGTACCGAGTAACCATCTGCGATCGCGCGGTGAATGCGCTCTGCTAACTGATTTTCCAATTGGCGGCGGTGGGGATGACGCGCCGTGCCATAACTGCCTTCCAGAATCAGTACGTCTGGCTTGAGTCCTCGAAGGTCTCCCAAGGGTAATCCTTCAACTAGGCGAGAATTAGATAGAAAAAAATCTCCCGTGTAAACCAGCGAGTAGGTGCGGTGCGGAGCCGCATAGGTCAGCAGTATTGCCGCTGCTCCTGGTAGGTGCCCGGAGGGGAACAACTGCACCCCTAGACCTCTGCGGAGTTCAACTGGGGAGTGCCAGGGCAAGGCCTGACAAAATCGCGGCTGTTCGCTAGCTGCCAACTCTGGCCAATTCAAGGCTAGGAGTTGGGTTGTCACTTCGCTTGCATAAATCGGCAATTGCGGAAAAGACTGGTGCAGTGCTAGTAAACCTCTAGCATGGTCTGCATGGGCATGGCTGCACAAAACTAAGTCCGCTGGTAGCGTATTTTGTGGAGACATCAGCGGTGAAATGTCCTTTAGGCCGCAGTCTAGTAAAATCCGGTGCTGCCCCATTCGCACCAGCAAACAGAGGCCATCCTCTGCATGACCTGCACCATAAGGTAAACATTCCAGCTCCATCACGATGGTTAGCCCCCTGCAATCTTTAGCAACTTGTGTCGCAACTTTAAATGCTATAGCGCGATCGCACTGATTTAACGAGTTTGCTTCATAGAACTTATTTAAACTTTTCCAAAGTTTAGATAAATCTAAGTTTTAGATTCTTGTTTTATCGTCCCATAAATAGGTGATTTGTAGATCGACTCATGGCAGGAGTTATAAAATCTACTTTTAAAAATAGAGACTAATTATCCGTCTGCTTTATAGTTTTCTTCTTGGTATATATTCAATTAAACGTAAAATACAGATGGCTAAAAAGCTTGCTGTGTATATCTTTGTCTAGCTCTCATAGATAACTAAATTCTTATTCCTTCTACTTGTCAACGGCTCTTGCACCATTCTCAAAATCAAAAACTTATAGGAGCGCGTTTGCCAATAGCTTTAACGGTACTTTAAAGACTAAAAAATTGGCCCCTACCCCGCGATCCCAGTCCCAGCTTGGGATATTGCAACAATTCTTTACATATTCCTAACATTTGCGATCGCGACATTTTTTTCACGCACTTGAGAAAATTTATTGAGGTTGCCTTGACATATCTATACAAATATTTATAAAATCTACCTCTGTTTGAGAATGGTAAAACAAACAAAACAATTGCCTGTTATAGGTTTTATGCTAACGATCGGGAAATACAAAAGCCTATAAGATAAATGCAATCATTGTGATTTGTAACAACTATCGAGCGCCTTGAGAGATTAAAACCACCTACCTGTAAAGATTTGAACGAATAAATGTGCACGTCGATCTATTGTGATAATTCTTAATATTAGCAGTCTTCAGTGCATTGTATAAAAAGAACGTGAAAGGGTAAAATCAAGCAAAATCTCTAAATCTTTTGCTAAAAACTTTTCCCTTCTTCTCATAAATACATCTCTCTACTATCTAAAAGCCGTTTCTTTAGCAGAAATAGGTGAGGCTTTTGCTGTTGCATTTGTGCAACAGGTGCTAGCTTCAAATTTAGACTCGACAATACCCGACAGTACAAGATCGAGTCAACAACCCACCGTTAAAACAGCTATGGCGGGAGTCTCCAGGGAGGAAGAAAGATGAAAAGTGATCTCAAACACAGAATTTAATAAATAATAAGATTTAGAGGACACATTAAGCCACTACACTAATTTGTGTAGATTGGCAGAGGAAAATGCCAATGCAAAAGAACAAACGAAATGTGGTTAGTACATATTTAGAGAGCAAAGTCAAGGTCGGAGTCTCGCTGACACCGACTGGGGCTAATCGCCTGACGGTGATCGCAGAAAAGCTCGGTATATCAAAGTCTGAACTCTTCGAGCGCATTGCTCGTGGCGATTTGCTCAAGTCTAGCAATGGGACAGAGTTAACTTTTACTTTGCAACATGGTTCGGGATCTCCGAAACAGGTTACAAGCTTGAAAGGTGAGACAAGTGACGGCGAAAATAACGAGGCGACTAAAGCTGTCGAGTCCCCGGAAAACTCTGTTACACAGTCAAAGGAATTGCTAGAAAGTTACGAAGCTTTGCAAAAGCAATCTCAAGAACAGACAGCAACGATCGCATCTTTGCAAGCTCAAATTGCAGAGTTGCAAAATCATCTGGAAACTCAAACTAGAGATAGCGTACCGTTAGAAAGTCACCAAACTTTAGAACAGCAATCTCAAGAACAGACAGCAACGATCGCATCTTTGCAAGCTCAAATTGCAGAGTTGCAAAATCATCTGGAAACTCAAACTAGAGATAGCGTACCGTTAGAAAGTCACCAAACTTTAGAACAGCA
>NZ_JARFTR010000058.1:0-8656 GCF_029167235.1 Kamptonema sp. UHCC 0994 | reverse complement strand
AAGCCGCGATCGCATCTTTGCAAGCTCAAATTGCAGAGTTGCAAAATCATCTGGAAACTCAAACTAGAGATAGCGTACCGTTAGAAAGTCATCAAACTTTAGAACAGCAATCTCAAGAACAGAAAGCAACGATCGCATCTTTGCAAGCTCAAATTGCAGAGTTGCAAAATCATCTAGAAACTCAAACTAGAGATAGCGTACCGTTAGAAAGTCATCAAACTTTAGAACAGCAATCTCAAGAACAGAAAGCCGCGATCGCATCTTTGCAAGCTCAAATTGCAGAGTTGCAAAATCATCTGGAAACTCAAACTAGAGATAGCGTACCGTTAGAAAGTCATCAAACTTTAGAACAGCAATCTCAAGAACAGAAAGCCACGATCGCATCTTTGCAAGCTCAAATTGCAGAGTTGTGGGTTCTGAAAAGTCAGACAAGTAATAGCATATCGCTGACAACTTATCAAGCTTTGCAGCGACAGTCTCAAGAACAAGTCAATACTATTAAGACCTTGCAAGAACAACTAGCTCAATTGCAAACTGTAGCTAGAATTGGCGAAACCAAGTTAAACAAGTGGCGCAACCGCACATTTTCTCGCTAGGAATTTCCAGCGGTATTCGATTTTAGATTTTGGGTTTAAAGTATCCAAAATCTAGAATCTTCTGTCAGAAAATCTGTGCTTCGACTAGAATTGATTGTATTCAATTCTTAATTCCCGTCGCCGCAATTCCTCGAATAAATTGCTTCTGACCCGCCAAAAACAACACCACCACAGGCAAAGTTGCAATTACAACCGCCGCCATTAACAACTGCCAACTACTCGTAAATTGCTCTTGAAACTCAGCTAAAACTAACTGCACAGTCCGTAACTCTGGTCGCGTAGTAAACACCAGCGGCTTAAACAAATCATTCCACTCCCCAATAAAAGCAAACAAACATAATGTCACCATAGCCGGACGCGCCAAAGGTAACATCACCAACCACAAAACCTGCCATCGATTCGCCCCATCCAAAGCCGCCGCCTCCTCCAACTCCACCGGAATTGAGCAAAAAAACTGGCGCATCAAAAAAATCCCAAACCCACTCGCCGCCGTCGGCAAAATCAGCGCCCCGTAAGTATTAAGCAAATGTCCGCACTTCAAAACCAAGAAGATAGGAATAACTAATAGCTGAAACGGAATTACCAGCGTTGCCAAAACCACCAAAAGCAAAGCTTGTCGCCCCCGGAACTGCAACCGGGCTAAAGCGTAACCAGCCAAAGCTGACGTAACCACCTGAAACCCCGTCACCGCCAGCGCCACCAAAGTAGAATTAGCAAAAGCTAGCAGAAAGTTCCCCCTGCGCCAAGCTTCGAGATAATTAGCTAGAGTTAAACCAGTTGCTTTAATAGAAGCTGGGGATAATGATGTAACAATTACAACAGCGAGGGGGATCAGCACCACAGCGGCCCCAAATAACAACAAAACCCAACTGAGCATTTCTCCTGCCCTGAATGTCTTAATTTTTTTAGCCATAAACGCTCTGAGTGAGGTAGGATGCCGAGTTTTTCACGCTTTGGGCCTCTGTAGCTTCGCGGAGTCCAACAAAACTGGTAAATTGTTCGTTTAAATAGGTAAAGTAAACTATAAGCTAAGTTAAGTAAAATAACTTTACCTTTGCCCCCAGATCCAAAGCTCTATTTAAGTATTTACTCTTTTGTGATGAGGAGACGACAGACCTATGCAGCAGCTTGAGGCCAGCCCAGCAATCGACTTTGAAACGGCAACCTACAAAGATGCCTACAGCCGGATTAACGCCATTGTGATCGAAGGCGAACAGGAGGCTTACGACAACTACATCAGACTGGGCGAAATGCTGCCTGACCAAAACGATGTGTTGATTGGTTTGTCCAAGATGGAGAACCGCCACATGAAGGGGTTCCAAGCTTGCGGTCGCAATCTTAAGGTAACGCCGGACATGGAATTTGCTAAGGATTTCTTCGCGCCACTGCACGGCAATTTCCAAGAAGCCGCCGCCGTAGGTAAGGTGGTGACTTGTTTGGTGATTCAATCGCTGATTATCGAGTGCTTCGCGATCGCAGCTTACAATATTTACATCCCCGTCGCCGATGACTTCGCTCGAAAAATCACCGAAGGCGTAGTTAAAGATGAGTACAGCCACCTCAACTTTGGCGAAGAATGGCTGAAAGCTCACTTTGAGGAGTCCAAAGCTGAAGTCGAAGCCGCAAACCGTCAAAACTTACCTCTAGTTTGGCGAATGCTAAACCAAGTCGAGGACGATGCCCACGTTTTAGGCATGGAAAAAGATGCCCTCGTTGAGGATTTTATGATAGCCTACGGCGAAGCCCTGAGCAATATTGGCTTTACCACTCGCGACATTATGCGGATGTCCGCCTACGGCCTCACTGCTGCATAACAATGGCTAATTGCTAATGGCTGATAGCTAATAGCTAATAGCTAAAGGCTAAAGGCTAATAGGGAAGAAAGAGTTTTGAGTTAACAATTTAATTCCATAACTCATAAGTACCAAATTAGCAATTAGCAATTAGCAATTAGCAATTAGCAATTCCACCTAACAACAGAAAACTGACTTTTATTTAATGTTTGGTTTAATTGGTCACTTAAGTAGTTTAGAGCACGCCCAATCAGTCGCAAAAGAGTTGGGCTATCCAGAATATGCAGATCAGGGGCTTGACTTTTGGTGCAGCGCTCCGCCTCAAATTGTTGATAATATCACTGTAACTAGCATCACAGGTCAAAAAATAGAGGGTCGATATGTAGAATCTTGCTTTCTGCCAGAAATGCTGGCAAATCGGCGTATTAAAGCAGCTACGCGCAAAATAGTAAACGCGATGGCCCATGCTCAAAAGCACGGTATAAATATCACAGCTTTAGGCGGATTTTCTTCAATTATCTTTGAAAATTTTAACTTGCAGCAGATTCAGCAAATTAGGAATATTAAGTTGGAGTTTGAACGCTTCACTACTGGTAATACCCATACTGCTTATATTATCTGTCGCCAAGTAGAAGAAGCCGCGCCTAAATTGGGAATAGATTTGTCTCAGGCTACTGTTGCAGTTTGCGGGGCTACTGGTGATATTGGCAGTGCAGTTTGTCGCTGGCTGAATCACCGGACAAATGTTAAAGAATTGTTGCTAGTTGCTCGCGATCGCGAACGCTTGCAAGCCTTAGAATCGGAATTAGGGCGTGGCAAAATTATGGATCTAGAGGAAGCTCTGCCTCTAGCTGATATTGTAGTTTGGGTAGCAAGTATGCCCAAGGGAGTTGAAATTAATCCCAAAGAATTAAAGCAACCTTGTTTGATGATTGATGGCGGCTATCCGAAAAACTTAGCAAGTAAAGTTCAACATCCCGGAGTTTATGTACTTCAGGGCGGCATAGTTGAACATTCCTTAGATATTGACTGGAAAATTATGAAAATAGTCAGTATGGATGTGCCAGCTCGTCAGTTGTTTGCTTGTTTTGCTGAATCAATGTTGCTGGAGTTTGAAAAGTGGTACACGAACTTTTCTTGGGGGCGAAATCAGATTACTCTTGAAAAGATGGAGATGATTGGGAAAATTTCTCTGAAACACGGATTTAGACCCCTGTTATTGTTTTAACAGTTAACAGTTAACAGATAACAGTTAACAGATAACAGTTAACAGATAACAGTTAACAGATAACAGTTAACAGATAACAGTTAACTGTTAACTATTATCCGTGCAGTTCTTGATGATCATTACCTCCATAATTTTTTGACCAATTTCGTCTTTAAGTTCTAAGGCTTCCCAAAGTTCAACTAGCAACTCTTGTTCCTCTTGGGTGAAAACTCCATCGGCTAAAACTAGATCGGCGGCTAGTGCAAAAGCTGTTTGTCGTAACTTAGGTGTCAGTCCGTTTTTGGCGGCCACGAATACATCCGAGGGTCTGTACTTATTTACCAATTCTAAAACTTTCTTAAAAAGTTCTTGGAATTCTTCGCGGGAATAAGCACTAAAAAGCCGGACGTGATTTGCAGCAAGTGTCTGTTTTTCTTCTTGGGCCATTTTGCCATCGGCGCTGACAGCTAATATAGAAATAGCCATTAGTGCTTCGGGTGCAGTTAGTTCGATGGTTCTTGCTTTACTGTTGGCAGTTCTGAAAAAGTCAGAAGATTTTGCATTTCCTTGACTTTGGTAGGACATAATTAATAGTAAAAGTTTGTTTAGTGTTGAGTTTACAGGATTGTACCCACAGAGCAATGCCCCGACCGATACAAATCGGTAGATTATATAGAACAGAGGCTTGGCGATCGCTGTTCACACCTGACAGGGTAGGATCGATCAAGACTAAATCCAAATTTTATCGAAATTCCTAGTGTGCCCAACGCTGACCGTAAACCCCTCCTATTAGAATTTGAAAAGCCGCTGGCGGAACTGGAAACCCGGATTAACCAGATTCGCCAACTAGCTGACGAAAATGGTGTAGATGTCTCCGAGGACATTCGCCAGTTGGAAGCGCGATCGGCCCAACTTCGTCAAGAAATCTTTACTGGCCTGTCGCCCATGCAACGGCTGCAACTCGCTCGTCATCCCCGTCGCCCTAGTACCCTCGATTATATTCAGGCAATTAGCGACGACTGGCTGGAGCTACACGGCGATCGCGGTGGTTCTGATGACCCCGCCCTCCTTGGTGGTGTTGCCCGCCTTGACGGCCGCCCTGTGGTGATTATTGGTCATCAAAAAGGTCGCGATACTAAAGATAATGTCGCTCGTAACTTTGGTATGGCTTCCCCTGGTGGCTACCGCAAAGCTATGCGCCTGATGGAACACGGCAATCGCTTTGGAATGCCGATTTTGACCTTTATCGATACTCCTGGTGCTTTACCCAGCGTTGAGGCAGAAAAACTCGGCCCTGGAGAAGCGATCGCCTACAACCTCCGAGAAATGTTTAGCCTTGATGTCCCCATTATCTGCACTGTCATCGGCGAAGGTGGCTCTGGCGGCGCTTTAGGTATTGGTGTCGGCGATAAGCTATTGATGTTAGAACATTCTGTTTACACCGTTGCTACCCCCGAAGCTTGCGCCGCCATTCTCTGGAAAGACGCAGGCAAAGCTAACTTGGCAGCAGAAGCCTTAAAAATCACTGCCGCAGACTTAAAAAATCTGGGTATCCTTGATGAGATCGTACCTGAGCCTAACGGCGGCGCTCACGCTCATCCCCTTAAGGCTGCTGAAATTTTGAAACAATCTTTGTTACAGAACTTAACTGAACTGACCCAGCTTACTAGCCAGCAGCGGCGGGAACTGCGATATCAAAAATTCCGCAAAATCGGTGTATTCACTGAAATTGCAGTTTAAATTTCCTTGGGAACCAGAATACTCTGCCAGCAGTGTTATAATTTTTCAGGAGACACAGATTTAACAATTCTTCATGTAAATCTCAGAATTACGGGTTTTCCAACGTGCATTGCCGAGAGCTTTCTGTTCTGCCTAAGAAAGCTGTAAGGCTCAAAAGACTTGCCCCACAAAAATATCGGCAAATTTGATGAATCATCCGACAACAAAGCAGGCTCTAATTACCGGAGCCAGCAGTGGTATTGGCAAGGCGACAGCTCTAGCCTTTGCAAAAGCAGGTATAAATGTGGCTTTGGTGAGCCGAAGCCCAGAAAAATTAGAGGCCGTAGCTTTAGCTGCTCGGCTTACGGGGGTAAAAGCAGAAGCCTATCCCTTGGACTTAGCCGCATTGGCAGATGTGAAATCGGGCATAAGTGCGATCGCAGGGGAATTCGGGCCCATAGATATTCTCGTTAACAACGCTGGCATGGGCTACACCGGCTCCCTGGCTGAAATCCCCCTAGCCGACTGGCAGCGAGTCCAAGACCTTAATGTTACCAGCGTATTGCAGTGCATTCAAGGAATATTACCAGGAATGCGCGATCGCGGCGGCACCATAGTCAACGTCGTATCCATCGCTGGCAGCCAAGTATTTCCTAACTGGGGAGCTTACTGTGCCAGTAAATTCGCTCTATTGGCCCTTTCTAAAACCCTAGCAATGGAAGAACGCCGACACGGAATTCGCGTAACAGCAATTTGTCCGGGTTCCGTCAATACTGCCATCTGGGATACAGAAACAGTTCAAGCCGACTTCGATCGCACTGCAATGTTAACCCCAGAAGTTGTCGCCGAGTCAATTCTCTATACAGTCCAGTTACCTGCTGGCGCAGTCATTGAAGAATTAACCTTAATATCCAACGCTGGAGTCTTCTAAACAATTAAGAGTTAAAAATTAAAAATTAATAAATTGGTAAAATTTTTAATCTTCAATTTTTAATTGTTTTATCCTTTACCCTCACACAAATTACCCATGACTATCGCATCTCCTAACGGTTCTAATCGCTCGAATTCCCTGTCACCTAACAGCGTGAAGCTATCCGAAACAACAGGGGACGCACCCGGAATCTCTACCCGACCAGACCGCAATTCCTTAAACGGTCAACCCCATTTACCCGTACAATCAGAAGTAAGTAGCGAAGAAATGATGGCCGCCGTGCGGACAATGCTGCTGGGAGTTGGAGAAGATCCCGAACGCGAAGGCTTACTGAAAACTCCTAAGCGAGTAGCAGAATCAATGCAGTTTCTCACTAGCGGCTATAGCCAATCCCTAGAAGAACTTCTCAACGGTGCTATTTTTGATGAAGGTCATAACGAGATGGTATTGGTTCGCGACATTAGTGTATTTAGCCTTTGCGAACACCATATGCTACCCTTTATGGGCAAAGCTCACGTCGCCTATATTCCTAATCAGAAAGTAGTAGGACTTAGCAAATTAGCCCGGATTGTGGAGATGTATGCCCGCCGCTTGCAGGTACAGGAAAGGCTGACGCGCCAAATTGCCGAAGCAGTTCAGACAATTTTGGAACCGAAGGGAGTAGCTGTAGTCTTAGAAGCCAGTCATATGTGTATGGTGATGCGCGGCGTGCAAAAACCTGGTTCTTGGACTGTTACGAGTGCTATGCTGGGTGAATTCCAAGAGGAACAAAAAACTCGCGAAGAATTCCTTAACTTGATTCGCCATCAACCAGCATTCTTTTAATTGTTAACGGTTAACTGTTAACTGTTAACTGTTAACCGTTAACCTATTACTAATTACCAACTAACCACTAACAATTAACAAAATTAATATGGCTCAACCGATAAAATTTGGTACTGATGGGTGGCGTGGAGTAATTGCTGACGATTTCACCTTTGAGCGAGTAGCAATAGTGGCTCCGATCGCAGTGCAAATCTTAGCACAGGTTTATGGCGATACTACCACCAATAACAGGATGGCGATCGTTGGTCACGATCGCCGTTTTTTAGCTGAAGAATTTGCCCTTAAAGCTGCTGAAAGCATCCAATCCGCAGGGTTTGATGTGCTGCTGACGGATACTTATGCTCCTACTCCTGCTTTCAGTTTAGCTGCTTATCAGCAGAAAGCTTTGGGCGCAATTGTGATGACGGCTAGCCATAATCCCGGTAAGTATTTAGGGTTAAAAGTCAAGGGGGGATTTGGCGGTTCGGTTTCCCCGGAAGTGACTGAGCAGATTGAAGCTAGGTTAGCAGATCCGGCGATCGCATCACCAACTTTAGGAAAATTAGAAAGGTTCAATCCTTGGCCGAGTTACTGCGAAACTTTGCGGGGGATGGTAGATATTAATGGGATTCGGGAAGCGGTTTCTTCTGGTAAACTAACAGTATTTGTCGATGTCATGCACGGTGCGGCGGCTGGCGGATTGGCTCAAATCTTGGAAGTACCAGTTAGGGAAATAAATAGCGATCGCGATCCTTTATTCGGTGGCGGCGCACCGGAACCTTTACCCCGTTACCTTTCCGAATTGTTCCGCGTCATCCGCACTCACCAACGCGCTGAGGGTGGTTTGGCGATTGGTTTTGTATTTGATGGAGATAGCGATCGCATCGCTGCTGTTGATGGCAATGGCAACTTTTTGAGCTCTCAAATCTTGATTCCAATATTAGTAGAACATCTTGCTAAGCGGCGAGGATTTACTGGCGAAGTCGTTAAAACTGTCAGCGGTTCCGACTTATTTCCGAAAATTGCTAATTTGTACAATTTGCCTCTATTTGAGACACCCATAGGTTATAAATATATTGCCGATCGGATGTTAACAACTCAGGTTTTAGTTGGTGGCGAAGAGTCGGGGGGAATTGGTTATGGAACTCACATTCCAGAGCGCGATGCCTTACTTTCTGCGTTATATTTGCTAGAAGCTGTGGTGCAATCTGGAGAAGATTTGAGCGATATTTACCGCCGTTTGCAACAAGAAACTGGCTTTCATTCAGTTTACGATCGCATAGATTTACCGCTGGCGAGTATGGAAGTGCGATCGCGCCTTTTAGAACAATTGCAAAGTCATCCTTTAACAGAAATTGCTGGACAGGCTGTGGTAGATTGCAATACGGTTGATGGTTATAAATTTCGCTTAGCTGATGGTAGATGGTTGTTAATTCGTTTTAGCGGTACTGAGCCCGTTTTGCGGCTTTATTGCGAAGCAGCTACCTTAGAGCAAGTGCATGAAACTTTAAACTGGGCCAAGAATTGGGCAAATCAATTTTAATAGAAGGAAGAGAGATTTAGTTATCTATACGTAACGCCGCCTTCTAGGCGGTTAGAATACCGC
>NZ_JARFTR010000179.1 GCF_029167235.1 Kamptonema sp. UHCC 0994 | reverse complement strand
GGCGGTTAGGGCACCGCCTAGAAGGCGGCGTTACGGATATCTGTCCTAACTGCCTTTACTTACTAAGATATAGCATTTCCCAAATATTAGGAGATAGACAACGATGACAAAAAGCATCAATGACAAAAACACCAAAGCTGAAATCTTAGAAGCTTATAAAGAAGCTGCGAAAGAGAAAGCTGCTTTAGAATCGCAACTCAAACAGCTTAATAAGGAAAAACCAGCAGCACTTCCTGTACAGCCAAACGTAGTCAAAGAAATACCAAATTTAGAGGCAGTGAAACCCATGACTTTAACTCAAGTTCAACAACAAAAGTTGCAGTACACGATTGAAAGTTTGATGTTGCTGCAATCAGGATTTGGGGGTGCTGTCAGCGAATTATCCGAAAAATTGACATCCGAAGCTTCTAAGCTTGAAGAACTCCGACGGACTGTAGCTGAGGAAATTCAACAACTGAAAGACTTGCACAGTTTAGAAGAAGTTGAAGATGAAACTTTGGATAATTTAATCCAACAATACGAACAAAGTTTTAAAGCCTTTGGAGAGGAATTAAGCGAACGTCATGAAACTGTTGGATTGGAATTATTAGACAGGCGGAAAGCTTGGGAAAAGGAACAAGAGGAGTACAAACGAGCACTAAAAGAACGGAATGATAACCAACAAAAAGCTCATCAGCGCGATCGAGAATCCTATCATTATGACTTAAATTTGGCGCGGAATTTGAATATTGAAGAATACGATTTGAACAAGAAAGCGCTGTACAAACAAATAGAAGAATTTCAGCAAGCACAAGAGCAACAATGGGCTGACCGTGAAAAGGCAATTGCCGACCGAGAAAAACTTTATGCTGAGGTTAAAGCTAAGGTTGAAGCTTTCCCGAAAGAGTTGGAAACAAATATCAAGAATGGCAAAGATAATGGTCGCAATATTGGTAATTATCAAGCCAAGATTAAGTCTGATTTGTATGGTAAGGAAGTGGAAGGGCAAAAACAATACTATGACCTACAAATTCAATCCTTATCTCAGACAATTCAAAATCAAGACACGCGAATTGCTAATCTATCAAAACAACTTGATTCTGCTCTGAAACAAGTGCAAGATTTGGCAGTGAAGGCAATTGAAGGTTCATCGAACTTAAGTTCTTTCCAAGCTGTTAAGGAAATCGCTCTTGAGCAAGCAAAGACTCAACAAAAAAATAAATAAGACTTATACAGGCTTTAGTTTGTAGCTTGAGTTGATAGTTTGGCTAGAGTATTCCCGTATACAGTAAAGGACAACCGCAATGCGCGATCGCCCCTTGCTGTAGTGGGATAACTAGAGCTAAACTTTTGTGTGAGAAATTTTTCCTACAAATTGGATCTTTTTCCAAAGTTTAACGTCTACATCATTTGAGACCCGATTGCCTAGCGATACATAAGCTGGCATGAGCTGAGCCTGCCCGCAGTGGTGGGCTTATTTCTATTATGAGCTGTGACACCAATATTGGGAAACCTGTATTCCAGCCTATAAACTGGCACACTACTAAGAAATCACCTAAGTCCTGATAATAAAAATTTTTAATTTTTAATTTTTGATTTTAATTTAATTAACGATCCGCATCTCAAAACTCGATCGTTTGCTAACTAATAAGTAGTCGGACATAAATAAACGTAACTATGTCATTGCGAGGCGCGAAGCGTTGCGAGGCACGAAGCAAACTGAAGCAATCACAAGCCTTTGGGATTGCTTCGTTCCTCGCAATGACAAGCAATATATATGTCCGACTACTTATATGCCCACCCTACAATTCCTAACAGTTAACAGTTAACAGTTAACAGTTAACAGTTAACAGTTAACAGTTAACAATTAACAGTTAACAATTAACAGTTAACCAATTCTCAAAGCCGCATCTCCTGGTGGCAAACTATCTGGAAGAGAAACATTAGTAGCATCAACAGCAAAAACTGAACTCTGAACAATTCCCAATGCAACATTTTGAACAATACCCAAAGTAGCACCTGAAAATTGAATTAAAGTATCGCTACCAGATTGAGTAAAAGTCACTCTTGATAAATTGCCAGTTACCCCAATACGATCCCCTTCACCTGGATTGAAATCCAAAATTCTATCTGTTGTTGTATCCAGAGTTAAACCCTGACCTACTATCAGCACAAAGGTATCAGCACCACCTCCACCAGTCAAAGTATCGTTGCCTAAATCTCCTATGAGAATATCATTACCATCGCCACCTGTTAAAACATCATTGCCTCTACCTCCCCGCAGAAAATCATCTCCGGCACCGCCATCTAAACTATCATTGCCTTGATTACCACTGACAATATCATTGCCAACACCCCCAGAGAGGGAATCATCATCTTTTCCTCCTCGGAGATAATCATCGCCAGCTTCACCGCTAAGAGTATCATTGCCTTGATTTCCATTAATAACATCGCTAACACTTGACCCAGTTACCCTATCATTGCCCGCACCAGCTTGAATACCGCTAGTATTTTGTTGAGAGTCTTGCACTGTGAGTTGAACAGTATCAGTTCCGTCAGATAATGTTGAGAATCTCAAAGGCAAATTCGCCAGATTAACTTTATTGATGAAATTATTCAACAAAGTATTATCTCTAATCACAGTCGAAACACGACTGGGGATAATTCCTTGAACGACTTTAGCAGTAGAAATGCGATCGCCCTGCTGAATTTGATCGACTATATCTAAGCCTTGCCTCACAGTTCCAAATACTGCATAATTACCGTTCAAAGATGGCAAATCTGCTAAAGCAAAATAAAACTGCGAAGAAGCAGAATCAAGAGCTGTAGCGCGGGCCATTGCTATTACACCGCGACTATGTGATAATTGTGGCTGTTGTGTAATTGTTTGATTGTAAACAGGTTGTGCGGCCCCTTGCGGCTTAATTTCTAAGGGAATTGTACGCACTTCGTTAGTGTCTGGGTCAACAAAACCTCCGGTTCCTAGTTGACTCGCAGGAATGCTGGTATTTCGACTCTGAGGATCGCCGCCTTGAACCACGAAAGGATCTGGTTCGCGGATCACTCGGTGAAACATCACCCCTTCATAAATACCACGCTCAACTAGGTCAACAAAGTTACCTGCTGTAATTGGTGCATCTGTCCCATTGACTTCGATGGCAATCGGTTGGTTCTTGACCATCATTACTACGATCGCATTGCCTGATAATGGCTGTACTTCGGCCATTTGTTAATTTCTCCTTTGCTTGATAGGTGTTTTAGGCACTAAAGCAATGTTTTTGTTTACTCTTTGGTTAATTTAAACATTGCCTTTACTTATTTAATCAGATAACTGTAAACTTATTTTAAGTAGATTTCTCTTTTGCAATTTATGGCCTCCAGACGCAATTTTCTCAGCATTTTTTTTGCTATTTGTCTAGTCTTCCTTAGCTTGAATTTTGTTCCTCCTGCACTTGCACTCGGCGGTAAGCTTCCCGCAGTGAATCAACCTGCACCTGAGTTTACTCTACCCACCAACAGCGGTGACGGAAAGGTATCTCTATCTGATTATCGGGGGAAATGGCTAGTTGTCTATTTTTATCCTCAAGATTTTACCTCTGGCTGCACTTTGGAAGCTCGTAGATTTCAGCAAGATTTACCGAAGTATCGGAGTAAGAATACTGAAATTTTGGGTATTAGTGTTGATGATGTCAAGTCTCACGCTGAATTTTGTGACTCCGAAGGTTTGAAGTTTCCGCTGTTAGCTGATACTGATGGTAAAGTTAGTAAAGCTTATGGTTCTTGGATGAGTTTTATCTCGGCGCGGCATAGCTTTATTATCGATCCAGATGGTATTTTGCGGGAAACTTTTGTTAAGGTCAATCCAGCAATTCACTCTCAAGAAGTTTTAGCTCGTTTGGATGAATTGCAATCTAATAGCTAATAGCCCTTAAAGAAAATACCTAACTGTAGTCACTACCCGGCTACGTTTAGCCCGCAAAGCTGCTTTGAGAAAGAAATAGGAGAGAAGGAAGAAAGATTTACTTAAGTTCGACGTTCATAATGATAATCGAATGCGTGACAGTTCAAAATTCTGGTTTGTCAACCTCAATTCTGTTTCAATTTAAAATTCAAAATTCCCTCTTGCTTTTTGAGTTTGCTCAAGTTTTTGTTGTAAAGCTTCCCAATCTTGACCTTCAATGCTGTTAATGAATTGGTCGAGATGTTCGCGGTAGGAATTGATCGATCGCAATAACTCCTTGCGATTATACTTAGCCATCATCACTCCTAACTCAGGATTACCGCCTCCCACCCGACTTGTATCGCGGAAACCCGAACTCGCCAACTGTTGTGCTAACCTGACAATATCAGGGTCAAATTCACTCGTACAAGCAGCAATTAGACTCGCACTGACCATTACAGGCAGGTGAGAAATCCAAGCAACTGCTCGGTCGTGGTCTTCTGGACAACACCGATAAACACGAGCTCGGAGCGATCGCGCAATCTCTTCTACCTTCTCCACCGCCAGCTTAGGCGTAGTTGCGGTAGGAGTAATCACATAAGGCCTGTCTACAAACAAATCTCGCACAGCAGCATCAATGCCACTTTCCGCCGTTCCCGCCATCGGATGTCCCCCGACAAAATTAGGCCAAAGTTCTGAGAGAGCCTGCACCACAGGCGCTTTTACCGAACCCACATCCGTTACAATGGCAGCAGCAGAAAGGTGGGGAACTAACTGTTCTACTGTAGATGCGATCGCACCTATTGGCGTACAAATAAAAATCACATCAGCGGTAGCCATTAAAGACAGACTCATGCTGGCATCATCTACAATTCCTTTAGCGATCGCTTTCTGACAGGTTTGTTCTCGTGTCGATACCCCTAAAACTTGAAACCCAAGCGATCGCAAATCCCATGCCATCGAGCCCCCAATCAAACCCAGTCCTACAATTCCAATATTCATGGGATATATTTTTAGTGAATATTCCTCCCAGCACTCTCCCCTCAAGCAATCGCGATAACGGGAGTCAACCGGGAGGTTTTAGATGAGAGTTGAAGAACTCCTAAAAAGATACGCCGCCGGAGAAAGAGACTTTCCTGAAGCCAACCTCAATGAGGCAAACCTCAGCGGAGTCAACCTCAGCGGCATCAACCTTAGC
Source organism: Kamptonema sp. UHCC 0994 (assembly GCF_029167235.1). Classification (GTDB taxonomy): domain Bacteria; phylum Cyanobacteriota; class Cyanobacteriia; order Cyanobacteriales; family Microcoleaceae; genus Kamptonema. The sequence goes on along the minus strand of NZ_JARFTR010000179.1, from coordinate 7,279 downwards.
GGCGCGAATCTGAGTGTAGCAAACCTCAGTGGCGCAAATCTCTGCGGAGCCAACCTCACAGGAGCCAAACTTAATATTGCCAGACTCAGCGGTGCTCACCTCGGCGAAGCCAACTTAACCGACGCTGACCTCAACGTAGCTTACCTAGTTCGCGTTGACCTCAAAGGAGCCATACTGATCCGAGCCAAACTCATCCGAGCCGAACTGATCCGAGCCGAACTCAGCGGCGCAAACCTGAGCGAAGCCAACCTCAGCGGCGCAACCCTTACAGAAGCCACACTCAGAAAAGCCGACCTCAGCCAAGCCAACCTCCGAGGCGCACACCTCAGTGGAGCATCCTTAACAGAAGCCAACCTCGTACAAGCCAACTTTCAAGGAGCCGACCTCAGCCGCGCTGACCTCAGCCATGCTGACCTCCGAGGCGCAGAACTCAGACAAGCAAACCTAACTCAAGCTATCCTTAGCGGAGCCGACCTCAGCGGTGTAAATCTGCGGTGGGCAATTCTTAGCGGTTGCAATCTTCGATGGGCCGACCTCAGCGAAGCCAAATTGAGTGGAGCCGACCTCAGCAGAGCCGACTTGTGCAATGCCAACTTGCTCAACACCAGCCTCGTTCACGCTGACCTGTCAAACGCCTATTTAATTAGAGCAGATTGGGTGGGAGCTGATTTAACAGGAGCCATTTTAACAGGAGCAAAACTGCACGCAGTATCGCGACTAGGTATCAAAACAGAAGGTATGACCTGCAAGTGGGTTGACCTCAGTCCCAATGGCGACCACAGCCAAATTTACTGGTTAACAGCCGGAGGAGTAGACCAATTTTTTCACGAAACCTTGCCCACAGTTCGGATTATTATCGACGCACCCTTAGACCAAGCCGCTCATTTTGCCCTTGCTGCAACTTACTATCAAATTACTAAGCAATATCCCGGTTTAGCTCAGCCGCCGAGCATAGAAGTCAGCTCTAGACGAACAGTTATTGCCTTTAAAATGGATAGCGATGACCAATTATTTGGTACAGCTTATGTGGCGATTATTCCCTTTAATGATGCTGCTATTACCCAGAAAAATCTAATTGCTCTGATGAAAATGATTCAAGCTCACGATGCCGGAAATCTTACTGTTAAAGAATCCAAGCACGTCCAGCAATTAAGCAAAGCCTTGAATCAAGCTATCAGCAAAGTTGACCAAATTAAAATATCAACCTCTTTTCCTAAGATTGGAGATAGCATTAATTTTTTCCAAATTCCTACACAGATGGTATTAATTAATTCCCGCGATCAGAGGCTTAGTGTTTATCATCATCCAGCCTTCGGGAAGCGATTAATTAAAAAACATATTCCTGCTAATCCTGCGGGAAGTAAGTTAGCTGAAGTTCCTAAAATGGCTCTAACTCCTATTGGCGACATGGTTGAGTTTATTAAAGGATTTCATAATGCGGATGTGTGAATTGTTAACGGTTAACGGTTAACGGTTAACCGTTAACTGGGTTAGAAGGTGCTGCGCTTGGTCTACCATGCTCTTTACTTTTGATGAAATTGAATTTTAATAAAATTGATTCTCTCTCCAAGCACTAATAAAGAGTGTTAAATCAATAATTGAAGCGATTTCTTTCGGGCCACTTTTTACTATTAATAGTGCCATCCGGCATGATAGTATCGCAAAAAATTATACCACTTTCTTCTGTCATGACTTGAAATTTTGCCCCCATCAAGTTGGATCTGGTCAGGTTAGTACCAATCAATACCGTACCAAACAGGGTGGCCTCTCTCAAGTCAACATCAATTAGGTCGCATCCCAGTTGAGCATAATCTAAAATGGCTTTTCTCAAATCGGCACCAGTCAATACTGTACATGATAGCTCAGCAAACTTTAGGTTAGCGCTACTCAAGTTAGCACCACTGAGATTAACATAAGTCAGATTGGCACTGGTCAAGTTTGCACCGCTGAGATTGATACCACTCAACTCATTCTGACCTGGTTGGAGGTCTTCGAGGTATCTCACTTTAGCAACGTTTAAGTTAGCATGACTTAAATCAACTCCCTGGAAATCCCTATCTCCCGCAGCGTAACGCCTATATAGTTCTTCAACGTCCATATTTTTCGTCGTGAATCTATTGACACTTTAGCTATTATCTGATTTCAGGGGAGGGATTTGATCTGCCGTTAAAGTAACAACTTTTCCATCTTGCCAAATGCTAATCGATTCCCCTAACTTCCGGTGTCTTTCTATTGCTTTAGCGATCGCAGTTTTAACCCCAGCATCGATTTTTTGGTGGAGTTCTGTTAGGGCAATTTGCGGTTTATTATCCGACGGTGATTTGATTCCAGATTGAGGGTTCATAAATAATTGCCTCTTGATTGTTACCCGATGCCGCCACTAATTGAGGTTCACTTCCAGTATTATCATAGACTATCCAAGTATCGCAAACAGGTAAATACAAATCTATTAAGTTTTTCCGTCCCCGTTCGTAGCGACGGCGGATAGTATCTTCAGGGATATTGTGGCCGCCACTTTCTACCCGCCGCCGTACCCGTGCAATAGCTAATTCTGGACTTTGTAACCAAAAGTAAATTAAATTGACTATATAACCTTTGGTTTTACATTCTCTTAAGAATCTGGCAAAATTGCGAGCAGCTAGAGTCGTTTCAAAAGCAAAATTAGCTTCAGCTTTGACCAAGGTTTGTAGTCTTTCTAACATTAATCTTCCCGCTTGAATAGCTACAGATTCAGAGTTAAATGGAGAAAGACCCGCAGCTATTTCATCAGCGTTGACATATTCAAAAACTTCTAGAAAGTATGGTAGTATTTCTCTGGCGGCCGTAGTTTTTCCAGAACCGTTTGCACCGCCAATTATGTACAAATTAGGCATTATTCGATGGAAATTATAGATTGATTTTTCTTAAAACTTAATTCTAACTGCGTTGATGTAATTTTAGCTTTTCAATATCTTTAAATTTTTAATTTTTAATTTTTAATTTTTAACTTTTAATTTTCTGATGCTCCACATCGGTTAAAATAAAGATTCGGACAGAAATCAGGGATCGGTTGTTCCACCGTTCTTGAAATTACTGCCATCAGGGTGTCAGTCTCAATCTATAATTTTGTGCATTTATGCGATCGCTCATGCCTATTCGGGTCAAAAACTTGGCATGATAAAGCATTGTTCTACCTAATTAATCAGGAAAAGAGAAAGGTATGGACGCTGAAGAGCTCCTAAAAAAATATGCCGCAGGAGAAAGAGACTTTACAGCCATCCTCCTGTGTGAGGCCAACCTCAGCAGAGTCAACCTCAGCGGTGCGAATTTCAGCGAAGCCATTTTGAGCCTCACCAACATGAGCGGAGCCAACCTCAGCGACGTTAACTTTAGGAAAGCCAAACTCAACGTCGCCAGACTCAGCGGAGCCAACCTCAGCAGAGCCAACCTCAGCGGTGCGATCCTCAACGTCGCAAACTTAATTCGAGCCGACCTCAACTCTGCCGACATCAGCGAAGCCACACTAATCAGAGCAGAGCTAATTCGAGCCGATATGAGCAATGCCTCCTTAAGCGGCGCAAACCTGAGCGAAGCAGACTTAAGAGAAGCCACCCTTAGAGAAGCAAATCTAGAGCAAGCCGACCTCAGCGGGGCACACCTTCGAGGCTCATCCCTAGTTTCCGCCAACTTAGAACGAGCTAACTTGCACAGAGCCGACCTGAACCGCGCCGACCTCCGAGGAGTCAATCTCAGCAACGCCGAACTCAGACAAGCCAACCTCTCTCAAGCCAACCTCAGCGGCGCAGATTTGAGAGGCGCTAACCTCAGATGGGCCGACTTAAACGGAGCCGACTTAACTGGCGCTGACTTAGACGAAGCGAGATTAAGCGGAGCCAACCTATACGGAGCAAATTTAAGCAGTGCTAATCTCTTGAATGCAATTCTAGTTCACGCCGATTTAACCCAAGCTAATTTAATTCGAGCTGATTGGGTAGGAGCAGACTTAACAGGAGCCGCATTAACCGGAGCAAAACTTTATGGCGTATCCAGATTTGGCCTGAAAGCAGACGACATCACCTGCGATTGGGTTGACCTCAGTCCCAATGGCGATCGCAGCCAAGTCCAACGATTCACCCCCGAAGAATCTCACAAATTTTTTAATGCCACACCGCCCACAGTTCAGATTATCATTGATAGACCCTTAGAACCCGATGCTAACTTTGCCCTAGCCGCTACTTACCGCCAAATCGCGCAACAATACGCAGGTTTGAACCATCCACCGAGTATAGAAGTAAACCCGCGCCGAACGATTTTATCGTTTAGCATAGAAAATGACGAACAATTATTTTCTACTGGTTATGTTGGCATACTTCCTTTTAACGATGCAGCCTCCACTCAGAAAAATATCATTACTATACTCAGGATGCTCCAACCCCAAAATAGCAACAACCTCGGAGTCAGAGTCTCAAATCGCGTAGCGCAATTGAGCGTAGCACTAACTCAAACAATTAGAAAAATGGGAGAAGTCAAAATTCAGCAAATTCTCCCAGAAAATCCAGGAGTATCCAGCTTTTTCAAAGCTCCTACCCAGACGGTACTTACAAATTCCAGCGCTCAGAGTTTGACAATTTATCACCATCCTGATTTTGGCAGGCATTTAATGATTTTGCCAGGATTGAGCAAGAACTTTACTACCCCTTCAATTAAAGCCCAAAAATTCACGATGCCTCCCATTGGCCTGGTAGTTGATTTTATAAAAAGCTTTCATCAGTTCAATGAATAGTCAGCCTTTAGATTGCAATAATTAGCAATTTATAGCAGAATTCATAAGTCAGATTTTAACAGGGAAATGCAATTAAAACAATAGTTTTAGCAATTAAAAAAGCGTCGCAAACGTCTTAGTAGTTGCTATCCAAACCCAAAATCTAAAAGTAGTAAATACCAGTGTAAAAGGTAGCAATAATGGAAGCTGAGGAACTCCTGAAAAGATATGAACTTGTCAAGAAATATACAGAAGGAGAAAGAAATTTTATAGGAATCAACCTCAATGAAGCCAACTTGAGCCGGATCAACCTAAGTCAGGCAAATTTAAGCCAAGCCAGCCTATTTGTCACCAATCTTAGCGGTGCAAATTTGAACGAAGTTAATCTCAGTAATGCCAATCTTAATGTTGCCAGACTTAGCAGTTCTCATCTCGTGCGAGCAATATTAAACGGTGCTACTCTTAACGTAGCAAACTTAGTAAGAGCGGACTTAAGCGAAGCGCAATTAATAGGAGCAGCGCTGATTAGAGGAGAGCTAATTCGAGCAGAACTAAGTAAAGCTAACTTTAGCAAAGCAAACCTAACTGGAGCTGATTTAAGAGAGGCAAAACTTAGAGAAGTTAACTTTAGCGAAGCAAATCTCAGCGGTGCAAATCTTAGAGGAGCATCGGGAACAGGAGCCAACTTTGAATTAGCAAACTTACACGGAGCTGACCTTAGTAAAGCTGACTTAACTGGAGCCGATCTCAGCGGCGCAGACCTCAGACAAGCAAACTTATGTCAGATAAATTTAAGCGGAGCTAATTTGAGCGGAGCTAATCTTAGATGGGCCGATCTTAGTGGAGCAAATCTTCACGGAGCAGATCTCAATGAAGCAAAATTAAGCGGAGCAAATATCTACGGAGCTAATCTTAGCAATGCTAATTTAACCGATGCTAGTTTAGTTCACGCTGATTTAACCTTAGCAAATTTGAACGGCGCGGATTGGGTTGGTGCTGACTTATCAGGATCGACTTTAAGCGGCGCAAAACTTTACGATGTTCCTCGGTTTGGTATTAAAGCAGAAGAAGTTACTTGCGAGTGGGTTGACCTTAGTTCTAATGGAGATAACAGCCAGGTTTACCGCTTTGGATCGTCAGAAGAATCAAAAAAGTTTTTTAACCATAAGCCGCCTACAGTTAAAATCATTGTTGATTCCGGTTTAGAACACGAGGCTAATTGTGTTTTAGCAACGATTTATCAGCAAATAGCTGAGCATTACCCAGCGCTATGCCGTCCTCCAAATATTGAAATTGGCTACCGAAAAACAACTCTAACGTTTATAATAGATAGTGATGAGTATTTATTGCCAATGGGTTGCATTGCGATTCTTCCATTTGATGATGCGGTGTCAACGCAAAAAAATGTGATTTTCTTGGCAAGAAATCTGCAATTACAAAATATAGATAAAAAACGGATAGTACAGTTATGTGCAGCCATGAATGAAGGAATTAGTAAAGTAAGTGAGTTGAAAAAAAATATCCCAACCCTGAATAGCGAATCAAAAATTAAGTTTTTTCAGTCTCCGACTCAAACTATTCTCAAAAATTCTAGCGAACAAACTTTGACAGTGCAGTTTAACCAAAACTTTGGTAAAAGATTTGTCACCAATCATCCTAATAAATTTACTTTGCCAAACGGCAATAAATTTAGTGATTTTATAGAGAGTTTTTATTATCTTATATGAATGAGGTAGAAGTCCATAATTCGCTCTTGTGTTTCCTGCGATCGCACTCCGAGCCTCACTGGCCCCATCATTTGACAATGGGGCGCTTAGTAGCACGAGCATTGCGACTAGATCGCAGCGCTTTGATACAAACAGGCTTCTCCCCAAGCGATCGCTATCAACGGTATCGAGTCAGCTATTTGATGCCCCTGTTAATGTGGCCGCAATCGGCTGTATTAGTAGCATCGGCATCTCTACAACAACATTTACTGAGGGTAGAAATTCCTCGGTTGCAACAATGGCTTCAAACCCACAAACCGATCCATACCTACCCCTGTTCTCCAGATTTTGACGGGCTACTATTGATAGAGCCGAAGTCTTGGTTAGGAGATCGTTTAAGGGCCCAAGAACGCTTACCAAACGGCATTCCTACAGTGATTGATGGTGCTGACGACTTAGAAGGGTGGACTCGCGATCGCCTCACGGTTTGCGTGCAACCTGGAGACTGGAATCAATTAATGCAGCAATACCCCGATCGATCTGAACTAATCCGGGATACGCGGGTACAACTAACAAGATCGCTATTCCAACACCCAGCAAACCCTTACGAGTGCTGTCTACTGGAAGTTGTAGAGCAGGATATTTTACACCGTCTCTATCAGGAGATTTGGGGAGCTCTTGAGCTCTTGAGCGGGGGAGCAGAGGGGCAGGGGAGCGGGGGAGATGGGGAGATGGGGAGATGGGGAGCAGAGGGGCAGGGGAGCGGGGGAGCAGGGGAAATGGAAGACGGAAATCTCTCTTTTGCACCCCCGTCCCCCCCCCCTTCTGCCCC
>NZ_JARFTR010000105.1 GCF_029167235.1 Kamptonema sp. UHCC 0994 | reverse complement strand
GTCAACTCACCGCCAAGATGGCGGCGCTACGTCAAGGGTGCGATAAATCCAAACAATAATTTTTAAAGGCAAAACCATGCACTTAGGCCATCGTAAAACTTGTCGAGTCTGCGGTTCTTCAGCACTCACCCCAGTCATTAATTTAGGAGAACAACATTTACAAGGTTCCTTTTTTAAGCCAGGAAAAGAAGAACCACCAATGAGAAAAATAGCCCTTTCTCTATTGCGTTGCGATCCTACAAAAGATGAGAACGCCTGCGGTTTATTGCAGATGGAACATACAGTTCCACCAGAAGTTTTGTATTCTGCATATTGGTATCGTTCCGGTACTAATCAGACAATGCGAAATCACTTACAGGGAATTACTCAAGAAGCAACAGCACTGATTAACAAAAGTAATGCCCGTGTTTTGGATATTGGCTGTAATGACGGCACTTTACTCAAGTCTTATCCCCCAAATTTTATCAAATTTGGAGTCGATCCTTCTGACGTAGCGCAAGAAATTACCGGAGATATTACAGCTATTCAAGATATTTTTCCTTCTGAAGAATTGACCAAAGTATTGCAAGGCGAAAAATTTGACATTATTACCTCAATCGCCATGTTTTATGACTTGGAAGACCCGGTAAATTTCTGTCAAGAAATCAAAAAAGCCCTGGCTCCTGATGGTTTATGGGTATTTGAAATGTCCTATATGCCATCAATGCTCAAGATGAATTCCTATGACACAATTTGTCACGAGCATTTGGAATATTATAGTTTAGCGGTGTTGGAATATATTCTCAAACAAGCTGACTTAAAAATAGTAGATGCTGTTCTTAATGACATCAACGGTGGTAGCATTCGCTGTTATGCAACAAATGTTGATAATTTTGCATTCAAAAGACAAGAAGCGGTGACACGCATCAAGCTTTTGCGTCAAGATGAGTTTGACCTGGAGCTTGATACTGACAAACCGTACAAGAATTTTCAAGATCGGATTAATGTGCATAAAGATGAGCTAATTTCAATGTTGAAAAAGCTCAAAAAGGAAGGCAAAAGTATTCATATTTACGGTGCATCAACTAAAGGCAATACCATTTTGCAATGGTGTGGAATTGACAATCGAATTGTGGACGTAGCGGCGGAAAGAAACCCTGATAAATATGGTGCTTATACCCTTGGTACAGATATTCCAATTGTCAGTGAAGCAGATTCAAGAGCCATGAAGCCGGATTATTATTTAGTTTTGCCTTGGCATTTCAAAGAAGAATTTTTGAAACGCGAAGAAGCAACTTTGAAAAGCGGTGTCGGCTTAATTTTTCCTTTGCCGAACCTCGAAATCATTAAATTCTAATGGGACTTCTGCTCGCAGTAGAGCTGCCAAGATGGCGGCATTACGTAAAGAATGCTTAAGTTTTAACTGAGTCCAAAAATAAAACAGCGCACAACAGGATAAAAACATGACACATTTCTTCTTGCATAATAGTTTTCACAGCGGCGATGTGATTTTGACAAAAGCCGTAATTCAGGCAGTCCGAATCAGTTTTCCCAGAGTGAAAATTACCTTAGAATGTGTTGAAAAATCTGCCTATCTGTGGGAAGATTTAAAACTGCCTATTTCTCTATATCAAGGGAAGGAATATCAAGGAACAGAACCAACGCCAAATTGCCCTAATGATGCCATTTTTGTCAATATGTGGTTTGGCGTTTTTAATGATATTTTCAACCTCTATGGTATGACATACCAAAACAACGTTCATACCTTTAATCGTCAGATGTATCAGCAGAATCTAAATCATAAGTATCTGCTAGCAATACCAATTTATACGCCTACGATTACCTTCTTTGGTCAGTTAGAGAAGGAAATAGAAGTTAGAGAAAATAGCATTTTGGTGGAAAACGGAGAAGTTTTTTCTAATCAGAATTATTTTTATTTAGACGAAAATCTAAAGCAAATAGCAGCGGATTTTCCGACGCTAAATTTTTACTGTTCAGGTCAACCTGAATTTGCTGCTGCTAATATTTTTGATTGCAGTGGAATGAACCTTAAAGATTTATCCCATGTAGGAGATAAATGTATTGGTTTATTGATGAAAGGAAGTGCTGTAAATGCAGCATCTCAAACGGAGATTAATCGCTACAAACCTCGCTGTATTGTTGGCTGGAATTTGCCAGTCAAGCTTTGGGAAAACTTGGAAAATCCGGTAGTTTATGCTAAAAATTATGCCGAAGTTAAGGCATTTATTTCTAGTTTGGTTGCACCTGAACAGACAGCATTTGCGTCAACATTTTCTCAATCATCAATAGTTGTAGATGGGACAAAAAAACCGCGAGGTCTATTTCTAAATACTGCGAAAGCCAATTGTAGCATCTACGAGTCTGGCAAAATGGCTTATCAATGTTTATTACTTTCAGGAAAGTACGACCTTGATTATTTAGAAATTAGCGAAAATGCGGCTGATATTCCGAATAATTATGAATTTTACATTTTTAACTATCATCATGTAACAATGAGTTGGCTCAATACAAAAAGAGTGAGTTTATTGCCGGGATTAAAAGCAACATTGGTGCTGGAAACACTTACTAATAACCCCTTCGGTTTCTGTCCTGCTGATGATTTTGATGCCTATTTAGCGCTCGATCCGACAATGAATGTGGCAGACAAAAAAGTGTATGCTTTCCCCCGTCCCTTAGAAGTTTATACCCCACTCACCCCATACCGTGAATCGTCAATTCCTGTAATTGGTACTTTTGGATTTGCCACGATAGGCAAAGGATTTGAATTGGTTGTAGATGCTGTCAATAAAGAGTTTGAAAAAGCAATTGTCAGAATCAATATTCCGGCATCAACTTATAGCGAAGATAGACATTGGACATTGCATAAAAAACATTATGCAGATTATCTCAGCGAGTTGTGTAAAAAAGTAGCTAAGCAAGGAGTTGAAGTAGTTGTTACCAATGAGTTTATGACCAAAGAACAACTCATTGAGTGGTGCGGCCAGAATACACTGAATTGTTTTCTTTACAACAGGAATCAAGCGGGACTTTCCGCAACTACCGATCAAGCTATATCAAGTGGAAGACCCTTAGCAATTTCAAATAATGAAACATTTCGGCACATTCATCGCTATATTAAGCCGTACCCCTTCCAGAGTTTAAAAGATGCGATCGCTTCATCACAGCCGCAAGTTAAGCAAATGCAAACAGACTGGCACCCACAAAATTTTGCAACCAAGTTTGAAGAAGTTTTAGAAGATTTTGGAATGCTACCTAAAACTGAACGGAAGACTGTTCAGATACAAGTTTCAGAATCGCCTAAACCGACTATACTCATTGTTTCTCATAAGCAAAAACAATGCGGGATTTACCAGTATGGTGTCAATATTACAGAAGCGCTACAAAAATCTTCGCGCTATTCTTTTGCTTATGCGGAATGTTCTAATTACGCAGAACTTCAGAATGCAGTATCTCAAACAAATCCGGCTGCGATTATTTATAATTACTATCTGGCAACAATGCCTTGGCTGAGAAAAGAGGTGACTAGACAGTACAAAATTCCACAGCTAGGAATTATGCACGAAGTCACTCAGGAGGAAGCAGATAATGCTACGCGAGAGATGTTTGACTACCATTTATGTCCAGATCCAACTCTGGCAGAAAATAATCCGATTGTTTTCAAGACCAAACGCCTGATTTCCCCTTACATTAACAGCCAAAATATTCCTGATATCGTAACAGTAGGAAGCTTTGGTTTTGGATTTAGTGACAAAGGTTTTGAACGGTTAGTTACACTTGTACAGGAAGAATTTGATCGAGCAAAAATAGTGCTGCATTTGCCTTTTAATAATGTTGTCGAACAGCAAGGACAATTTGCTAAAGCAACAGCGGAAAACTGTCGTCAACTTATTTCTAAACCCGGCATAGAACTTGCGATTAACCATGAGTTTCTAAGCAAACAGCAACTCCTCCATTTTCTGGCAAGTAATACACTCAATGCTTTTTTCTATGACTCCCATAAAGATCGAGGGATTTCAAGTGTACTTGAACACGCTTTAGCAGTGCAGCGACCTCTGGCGATTAATAAATGTGGGATGTATCGTCATGTCTTTTCGGCAAATCCTTCAATTTGTATCGAAGATTCGAGTTTGAAGCAAATTATTGATAATGGCATCGCGCCGCTTGTACCCTTTTATAATGAGTGGAGCGAAGCCAATTTTATTTTGAATTATGAGCAAATTCTTGATAAAGTGCTAGGTCAAGGGCGGAGCCATCAGAGCAATTTACCTCAACTATCTTTTACGGTTGGTCTTCCTAATGTAACATCATTAAATCGGATTTTGGACGATGCCGCACGCAGCCAGTACGAACCTGTCATTAATCAATTATTTGCCTTGGTTCCTGAGATGATGGCGCGGAAAATACCAGAAGCTAATATTCAGCAAGCCTTTATCTTAGACACCGCTCACAAGTTTGCATCCCAATTAGTAAAACCTAAAATTTTATGCGTTGGTAGTCATGAAGATAGTGCTGCTGCTGCCTTAAAGCAACTCGGCTATCACTTAGAAGAAATCGATCCTGCGATCAATTGCGATCTCAATGTTTATTTCCATAAACCATCTACAATTAAGGGCAGCTATGATATTATTTTTTCAACATCTGTGGTGGAGCACGTTCAAGATGATGAACTATTTATGACGCAAATCGCTGAACTTCTGGCACCTGGAGGTACTGCCATTTTAACTTGTGATTACAACGATCAGTATAAACCAGGCGATCTTATTCCAGTAGTGGACTTCCGCCTTTACACTCAGAAAGATTTGCGGCATCGAATTCTTCCTTTACTGAAAAATTGTAGGCTTCCTGACGTTCCCCAGTGGGATTGTCCGAACCCAGATTTTATCTATGAAGGATGTCGCTACACATTTGCAACCTTTGTTTTTCAGAAAAATAAACTGTGAACGCTCTTATTTTTGGTGCCAACGGACAAGACGGATATTATCTTAATGAATTGTACAAAGCTAAAGGAATTCAACCGATAGGTTTGTCACGTTCTGGAAATTGGATACACGCAGATGTATCGAATTACGAACAAGTTGAGCAGTTCATCAAAGAATACAAGCCAACTTATGTATTTCATTTAGCTGCTAAATCAACAACGCGGCACGACGCGCTGTTTGAAAATCATGCTGCAATTTCCACTGGTACGCTGAATCTTTTAGAAGCAGTGTACAAATACAGTCCTAACTCGAAAGTTTTTATTACAGGGAGCGGCGTTCAATTCTATAATGATGGGAATCCTATTTCTGAGGATACTCCTTTTGAAGCAAGTAGCACTTATGCGATCGCGCGCATTCAATCAGTCTATGCTGCTCGATATTATAGAAGTCTAGGTATCAAAGCCTATGTAGGCTATTTATTTCATCACGAAAGTCCTCTGAGAAAGCCAAGTCATGTCAGCCAAAAAGTTGTTCTTGCCGCTAAGCGCATTGTCGAGGGAGCTGATGAAAAACTGCAAATGGGTGATATCTCTGTAGAGAAAGAATGGACTTTTGCAGGTGATGTAGCACAGGGAATTATGACGCTGGTAGAACAGGAAAATGTTTTTGAAGCTGTCATTGGTTCCGGCAAAATTCATACAATCAAAGATTGGATAAAAGTCTGCTTTTCTATACTTGGTTTGGATTGGACTCGCTATGTAGAAGAGACTGAGAATTTTCAGACTGAATATAAGCGATTAGTATCTAATCCCGCCTTAATGCACAGCCTCCACTGGCAGCCAAATATAGACTTGCAGCAACTTGCAGCTATGATGATCGAGACCAGATAAAATCACGCTTTAACTTGAGGCCTTTGAAGGATGAAAAATTTATCTCAGCCAGCTATTTATCCCTATTCTTCTAGTAAGCGGATTTTGCTAGGACAACTTGGCTTAAATGGCGATTGTCTTCATGCAACTACTTTGGCTAGGCAAATCAAACATGATTATCCAAATTGCCATTTAACTTGGGCAATTTCGTCAATGTGTCGTAGTGTAATTGAAGAAAATCCATTTGTTGATGAAATCTGGGAAATACCCGCCAATAATTGGCAGGAAATAGTGAAAGGTTGGTATTGGCTAGAAAAAGAATTACGGGTTCGTCTTAATCGAGGTGAATTTGATGAAGTCTTTTTGACGCAGGTGAGTCCAAATAACTATCAAAATTATGATGGAACTACTAAAGCATCTCTTTTTCGAGGCTATCCAAAACCGATTACTGTACCGATTCAGAATATTTTGCATCTGCGAAATGATGAGATTGAAAGAGTCCGTAATTTTGCTGAACAGCACAATTTACTGAAACGCAGTCATGTTATTTTATTTGAGTTCACTGGCAGTAGTAGCCAATCTTTTGTTAAGCCAGAATATGCTTTGTCTGTCGCTCAATCGCTCCTGTCTCGTTTACCAGATTGCAGCATTATTCTTTCATCGAGCATGAAAGTTCTCGTAACAGATGAACGAATTATTGATGGTAGCGTGTTGACACTACGAGAAAATGCGGAATTAACAAAATATTGCAGCCTTTTAATTGGGTGTTCTAGCGGCGTAACCCAAACAGTATTAACCGATTGGGCTAAACCGTTACCCATGATTCAATTGTTGCTGGCATCCACATCAGTTTATGCTTCTATTGCCCACGATCTTGAATATTGGAAACAGTCTTCAGAGCAAGTTTTAGAAATGACTGATTGCTCGGTAGAACACGCAGTTGAATGCGCTTATACTGCTCTCGTAGAAGGATTTTCTGAGGCTCGTTGCCGATTTCACCAGCAAATCCCCTTAAATTTTAACTTCTATTTCCAAGTAGTTCATCAAGCTCTCCTACAAAATTGGCAGTATCTTAAAGCGGCACAATCTGTTTTACATACTACAGAACGATACGGTTGGCATCCACAGCTAACAACCTTTGTAAAAAATGATTTAATACCTAAGATAGATGTCAATAAAACTTTGCAAATTACCGAGGAAAATTATGGTAAGTTTTTGCAAGAGTTTGTTGGTGAATGGGCAGAGGATAAAAAGGTTACAGTTTCCGCAATCGCGCCTGAATCTACCAGCCAGCATAGACCTTTTTGGTCAGTAATGATCCCAACTTATAACCCTAAAGATCATTACTTTGAAGAAACCTTAAAAAGTGTTCTGGAACAAGCTTCAAACTCTAACGAAATGCAGATTGAGGTGGTTGATGATTGTTCAACACACTCTGATTTAGTAGAGGAAATTGTTAGGAGAATAGGAAATGGTAGAATTTCTTTCTACCGCCAACCTCAAAATCTCGGTCAAATTGCTAATTGGAATGATTGCATCCAGCGGGCTCACGGCAATTGGATTCACATCTTACATCAAGATGATATTGTTCTGCCTGGGTTTTACAGAAGTTTGCAAGTGGCATTAGAAAAAAATCAAAATGTAGGAGCAGCTTTTTGTCGTCATTACTATATAGATGAAGAAGGAAAGCAACGCTTTTTCTCGGAAATTGAACGAGAAACAGCAGGAATCATCGAAAATTTCCTAGAGCGAATTGCAGTTAGGCAAAGGATTCAATTTGCTTCTATTGTTGTCAGTCGCAGCGTTTATGAAAAACTGGGCAAATTTGATCCGCAAGCTGCTTCTGCTGCTGATTGGGAGATGTGGAAACGAATTTCAGTTCATTGTCAAGTTTGGTATGAGCCTCAATTTTTAGCGTGTTTCCGGCTCCACTCTGCCTCAGAAACTTCTCGCTTAATGCAGTCTGGTGGAAACATCGCTGACGCTCACAAGGCTATTAAAATTTCCCAATGTTACCTTCCTAAAAATATGGCTGAGGAATTATCAAATCAGGCAAAAGAACACTATGCAATCGAAGCTATGAAAATGGCACATTCAATGATTGCGAAAGGCGATATAAATTCAGCAATTGCACAGATTAGAGAAGGATTGAAATGCAGTAATTCTGCCGAAGTAACTAAGTTAATTCCGGCTGGTTTTCAGCCGAAGGAAGTGGAGCAAGAACAACAAAATAACCTTCTAACTTTATCACCAAAAATCATCATTGACGGCGTAATGTTTCAGATTCACAATTCTGGAATTACCCGTGTTTGGCTTTCATTAATTACAGAATGGGCAACTCAAGATTTTGCTCAACATATTCTCGTACTCGATCGTAATGGAACTCTCCCCAAAATTCCTGGCATTAAGTATCGACAAATATCAGCTTATGACTACAACAATACTGAAGCAGACCGCGAAATGTTGCAGAAAATATGCGATGAAGAACAAGCCGATCTTTTCATTTCTACTTACTACACTACACCGCGATCGACACCCTCTGTGTTCATGGCTTATGATATGATTCCAGAAGTCATGGGAGCCAATTTAGCTAACCCGATGTGGATCGAAAAACATCAAGGTATCCGCCATGCTTCTGCCTATATTGCCATTTCCGAAAGCACAGCTCGCGATTTAGTTAAATACTTTCCTGATATTTCTCCAGAATCAATAACAGTAGCTCATTGCGGAATAGATAGGAAATTCTCACCATCAACATTGGTAGAGATTAATCAATTTAAGGTAAAATATGATATTTCAAAACCTTACTTTATCTGGGTGGGCGATCGCGTTGGATTTAACGGCTATAAAAATGCTGTTTTCTTCTTCCAAGCATTATCTCAATTAGAAAATAAACATCAATTTGAGATTGTTTGTGTAGGCGGTAACTCAGTATTAGAAACGGAATTAAAAGCATACACTTACGATATTAAGATTCATCTTTTAAAACTAAGTGATGATGAATTACGAAGTGCTTACTCTGGTGCTTTAGCATTAGTTCAAACATCAAAATATGAAGGTTTTGGGTTGCCATTGCTCGAAGCCATATCCTGCGGTTGCCCAGTAATTGCCTCTCAAAATAGCTCAATCCCTGAAGTTGTAGGTCAAGCAGCTTTATATGTGAACGGCGAGGATGTTAAAGAACTAAAAACAGCACTAATTGATGTGCAAAGTTTTCATACTCGTCAAGCATTAATTGCTGCTGGTCTAGAACAAGCTAAAAAGTTTTCCTGGTCAGAAATGGCAGGAAAAGTTAGCTCATCTTTAATAGCTGCTACTAAGCTTTCCTCTAAAACATCTATTACTCTACCACCTTCTATGACTTCCCTAATCAGCATTATCGAACAATATCAAAGCAATCAATCAGATTCATCAGCATTAGCAAATATCCGCCAAGCAAGAAAACAGATTGCCGATCGATGGCTCAATTCCTCCACACTCGAACAACTTGCAAATGCCTATGCAGGAGAAACAGGTAAAATCCATGAAGCACTGCTGAATAGTGGCATTAAAGATGAAACACTAACTGATGAAGAACAAACTTTTGTCAATCAACTAGCAACACAAATTGCCAAAGGATTTGATGAAGTTAAAACTATCAATTATCTCCTCGCTGCAATGCTTTACCGCCGTGCAGATCGACTACCGATCAAATACGAACGCGCCGCTATTCCCAATTGGTTTGTTAATGACTATTTGAAATTTATGTTTGTCTGTCCCAACCTCTTCCAAGAAATAGGAGAAGCAGACAATTACTATCGCTATCTACAAGGATGGCTAGATTACGTTCATACCAACATCTTTAATAACCAAGATTCTCAAATCTGGCAAAATATTGCTTTATTTTTCAGTCAAATAGCTAACTTTATTCCTCTTTACTTTACGACTGCAAACCTGCGAGATATTTACACAAAGCGGGCAGATATTATGGAGTTGGTTCTCAAAAATCGAGGCTTTCAGGTTGATTATGTTTTCCCACCCAGACCAGCAACTCGCTCAAAAATCCGCTTAGGAGTGCTTAACGATCATTTTGCTCCTCAGACAGAAACCTTCGCAACTCTTCCTGTATTTGAACATTTAGACCGCAGTAAATTTGAGATTTTTCTATATGCTCTCAATGTCAGCGGTCATCAATTAGAACAATATTGTCAAAGTCGCGTTGATAAACTGGTTCCACTTCCTAAAGATTTTGCCTTGCAGGTACAAACTATCCGCGATGATGACTTGGATATCCTGTTTATTGGCACTAACTTAACAGCTATTAATAAGCCGACTACTTCCCTGGCACTTCACCGTTTAGCACGGGTACAAACGACATCTTTCTGTTCGCCGACAACTACGGGAATGCGACACTTAGACTACTACATTGCAGGCAAGTGGACAATACCAGATATTAGTTACAAAGACCAATATCGAGAGGGATTAGCTATTCTGGATGGTAGCGGATTTTGCTTTAATTACGCTACTCAGTCTGAGGTTCCGACTCTTCAGCCAACCAGAAATAGTCTCGGTATTTCTGAACACACAAATGTATTCATCTCAGGAGCCAACTTCTACAAAATTTTGCCAGAACTACGAGAAAGTTGGGCGAAAATCCTGGCAGCAGTTCCCAATTCTATGCTGATATTATATCCATTTGGCCCAGCTTGGACTCGTACTTATCCAGCTACACCTTTTGTGAATAATTTGTATGCTGTATTAGCTAAATACGGCGTTGATAGCAAGCGTCTATTAATCGTAAAACAGTTACCGAGTCGCGGTGATGTTAAAGAGTTTTTGCGGTTAGCAGATGTTTATCTTGATTCCTATCCCTACGCTGGTGCAACTTCTTTGATTGACCCTCTACAAGTAGGGTTGCCAACGGTAGTGATGGAAGGAAATGCTTTGCGCTTCCGCCAAGGGTCAGCAATGCTGCGTGAACTTGAAATACCAGAATTAATTACTAATAGCCAACAATCTTACCTTCGATTGGCAGTTGCTCTAGGTAGTAACCCGCAATTGCGACAGATTCATCGACAAAAAATTCAGCAAAAAATGCAAAGCAATCCTCGGTTTTTGGATGCTCATACCTACTCGCTTTCTATTGGTAAATTATTCCAAGAACTTTTTCAAAAATGGCAAAATAGTCAGTCACCTCTTGGCAGTTCAGTGTTAGCACCCAGCGCTGAATTTATCAATAAACTTGTGGATTGTGTAAATCTATACCGCACAAATTCATCAGCAGAATCTACGATTGCATCTTTACGCCAAATTCGTAAACAGTTCGCTGATTATTGGTTGAGCGTCACTGCTGAACAACTGGAAACTATCTATCAAAGTGATGTCGGTAAGGGCTATAAAATTCTACTTTGCTCTGATTTTCAAAATCAACCGCTGACTGAAGAAGAAAGGGTATTTTTGCAGCAATTAATCCAGATTAGCAAAGGGTTGGTACATCCTAAAGCTATTAATTCCTTACTCGCTGGAATGCTGTACTTTACTCCGGGAACAATGCGGATACCAGATGCTAAGACTCGTCTACCTCGCTGGTTAATAGAAGATTACGAGCAGGTTTTTGAGAGTGAAGTTGCACTCAATTTTGACTCGATTAACCAACCCTCAGCCTCTCAGTTACTAGCTCAGTATATTAGTTCGCCACAATTTTTGAATCAACTGCTAGGATGTGTGAATCTCTACCGCATCGATCCTACTGATGAATCTGTGGTAATGGAACTCCGCCAGATTAGAAAACAAATAGCTGATTTTTGGCTAAGTGTATCAACGGAGGAACTGGAAACTATCTACATGGCTGATGTTGGTAAGGGTTATCAAGCAATACTTTACTCTGGTTTTCAAAATGAGCCAATGCTTGAAACTGAACAGGTGTTTTTACAGGAATTGACGGAAATTGGTAAAGGGTTAGTGCATCCTAAAGCTATTAATTCTATGCTGGGTGCAATGCTATATTTGCCTCCGGGTAAAATGCGCGTACCTGATGCTAAAAATCGTTTGCCGAAGTGGTTAATTAGCGACTATGACAAGGTGTTTGAAAGTGTATTTGCCGCCGCTGAAATAGATGATACTCTCTCCGAACCAATTACGCAAGCGCAAAATTTGCTGCCGCAGTTTCTAAGTCAATTATTTAGCTCTGTGCATCTTTATGAAATAGATTCAACGAGTGAATTGTTAATAGCAGACTTGCGGCGAGTTCGCAAGCAATTAGCTGATTTGTGGCTAAAAGTTCCGGCAGAGCAATTACAAACTGTCTACCAAGGTGATTTAGGTAAGGGCTATAAAGCTTTGTTGGGCTGTGGTATTATTAATCAACCACTAATAGAAAGTGAAGGGGCTTTTTTGAACTCATTAGTTACTGAATTAAGTAAAGGAATGACAGGGCAAAAAGCGATAAATCACCTATTAGCCGCAATGTTGTACTGTCGTCCAGGTCAATTACAGGTACAGGATGCAAATAATTGTTTGCCTCAGTGGTTGTTAGAGGATTATGAGAAATTTGTTAAAGGTGGGATAAAGGTGGCTGTTAAGCGATCCTAAATCTGGCAGGAGTTACGCAAAAGTATGCGTAACGCCGCCATCTTGGCG
>NZ_JARFTR010000232.1 GCF_029167235.1 Kamptonema sp. UHCC 0994 | reverse complement strand
CCCCATCCTCCGACATCGATCCTGTACGTGCCGGCTTGATCGCCGATTGCTGCTTTTACCCAGACCCAGAAAACCCTCGTTTGCTAAGAGCTAATACCTTTGCGCGGTGGGATCGACTAGGATACAGAGCCACCATAGCTTATGAAGAGATAGTAGACTGGATCGAACAACAGCGATCGCACCAGCAAGAACACCTCCTAGCTAGTCCCGTCGTCCTCCTTGACCGAGCAATTCAGAAATTCCTGCTCAAAGACCGTTATCTACCGTACAACCAGCTAGCCGCATTACGGGAATTAGTAGAAACCGCTGTACACTATTGGGAAATCGACGGGCGGAGGCGATTAAGCGAACCTGCAACATACTCCCAACCAGCAGCGATCGCCCAATTCATTCAACTTCTCCGGCGCGGTACAGTCACCGCAAACCCTTTTCCCGTGAGGACAGCCGGACTCGGCAGCCGTGCGATCGCCTTAGCCACCATCTTTCAGTACCGTGCCAGTCGCCGCGCTCACAAATACCATTTTTGGCTTGATGCCGGTTCCCCGCTCTGGATGAGCGGCGGTGCAGCCACCCTATTTGCAGCTCCCCTGTTCCTTCAGAAACACCCCTGGCATCCCAGTCGAGCCGAAGATATACAATTCGCCAACGAGCAAAGACTGCGACGAATTTTGGTAGATTTATTAAGCCGCTGTTCCTACCTTTACCTTTGCCACAGCGAACTAGCAGCCAACGGACAAGAGCAAGCTGGGCCACTACTACCCCTGGTTTATGCTTCCGTGTTCCCCTGAAAAAGTCAGCCTTACTCCCTAAAATGGAAATTATAGCAACCTTCTTGGCAATTAGGACTTACGTAACGCCGCCCTCTGGGCGGTATCCTAACCGCCTAGAAGGCGGCGTTACGGATATTTGTCCTAGTTAGCATACCGCCTAGAAGGCGGCGTTACGGATATATGTCCTCATGGTCTTGGCGGCTGCTATAGAAAAATAGATGAGTAAAAAAAACGTCAAGATATTAACATTTTTAGTGCAAAATAGACTGAGATTAAAAAATCTGTATATCTCTTGTCAATTTGCTTGAATATGTTAAAACTAATCAGGATTGTCGATAAATTTAAAGTCTATTTTTCCTGAGAAACTAATCTTCAAACCCTTCGTCAAGTCCCTAGGGATCGTCTAAAAAAGGAGTTGTAATCATGCCCGGTGCAGTGCCAGTAGGTTTTGTCGAAGATGGCCCTCCCTTTGTGTTAGGGGCTGATGAAACTATCGGAGGAAGTCCAGCCCCATCTCCGACCCCAACCCCAACCCCAACCCCCACACCCACACCCACACCCACACCAACTCCAACCCCCACACCCACACCCACACCAACTCCAACCCCCACACCCGTTGCCGATGACACTACACCGGGAGCCGACGACACCCTACCCACCAGCACTCCTGACGACACCTTACCGGGCAATCTGGGCGGAATTATCAGAGGTACTGAAACCAATGACTCCTTAGTTGGTAGCCCCAGAGTAGACGTAATCTCAGGGTTGGGAGGTAGCGACACCCTCATCGGTGCCGGTGGCGACGACGAACTCAGGGGAGACGATGACGACGATCTACTTTTTGGCAATACTGGTCAGGACACCCTCGACGGTGGTACAGGCATTGACACTCTTTACGGCGGCAAAGATAACGATTTATTGTCGGGCGGCGGCGAAGGAGATCTCCTCTTTGGCAACAACGAAAACGACACCGTTATCGGTGGCGATGGCAGAGATACAAGCTTTGGTGGTAAAGGCAACGACAGCTTACGCGGTGGTTCCAGCGACGATAGCCTCTTCGGAGATTTAGGCGAAGATATCGTTTGGGGAGACCAAGGCAACGATACCCTCTCTGGCGGTGGAGGTGACGACCTCCTCTTTGGCAACGAAGGCGGTGACTGGCTATTCGGCAACGACAGCAAAGATACTATTTTTGGAGGCGAAGGAGACGATATCGTTTTCGGCGGCGACGGAGATGACAACATAGTTGGCGAAAGTGGCAATGACGTTCTCTGGGGTGAGTTCGGCAGAGATACCCTCTCCGGCGGTGATGGCAGAGATGTCTTTGTCCTCGGTAGCTTCACAGCCCCAAATCCTAGCAACGCCAGCATCCCCCTCGTTACCACCACTGGCGGCCCCGATATAGCCGATGCTGACCTAATTACAGACTACCGTACCGGTGATTTAATCGGACTGAGCGGCAGCCTCAGATTTGAAGACCTCGTAATCTTTCAAAGCACCGATGCTAGAGCTGGAAGTACGATTATCCGTAACGGTACTACTGGGGACTTTTTGGCAGTATTGCCGGGAGTAGATAGCAGGACGCTGGGTCGGGCTAACTTCATTGCAGCCCCCACAAGACCTGGGCTAGCAACACCACCACCTTCTCCCTCTCCTACTCCAGTTCCTACCCCAGACCCATCGGGAACACCAACTCCGACCCCGACTCCATCGGGAACACCAACCCCGACTCCAACCCCAACTCCATCGGAAACACCAACTCCAACACCAACTCCATCGGGGACACCAACCCCGACTCCATCAGGAACGCCAACACCAACTCCATCGGGGACACCGACCCCGACTCCTGCGGTCAATCAGCCCCCAATAGCGGTCAATGACAGCGTTACCACCGTTGCCAACCAGACAGTTTCCTTTAATGTCCTAGTTAACGATACTGATGCTGACAGGAATATTCTTAACGTCAGCACCTTTACTGCAACTGTTAACGGCCAACTGGAGCCTGTGGCTGGGGGAACGTTCCGATATACTCCCAATGCTGGTTTTACTGGTAGTGACAGCTTCAGCTACTCGATTACTGATGGCAATGGCGGCACGGCTCAGGCAAGTGTCACCATTAATATCAACAGTCCACCACGAGTGGTTGTCAACGAAGGCATTATTGTCTCCAAGAGTTCTCCGGTAGAAATTATTTCTGTTGAGGAACTGTCTGCTACAGATGCCGACACCCCGGCAGAGCAGCTAATTTACACCTTGACAAAAGCACCAGATCCTGCAAAAGGATTTCTGCAAAGGGGAACCAGCTTTGTCAATATCGGTGACAAATTTAGCCAGCAAGACATCCTCAACAACATAGTTAAATACACCTTGTTAGCTCCTACTGGCAGTGACAGCTTTGCATTCACAGTTAGTGACGGATTTTCTAACACTCCGCAGTCTTCTTTCAGTATTACTGTCGTAGATAGCATTTCTGACCGCACGGGCATCATCAACGACAACTTCTCAGGCACGGCGCTCAGCGATTATATTATCGGCGGGACTGGGAATGATACCTTCTTGGGAGGTGACGGCAACGACATCATTGATGGTAGAGCAGGTAACGACTCCATTTTGGGGCAAGCTGCCAATGACTCCCTTTTAGGTGGTACCGGCAACGATGTTTTAAGTGGTGGAGACGGCAACGATACCGTTGACGGTGAAGATGGCAATGACACTATTGATGGCGGGTTCAACAATGACCTGCTATTTGGTGGAGATGGCGACGACTCCCTCGGTGCTGGGGAAGGCAACGATACTGTTTATGCCGGAACCGGTAATGATGTCCTATCGGGAGATGCTGGCGATGACTCCCTATACGGAGAGGCTGGCAGTGACATTGTGACTGGAGGAGTTGGCGATGACACCATTGACAGCGGTGCCGGTGACGACATTGTTGATGGCGGCGTGGGCAGAGACTTAATTGATGGTGGCACAGGCAATGATTCACTATTAGGCAGTGACGGTGACGACACGGTACTCGGCGGCGACGGTAGCGACACCCAATTGGGAGGTGTCGGTAACGATTACCTCTTGGGCGAGGGCGGTAGCGATTCTATGTTGGGTGAAGCTGGCAATGACACTCTCGACGGTGGAGATGGTGGCGACAGCCTCAGTGGTGGATTTGGCAATGATTTGGTCTTAGGCGGCGGTGATAACGACTCGCTATCTGGTGCTGCGGGCGATGACATCCTTGGGGGCGGATTTGGTTCCGATCTCCTAACGGGTGAGGCTGGTAATGATTTCTTCTACTTTGAAACTCCCGCAGAAGGTGTAGATATCATTAGCGATTTCAATGTTAGCGGTAGCGATGCTTTCTTGTTCCGATCGTCTAATTTCGGTGGCTTTACCAACTCTGGCACGTCTAACGATTTTTCTAGTATTATTATTAGGAATATCGGCTCGGCGGGTGATGATATTGGTGGTCAAGAGGTGATATTGTTTGAGGCAAAATTTGACAATGCTCAAGCTGTAAATGCAGCTTTGAAAAATCAAAATGGTTCGGCTCAATCAGGAGCTTTCTTTATCTATCTGAACAATACTTTTAATAAGTATCTTTTGGGTTATGACCCGAATGTTAGTGATGATAGTCTCCCCGCTTTTGACTTGGCTGTTCTCAATTCTATTCCTACGGTACCGGGTGCTTTAAGCACTGTCATTACTGCATCGGAGTTCAAGTTTATTTAACGGTTAACGGTTAACTGTTAACTGTTAACTGTTAACTGTTAACAACTAACAAAATTTAGTGTTGATTTAAGGAGGCGGAACAATGCCAGGTGCAGTGCCAGCAGGCTTTATTGAGAACGGCCCACCGTTTTTTCTTGTAAATGAAAATGGCGATATTACTGATGTTCTCCCTACGCCAGCGCCAACGCCTGCACCTACTCCCACTCCAACGCCAGATCAGGGGACGAGTCCTTCTGTGAGTCAGGGGACGAGCCCTTCTGTGAGTCAAGGGACGAGCCCTTCTGTGAGTCAAGGGACGAGCCCTTCTGTGAGTCAGGGGACGAGCCCTTCTGTGAGTCAAGGGACGAGCCCTTCTGTGAGTCAAGGGACGAGCCCTTCTGTGAGTCAAGGGACGAGCCCTTCTGTGAGTCAGGGGACACGCCCTGCCATTACGCAAACACCTGCGCCTGTGGAGACGTTGACACCGACTCCTACTCCTCCTCCACAGCCAATATTTGTTCAGGGTGTGGTTCAGGGAACCAATCTGGATGACTATCTAATTGGTGGCCCTCGGAATGACACAATTTCAGCGCGTCCCGGTGATGATACCGTTTTCGGTGGGGACGGCCCAGATTTGCTCAGAGGCGAAGAAAATAACGACTATTTGAATGGCAATGCTGGCAGAGATACCGTTGAGGGCGGGCCAGGCGATGACAGCGTAAGAGGCGGCAAAGATGAGGATCTGGTTTCTGGGGATCAGGGTAGCGATACTGCTTATGGTGATGCTGGCAATGATATTGTCTTTGGTAGCGAAGGTAACGACACGCTGTTTGGTGGTAAAGGTAATGACTGCTTGCGTGGCGGTGGTGAGGATGACTTAGTTTCTGGCGATCGCGGCAATGATACTCTTTTTGGCGATACGGGCAACGATACTGTACTCGGTGGCGGCGGTAGCGATCTTTTATTAGGCCAGGAAGGAGGAGACAGGATCAACGGCGGTGCTGGCAACGATACTGCTAGCGGCGGCGAAGGAGACGATATTATTTATGGTGGGGAAGGTAACGACGAACTTGCTGGTGATAGTGGTGATGATATTCTCTCTGGCGATCGCGGCTCAGATACATTCACTGGCGGTGAAGGCAGAGATACCTTTGTTATCGGTAGATTTAGCACTCAACCAGCCTCCCTCAGTAGTGGTAGTGCGACTACTGGCGGCGTTAATTTAACTGATGCTGACCTAATTAGAGATTTTACTGACGATGATGCGATCGCCCTCACAGGTGATTTGAAATTCGCAGATTTGGAGATATCCCAAGGAACAGGCTCGAATTCTAGCAACACCATTATTAGAGACAAACGCACGGGCGAATTTTTAGCAATACTGCTCGACGTTAAACCTACCACTGTCAACGAATCAAGGTTTACAACAAATCCCGTCCCGTTCGTTGATGAAAACCCATTTCCCATTCTAGGTACTACTCCCTCGACAACGGGGACAACTCCTTCAACAACGGGGACAACTCCCTCGACAACGGGGACAACTCCTTCGACAACGGGGACAACTCCTTCGACAACGGGGACAACTCCCTCGCCCGTAACAGCAACGCCAACTCCTACTCCAACTCCAACTCCTACTCCTACTCCTACACCAACTCCTACTCCAACTCCAACTCCTACTCCAACTCCTACACCAACTCCTACTCCTACACCAACTCCTACTCCTACTCCTACTCCCACAACTGCTACTCCTACTCCTACTCCCACAACAACGGGTACTAGCCCTTCACCTGCAACAGGTACTACTCCAAGTTCACTCCCTACTTTAGTGCCCTCACCTACTCCCAGCGTGAGTCCAGGCCCTTCTCCCATACCGCCGCCAACTGCAACTCCTGGGTTGGGGCCGACTTCCCCTGCTTTCCCAACGGCGACAACCAACCAACCGCCAATTGTGGAAAGCTCTAAGAGTTTAGTAACCAGTCAGGATATACCTTTAGCCCTTAGCATTCAAACACCGACTGACCCGGAGGGTGCAGCGCTTACAGTTACAGTGACACAACTGCCTAATCCTACCTTCGGTCAGATATTGCGGAATACCTCTGTCACCTTATTGAACGAAAAATTGAGCGTTCAAGACTTGAGCTCCCTGAGATTTGAACCTGCAACCAATGTCACTGGGAAAGCTGGGTCGTTTAGTTACAGCGTCAGCGATCCTGAAGGTGGTACAGCAACATCCTCGATCGCCATCAATATTAATCCGTTTAACGCTAATACTGGTACGCAAGTTAATACGCCGCCAACAGCTATAGATGACGGTTTAATCCTGACGACTACTAACAATCCTCTCCCAACTCTAATTAATGTACTAGCCAACGACAGCGATCCAGAAAACCAACCACTTACTATCATCAGTCTTAGCACCACTAAGGCTGGTTCGACGGTCAATCTGGGCGGTACAGGGGTGCAGTTTACTCCCGCTGGTGCTGCTGGTACTGTTGCCTTTACCTACACAATCAGCGATGGATTTGGGACGAGCCCAGGGACGGCCGCAGCTACAGTGAACGTTCAGGTATTTTTAGCAGATAGCGGTGCAAACAGTATAGTCGGCGGTTCTTTCCCGGATAACTTCAATGGTTTAGCTGGCAGCGATACTATTGATGGTGCAGGGGCAAATGACACTATTAATGGTGGACTGGATAATGATGTGTTGATCGGTGGCGCTGGTGCTGATAGTATGAGCGGCGGCGGTGGTAATAATACATTCCGCTATACTAGCCCTACTGATGGGGGGGCGGTCTTTGAGGCGGCTTCGCCTGCGGCAATTAATGCTGCGATCGCGGCTGGCGGCTACGATATTATTACGGATTTTGCCGCTCTAGGTGTGCCGATTAACGACCAGTTTAACTTTACTCCCGCATTCCCTAATCTCAAGGGCGCGAACCAAATTGTATTACCTGTGCAGACAACTGTTTCGCTGAATATTTTGGGCGGGACTGCGTTCTTGTTTGCTTACGATTCTGGTGGTAGCACTTATATTATTTATGACGGCAATGCGGATAATACCAGCGGTAACGATTCTCGGATCTTGGCGAAATTAAATGGTGTTACTGGTGTCCCGTTCCTTTCTCCTTTTGACTTTACTTTTATCTAGACTGAAAAGTATTAGATATAGCAACCGCC
Organism: Kamptonema sp. UHCC 0994; assembly: GCF_029167235.1. Taxonomy (GTDB): domain Bacteria; phylum Cyanobacteriota; class Cyanobacteriia; order Cyanobacteriales; family Microcoleaceae; genus Kamptonema. Next base: position 4,824 of record NZ_JARFTR010000232.1, on the reverse strand, counting down.
AAGGCCATTAAGCCATAAACTGGAAGTAGACATTAATCTGGCTCCGGCTGTGCCGATTAAAAAAGAGATAGCGCTGTATGTATAGCAACCGCTTTGGCGGTTGCTATAAATTCTGGGTTTAATTTGATCGCTAATGATTTAGGCAGAAAGATTATGGTAATCAAAAGAGCGGTTGCTTACTCTAAAATAGATGATTCTTGGGAAGCGGGGAAATATGCGATCGCAGAAATAATCAAAAAATTAGGTAAGCATCCAGATTTCCTATTTCTGTTCGCCACAGTTGGACACGAAATGAGAAAAATTTTCCAAGGTATTGAGTCAGTTGCTAGTAATATACCTCTTTGTGGCTGTTCGGGACTTGGTAGTATTACTAACTTAGGCTGCGATGAGGCAACCCATTCTCTAGCAATGATGGGAATGGTTTCAAAAAATGTATTTTTTCATCCTTTTATTGTTCCGGGTTTATCGGCTGACTGCGAAAAAGTAGGTAGAGAAATCGGTAATAAAATCAAATTAATTGAACTTTCACCCGATGACAAACAACTGCTTTTCTTATTTCCAGACGGTTTAACAATTAATTCAGATGGTCTTTTTAAAGGCATCGAAAATATTTTAGGATATCACATTGATTTTGTAGGCGGAACCGCCGGCAATGATTATCATTTCTCGCAAACTTATCAATTTTGCAATCAAGAGATTCTAAGTGATGCTGTAGCTGGCGTTTTGATAACTGGAGATTTTAACTATTCAATCGGCGTAAGTCACGGTTCTAAACCCCTGGGAAATTTGAAAACTGTTACTAAAGCGCAAGATAATATTATCTATGAAATTGATAATGAACCCGCCTTAGACTTACTAAACTCTCTAGTCGGTGAAGAACGAATGTTAGATTTCGGTCAAGCTATCAATTTAATTGGGTTAGGACAATCTTTTAAGGGCAAAGGTTATGATGGAGATATGATTAACAGGGCAATTATCGGTATTGATAAAGAACAGGGTAGCATAAAATTAGGAGTCCCAATACCTGTCGGGTCAAATTTTCAGATGACTAGGCGTAACGAGGCTAAAGTCAAACAAGGGACAGAGAGCATAGCTCATAAAGTAACTGCTGCTATGCAGTATCCTGAAGATGCTACCTATTTTTATTTTAACTGTTCAGGACGTGGATCTTATCTTTTTGGTGAACCAGAACCAGATGTGAATAATCTGATGGAAGTTTTGGGTAATGATAAAGATATGATTGGCTTTTTTTGTTTTGGCGAAATTGCTCCCGTGATGGGAGAAAATCATTTTCATAACTATACTGGAATTTTCGTGGGGATAGAATGATTGAATATCAAGCTGATCTCATGTCTGAAAATCAAGTGTTGAAGGAGGAAATAGCAAGGTTAAAGCAAGAAAAACTATCGTGTAAGGAAGATATCGAAAATCTAACGTTGGAAATCATTAAATTGGAAGGTTCTTTGCTGGATTTGCAGATGAAGTCTAAGAAGCGAGAAAAGACTTTTAAGTTTATGCAATTGCTGTCTCAGCAAATAATTGGGGCAAAAGATGCGTGGAATATTTATGAAGTTACGGTTAAGTCTTTAGCTGAGAATATTGGATTTGATCGAGCTATTATTTTCAGGAAGAAAGAAGATGAAAATTTTTATCCGGTTGCAAGTTGTGGCTATTCTTCGGAATATTTGATGACAAAGATGGCTAATCCAGAGTTTTCTAAGTTAGCTGTTGAGAAACAAGGAATTTTATTTAATGGTAAAAGTATAGATAAATATAGGGCAGATTGGGAATCAGAATTTCAGGTAAAATATTTTATTGCGATTGCTTTTGCTGTTAACAGTGAAGCGAATCATATTCTTTTTGCTGGTAATCAAACTGAAGATACTCTGAGAAGACCTAGGTTAACAATTGTAGACTTTGAGACTTTGCAAATATTGGCAAATCAAATTGCGATTACTATTCGTCAAAATGAGTTTTATGCACAAAATCAAAGGTATAGCAACCGCCAAGGCGGTTAGGGGCTAGGGGCTAGGGGCTAGGGGCTAGGGGAAGAAGAGGAAGAAGAGGAAGAAGGGAAGAAAATTAAGGGTTTGAGGAAACTAAAATGTCCTAACCACCTTGGCGGTTGCTATAACAACTAACAACTAACAACTAACAACTAATAACTAATAACTAACAACTAACAACTAACAACTAATAACTAACAACTAACAATTACTCCCATTCAATAGTTCCAGGCGGCTTAGAAGTAATATCATAAACCACGCGGTTAACTCCTTTAACCTCGTTAACAATCCGATTCGAGACAGTTTCCAGAAAATCGTAAGGTACTCGTGCCCAATCAGCAGTCATCCCATCTTCACTCTTGACTAAACGCAAAACAATTGGGTAAGCATAAGTGCGTTGATCTCCCATAACGCCAACACTACGAACTGGTAATAAAACCGCAAAAGCTTGCCAAAGTTCGCTATACATTCCCTGGCGATTAATCTCTTGGCGGACGATGAAATCAGCATCTCGCAAAATATTTAAACGTTCTGCTGTCACTTCTCCTAAAATGCGAATTGCCAAGCCAGGGCCAGGAAAAGGATGTCGATTGACAATTTCTTCTGGTAATCCAATAGAACGACCGAGTTTTCGTACTTCATCCTTGAATAGTTTTCGCAAAGGTTCAATTAGCTTAAACCGCAAATCTTTAGGTAAACCGCCGACGTTGTGGTGACTCTTAATCTTAACAGCAACTCGCTCTCCACTTTTCGGGTCTACGTTAGTATCAGCGGATTCGATAACATCTGGATAAAGAGTACCTTGAGCGAGATAATCAAAGGGGCCGAGGCGCTTAGATTCTTCTTCAAATACTTGGATAAATTCGTGACCAATATGTTTGCGTTTAACTTCTGGATCGGTAACACCTTCAATTTTTGCAAGGAATCGATCGCGGGCATTTACATACTGAACATCAATGTGGAACTGTTCATGAAATAGCTTTACTAACCTTTCTGGCTCATACTTACGCATGAAACCCTGATCGATAAACATACAAGTCAATTGATCGCCGATCGCTTTATGCAGTAAGAAGGCTAAAGTGGAAGAATCCACGCCGCCAGATAAAGCTAGCAAAACCCGTTTATCTCCAACTCTGGCGCGGATTTCGCGAATTGATTCCTCGACAAAAGCTTCCGTTGTCCAAGTCGGTTCGCAGTCACAAATATGGTAGACAAAATTGCGAATTAAAGCTAAACCGCCAATAGAGTGAACTACTTCGGGATGGAATTGAACGCCATAAAGCTTTTTATCGTAATTCGCGATCGCAGCACTAGGAGTATTATCTGTATGAGCAAGAACTTCAAATCCTGCGGGTAACTCAACGCAACTATCGCCGTGACTCATCCACATTGTTGCGCCATCTTCCACATTAGTCAGCAAGTCTGTAGGATCTTTAATTGATAGGGAAGCCTTGCCATATTCTGCGCGTTTTGCTCGTTCTACTTTCCCTCCTAATTGCTTTACCATTAACTGCATTCCGTAGCAAACACCCAAAACTGGAATACCTAAATTCCAGATTTCTGGATCGCAGTGGGGAGCCCCTTCGTCATAAACAGAACTAGGGCCGCCGGAAAGGATAATTCCTTTAGGATTGAGAGTAGCTAACTGCTCTGCTGTAGTGCGGTAAGATATTACTTCTGAATAAACTTGAGTTTCGCGGATGCGACGAGCAATTAGCTCTGAATATTGCGAACCAAAGTCTAGAATTACTAGCATTTGGCGATTGACTTGCCCGATTTCAGGGTTGTCTGCGGGCGCTTCAGTTTGTATTTGGGAAGTCACGGTTAGTGTTTAATTGGTAGATGGTGATAGTTAATGGTTAACTGTTAACGGTTAACTGTTAACGGCTAACGGTTAACGGTTAACGGTTAACTGTTAACTTTTATGAGATATTTACATTAGATTAACAAATCTTAGACAAAAGTGTATCGCCTATTTCACTTTTTAGGATGATTTTGCGATCGCGACCGAAGAGTACCGAACCAATGGTAAGATGACGCTGGCAGTGAGTGAAGATGTAGTCTGAGGATCTTTGGTCAATTTGAGAGGCGATCGCACCGTAAACCCGCTCTACCCAATTACTGCCCGTATTCTCATCCAAAGTTCGCAATTTTTGCAGTCCATCTTCGGCTGTAACGCAAGCAAAAATTTCTGTACAAACCGCAGCCGGTAGTCCTGAATTTACACAATAAGCCGTCAATATTTCCCGCCGCCCATCAGCAAGATGATGGTGAGTGTGAAAAATTCCGCCCGCCAATTTCATCAATTTGCCGTGATAACCAAATAGCAAAACTGACTTCAAGCCTTGCACTCCAGCCTCTACGAGCATTGGGCCCAACCAGTTAGCCGTTTTTACTAACCTTTCTGGGTTAATACCTAATTGAGTCGCTAAATCTAAGCCGTTTTCACCAATACAGAAGACTAAAGAATCAAAGCGATCGGCTTTTTTCTGCAATTCTGAGCGGAAATCTTCTAATTGACCAGGAGCACTCAGCGGTTGAGAAATGCCCGTAGTACCGAGCAGAGAAAGCCCTTCCACAACGCCGAAAGCCTCGTTAGAGGTACGTGCAGCCAATTGGCGACCTTCGGGCAGAATGATAGTAACAGTAATTTTTTCTCCGGGTTGTAGCGATCGCCTCAAATTTTCCTGCAATAATTGCCGAGCATAGCTGTAAATCGCCGCCTCTCCCCCTTCTTGGCGATAACCTATCCCCTCACCGCCCACAATAATTATCTCCTCTTCCGTAACGCCGCCATCTTGGCGGTCAACGAACCGCC